>DGKH01000082.1 GCA_002386945.1 Proteobacteria bacterium UBA4575
TACAGGCTTTCTTTAGAGCTAAGCGTGGCTGATGTAGCAACTTATTAGTTGCTTATGGTTTGAAAACTAGTCTTGTGGTGGCTCTGTTTTAAACTTCCAGTTCAAAAGGTCGTAGTAATTTCGAATGTTACGTACATACAATGCTGCTTCACGGCCTCGTGCATAACCATAGCGTGTCTTTTTATACCATTTCTTTTTTTCTAATAAAGGTAATGAATCTCTTATATCGGCCCAACGGTCTGGGTTGCCACCTTTACGCTCAGTAATTATGCGGGCATCTTCTAGGTGACCATAGCCTATGTTGTAGGCTGCTAATGCTAACCAGCTGCGATCAGGTTCTGCAATTCGATCAGGTAATTTTCCTTTCATACGTACAAAATAGCGGGCTCCACCCTCAGTGCTTTGTACGGGGTCACGCCGATTCTTGATGCCTAATTGTTTTGCTGTGTTTTGAGTCAGCATCATTAGGCCACGCACACCGGTAGGAGAGACTGCCTTTGGATTCCAATGGGACTCTTGGTAGCTGATGGCCGCAATTAAGCGCCAGTCTAGTTTATGCTTTTCAGCGGCTTGTTTAAAGATTGGGATTAGTTTAGATAGGCGATTTTTAGTGTGATGAAAGAAAGTTACTGAGCCAGCATAATCTAGTCCATCGGCATGGTCGAAATGCTTTTCATGGAGCTCCTCTAAAAAACCATTGTCTTTGCTTTTCTCTAAAAATTCATTGGCCTTATTGATAAGGGAATCATCTTTACCTTTAGGGAACACCCAAGCTAAAGATTCTGCGGTGCTGATGGTGAAGCCTTTGCGTAACTGTGGAAAGAAGCGTTTATTTAAGTTGAAGTCGATAGAGTCGCAAATTAGATAATCAATTTCGCCATAATTTAGTTTGTTAAATAATTGCTCTATATCCAGGGTTGAATGTGAGCGCCAGTTCAAGAACGGGTAGCGCTCCTTGAGCTGAATCAGTTGGTCATGATGACTGCTGTTATCTAATACATCGATAGTTGAATCACGCAGGTCTTCAATGGCAGTTGGTTTTGATTCTCCAGCGCGGTATAGCAGTAGCTGTGAAATCTCATTATATGGAATACTGAAGTTGACCAGATTTTTGCGTTCAGTAGTAATGGTTGTACCTGCTGCAGCAAGGTCGACGCGGCCACTTTCTAATCCTGGGAGTATGCTGTCAAAATGTTCGAGTGTGGTGAAGCTTGCACTGACACCTAATTCGTTGGCAAATGCCTTCGCTAGGTCATATTCAAACCCTGTTGGTTCTTCGTCACGATAGTAATAGGTTGTTGCTGAATTGCGCGTGACGATGTTGAGCTCACCTCGTTTCTCAATTTGAGTTAAAGCATTGTCTGTAAAGTGGTTGTCTTTGATATATAAGCTGAGCAGCAGGATGCTTATGAGTAAAAGGGCGTATTGAAGCGGCGTGTTGAATTTCAGGCGCATGACAGCTGTTTAAGCACTTTGATGAGATTATTCTGGAGCTTCATTATGGGCTTATTAAAGCCTTTACCACAGCCTTAATGCAAGCCGAAAGAATATGTTATCGAGGCTGCTTCTAGTTAATAGCAATCTTAAGTTTAGCCCCAGTGTAAGAGGGCTTGTGTGGTGGTTGTTTTAAATGCGGCAGCATCCACATTGTCCAGACCGATGAATAAAGCGTCTTATTACGTAAGTTCATTGCGAATCACACCAATACCCACACCTTCAATCACTAACTCGGCATCAGATAAGGTGTAATCGGTCTTTGAGGAATCATCGCCCTCAGTGTGTAAATGAATCATATCGAGTGTCTGTTTGAAACGGAGTACAGCGACTTTTTGGTCAAGCCGTGTGACTACGATCTGTCCGTTTTGTGCGACCGAGGTTTTATGCACCACAAGTAGGTCGCTATCTAAAATGCCGGACTTGCACATACTCATGCCGTGAATCCGTAATAAATAATCAGGGCATGGTGTAAATAAAGAGTGCCCGATCTGCTGATAGCCTTCGATGTGTTCAGTCGCTAGGATGGGGGCGCCAGCAGCGATCTGTCCGATGATTGGTAGGCTGACGATAGTGTCTTCTGTTTGTAGGCATAATCGAATGCCTCTAGATGCACCGGCAGTGAGTTTGATGGCCCCTTTGCGTTCTAAGGCACGTAAATGATCACGTATGGCATTGGCTGAACGAATCTTTAGTGCCTGAGTAAGTTCGGCAATGGTTGGTGGGAAGCCAGAGTCATCAAGGTATTTTTGGATATGATCTAAAACTTGTTGTTGTCGTATGGTGAGCTTATCCATGTTGTCGAGGCCTATAGCTGCTTTTATAAACACTGTATTTAAAAACAGTATAGAGAGATCGTATGGCTGGAGCAAGTTTGCCCCGTGTTGTGTGACTGTTGTTTGGAGGGGTTATACCTATAGCGATAAATTACCTCTAGCTATGAGGTTTAACTTAATTAGGCATGTGAGAAGTAGGGCGTGACAATGGGCTATTATCATGGGCCCACAGCCAAGGAGCCATCGACCAAAAGTAGTGCTTGGAATTTATGCCTAAGTAAGGTTAAGGCTAAGAGATTATTTGGCTTTGGTTTTATTGCATTTGTTTTTTATAATGCTTTATATATAGTGTTTAAAGTGTAAATCCTGTCTTCTAATGGGTGCGGTAATTATGTTAAAAAAAGCTTCTTAGAAAAGGAATTTAGTATATCTTTTTATTCAAAAAACTATTGGTATTCCGTGTCACGTTGGTGTACTTTATGCATATTGCCTACGGGCGATGTTTGAAGAGTGGACAAAAAACCCTCTTGGCTGACACATAAAAAAATTATAATAATAGTGTCTCTTAAACAGCCGAAATTTCACGTTAAAAATATATTACTGTTAATCGTGCTAGGCACTTTCTTGCATCTATCAAGGCTATGTAATTGCATGTCTTGTCCGCGGTGTATTTAAGGCCAAGCGCTCTAATAATTAGAATTTTATAAGTAACGAAATATGGAAACATTTCCCAGTTTACTACAGCAGCATATAACTCAACGCGCGAGTCATACTGCCCTTCGTATGAAGCGATACGGCATTTGGAATGCGTATTCCTGGCAAGAGGTTTCAGCAGAAGTTGCTACGCTTGCTAACGGTTTTGCCGCAAAAGGCTTGCAAGCAGGTGACCGAGTAGCTGTCATCGGCAATAACGTGCCGCAACTATTTTTCGCAATAATGGCGACACAGAGTTTAGGGGCGGTTCCAGTACCTCTACATGCTGACTCTAATAGCGAAGAACTTCGCGGCATGCTTGTGAATTGCGAAGCCAAATTTGTTGTGCTGCAAGATCAACAACAAGCTGACTCAGTAATACCTCTGCTAGGTGAGTTACCGATGTTAACCCAAGTGGTTTACGTAGATACCCGCGGCATCGAGAATTATAAGGTAGATCAGCTGATTAGCTTTGCTGAGATGCAGAAGGGCGGTGAGGCTTTCGCAAGTCAGAATCCTAACCACCTGCAGCAAGCGGTAGCACAGGTTACTCCAGATACAGACGCCTTTATCGTCTATACCTCTGGAACCTCAGGTACACCTAGAGGTGCAGTCCTTTCTCATTCTAATTTCCTCACGATTGGCCAAGCTTTTGCTGAGCAAGAGAAGTTGGGTGAAGAAGAAGAAGTATTCGCTTATTTACCACTGTCTTACTCAAGTGCTTTATTTTACGTCTATACACTATGGATGATTAAAGGCTATACCATTAACTGTCCAGAAAGTAACGAGACGACGATGTCTGATATGCGTGAAGTTGGGCCTACCTTTTTATATGGTCCGCCACACTTCTTTAAGGCTATCTACAGTCAAATTAATTCGCGTGCAGCGAGCTCAAAATCGAAGATGATTGATAAGCATCTCGATGGCATGATGAATAAGGGACGCACTTGGTTGGGTTCTAAATTGGTATTTGAGCCGATTAAGGATTTATATGGTTTGAGTCGCATTAAAAGCGCCTATGTTGGTGGTGATATTGTTAGTAATGAAGTATTCCATTTCTTCCGTGCGCTAGGTATTAACCTCAAGACAACATACGGCTCTGCAGAAAGTGCAGGCTGCATTAGCGTCCAGGAAATAACCGAAGATGCTTTGACCGGTGAAGAGAATGTTGTAGGTACACCATTACGTGGTGTTGAGATTAAGATTTTAGACAATCAAGAAATCTCATTTAAAGGTCCAAACACATTTAAAGGCTACTACGGTGATGTCGCACAAAGTGGTCAGGCGAAGGATGCCGAAGGCTGGGTTAAAACTGGCGATATCGGTGAGTTTGCAAACAACACCCTGAAAGTACTAGAGCGAGTGGATTGCAAATCAAGCTTTAGCACAGGTGCTGATTTCATCCCTAAACAAATTGAAAACGCGTTGAAGGCATCACCATATATCAAGGATGTGGTAGTGGTAGGTGAGCAACGTGACCATTCGGTCGCTCTTATCGTTATTGATGGCGATACAGTTGGTGCTTGGGCAGATATGCGTCAGATCCAGTTTACTGGGTTACGTGAGCTTGCAACCAAGACCGAAGTGGTAGAACTTATTTCAGAACGTGTACGTGATCTTAATACTAAGATTACTCAGGTCGGTGGCAGTAACTGTCCACCAATCAAGCGTTACACTGTGTTGAATCGTGAATTCAGCGTAGCTGCAGGTGAAATGACTCGTTCACGTAAGATTCGTCGCCAAGTGATTGGCACAAATAACTCGAAGATTATTGAAGCGTTATTTGCTGGCGAGCCAACCTTTGATGTAACAGACTCCGCTGGTGAGCTTGTTGCGAAATTAAGATTAGAGACTGCATAAGAACTAAACTATGAATAGTCCAGATAATAAAAAATCAATCCTAGTCCTAAAAGACATTAGCTTGTCCTTTAAGGGTGTAAAAGCGATTACTGATATCAGCTTCAATGTTTATGAAGGTGAAATCTGTTCAGTAATTGGTCCAAATGGCGCGGGCAAAAGCTCAATGCTTAACGTGATTAATGGTGTTTATATTCCTCAGGAAGGCACAATTACTTTCGACGGCAAAGAGTTTACAAAGATGAAACCTCACAGTGCTGCTGTGATGGGCATCGGCCGCACCTTCCAAAACATCGCTTTATTCTCCGGCATGTCTGTTTTAGATAACATCATGTCAGGTCGTAATTTAATGATGAAGGCAAACTTCTGGGAGCATGCACTAAACATCGGGCGTGCTGAGAAAGAAGAACTGGAACATCGTCAAGCAGTTGAAGAAATTATTGAATTTCTGGGGTTACAGTCTATTCGAAAGACTCCAGTTGCTTCTCTAGCCTATGGTTTGCAAAAACGTGTTGAACTGGGTCGTGCACTTGCAGCGAAGCCTAAAATGCTTCTGCTTGATGAGCCTATGGCTGGTATGACAATGGAAGAAAAATTGGATATGTCTTGTTTCATTCAAGAGATCAACCGTAACTATGGAACCACTATCGTGTTAATTGAGCATGATATGGGTGTTGTTATGGATATCTCCGATCACGTGGTCGTACTCGACTATGGTAAGAAGATCGGTGATGGTGCTCCTGACGAAGTCATGAATAACCAAGATGTAATCGACGCCTACTTGGGCGTTAGTCACTAATAATTAAGTAGAAAGGAAATATTACGTGGACTATGCGTTTTTCATAGAAGTACTGGTTGGAGGTTTACTCTCCGGCATTATGTACTCACTGGTAGCGATCGGTTTCGTACTGATCTATAAGTCTTCCGGAGTATTCAACTTCGCGCAGGGCACAATGTTGCTCTTAGCGGCCTTAACCTTTGTAAGTTTGACTGAACGTATGGTCAACTTCTGGGTTGCCTTCGCAATTACACTGATGATTATGGTGGTGCTCGGTATTATTATTGAGCGTACCGTGATGAGACCGTTAGCTAACCAATCTTTGTTGTCACTGTTTATGGCAACGGTTGGTTTGAACTACTTCCTTGAAGGCCTTGCGCAAGGTGTCTGGGACTCGGCGGTGCATGGAGTTAATCTAGGTATTTCTAACGATCCGATCTTCTTGATCGATAAGTTTCCAGAGATGGGATTAGATATTATCGTCAGTTACTTCGATATGGCGGCAGCAGGTATTGCGGGATTGATGATTTTAGGTCTCTCCTTGTTTTTCACATTCACACGTACTGGCTTATCGTTACGTGCGGTATCAGATGATCATCTAGCCGCCATGGCAGTAGGTATCCCACTAAGTCGCATTTGGGCTATCGTTTGGGCAGTTACTGGTGTGATTTGTTTGATTGCCGGTTTACTTTGGGGTGATCGTGTTTCTGTATCCTTCACATTAACGTCAGCTGTGTTAAAAGGTCTGCCAGTTATTCTGATCGGCGGATTGACTTCAATACCTGGTGCGATTGTCGGTGGTTTGATTATCGGCGCGAGTGAGAAATTAGGTGAAATTTACGTAGCTGAATGGATCGGTGGGCAGGGAATTGAGCATTGGTGGGCATATACCACAGCGCTACTATTCTTGATGGTTCGCCCTACCGGTATTTTCGGTGAGAAAGAGATTGAGAGGGTATAGTTAATGTTTTATCGTGAAGCAGGGAAACTCGTAGGAAGCTTCGGCAAAGATCGACGCATGCTTCCATTATTGGAAGATCGTTGGCTTGCAGTGCTCTTTGTAGCCTTTATGTATTTTGTAGTGACAGCACTTGCTAGTGACTACATGTTTACAGCAATTCTTATTCCAATCATGGTTTTAGGTGTTGCGACGCTTGGGCTTAATATTGCGGTCGGTTATACCGGGCAGTTATCACTAGGTACGGCTGGATTTATGTGCTTCGGTGCATTCTCAGCATTCAACCTTATCTTGCGCATTGATTGGATGACTATTCCATTGGCATTCTTCCTTTCGGGAATGATTGCTGGCGGTGTAGGTATCATCTTTGGTCTACCAAGTTTGCGTATTAAGGGTTTCTACTTAATCGTTTCTACCTTGGCAGCACAGTTCTTTGCAGAATGGGTGTTCAATGCATACCCATGGTTCCTGAACTACACATCATCTGGTGTTGTTTCACTACCAATGCATCATTACCGTGTATTCCCTGGACAAGAGAACACACCATTCAACGCAGCATTCTGGCATAGCTCACAGGGGCGTTACTTGGTAACACTCACCGTGACTATTCTTCTAGTATTGGCTTGTAAGAACTTAGTTCGCAGTAATACTGGGCGTAACTGGATGGCCGTGCGTGACATGGATATCGCCGCTAAGGTTATCGGTATTCCGGTGGCTAAGACTAAGCTGATGGCGTTCTTTATCTCGACATTTTACTGTGGTGTTGCAGGTGCAATGTACTGTTACTGCTACATCGGTAATTTAGATTTCATGATCTTTAACCTTCGTCGTTCATTCCTAGTTATGTTTATGGTTATCGTCGGTGGTTTAGGATCGATCCTAGGCTCATTCTTAGGTGCGATCTTTGTTTATGCTTGGCCAATTGTAATTACACGAGGTAGTGACTTTATCTTCGGTGGTGGCGCAATTGATACCGCATTTATCGAGAACAACTCAAAGATTGTTGTCGGTACCATCATCATTGTGCTCTTGATTCGTGAGCCGGGTGGATTTGCAGCCTTATGGGCTAGCAGCAAGCAAAAGCTGCGTGTATGGCCTTTTGCACAATAATAATTATAAATTTCCTGGCAAGTAATCAGGAATGAAAAAGCAGTAAAACTCAACGAGGAGTAATCAATGAAAATGAAA
>DGKH01000011.1:0-22454 GCA_002386945.1 Proteobacteria bacterium UBA4575
ATGTAGACGTGGAACGTGATGCATTCATGGTTTCTGCTAAGCAAACTTTCGGTAACGGTTTCGACATGCGTTTCTCTTACATGGACGCAGACAAGCTAGAAGTTGGCGGTTCAGATCTTAACGATTCTGACGCTAAGGCTTACAACATCGGTATGTTCTACACAATGCCGGCTGGTACAGAGCTACGTCTAACCTACTCTAAGGTTGATAACGAAGACGCTTCTAACTACGACTTCGGTATTGGTGGTTCAGCTGCTGCAGTTGGCGAAGATGCCAAGATGTGGGCACTAGGTATCGTTCAGTGGTTCTAAGTTAGAACCCCTGTCGTACCAAAAAGCGGGCATCTTCGGATGTCCGTTTTTTTTTGCCTACGATTTAATTCAACTTTCGCGCTATTTGGTGATAACTCAAATTGAGAAGTTACCCAAAACCCTCTACACTTTGCCGCTTGATTCCTAAACATTGCGGTCATTAAGCCGCCCATCAGGCCATAAATACCATGCGTAAACTGATCCCTGTATTACTCCTTATCCTTAGTCCGATCACGGCCTTTGCAGAATGTACGCCAGATACGGTGCAGTTCTATCTGGATAAAGGCTTTACGCCAGACCAAATCACCAAACTTTGCAGCCTCAGTGGCGCTAGTGAGAAAAAAAGCACTTATAAGCCTTACCAAAAGCCTGTAGTTGTCTACCAGGAAGGCTATGCCGGCGGCGTCAATGCTGATCTACGTAAGGCAGTGCAGGAAATTCGTGGCTCTATTGATGCCCGCTCGGTCGATGTCACCGACACCCATTTAAACTACATCACCCGCCAATGTGTGGTCGCAGGTAACTCACCTGAGGCCGAGCAACGCGTAGTGAAGTGTGTCGATGTAGCCTTTTCAGTCGCACGTGACGGTTTACGTGTGGTTGAATCAGGCGCTGGTATGCTCTTTTTTGGTCAGCAAAAACTGGATATCACATCCTCAGCAATCGAACGTAAATACGTCACTGCCGACCCATGGGCCGCATTTGCACCAGACATTCGCTTTTTACTACAACGAAAGTTTGAGTCTATGGAGCAGGGCAATGACACCACTATACCGTTACGTAAGGGCGTCCAGATTGGACAGCTTGTTAGCGCCATTCGCACCTTAGCGGCTGCAGACGAGAATGCAGCAACCAATAGTAGTGAGGTCTCGCGCGTACTGAGCAACAATTATCAAGCACCGACCGAAGAAGAATACGAAAGGCAACAGCGCCTAAAGGAACCCGCAAAGGAAGAAAAAGAGGGTGAAGAAAAGAAAAAGCGCTGGTGGAATCCCTTTGACTAGACGCCTAGTCGCGCAAGATTAAAGACAGCGCCTGCATTGCTTCAGGTTGCTCAATGTTCATCATATCCAGCAACGTCGGTGAGACGTTGCTTAGGCCCTGACCACTCATTAGTTTGACTGGCCCACCACTATTAATAACGACACAGGGCACTGGATTAGTCGTATGCTGGGTGTGTGGTTCGCCAGTCATCGCATCCACCATCTCATCGCAGTTGCCATGATCTGAGGTCAGCAACACATTCACCTGATACTTTACCGCTGCATCTAGCACTCGACCGACCTGCACATCCATTGCCTCTAATGCTGCAATAATGGCTTCCGGTACCGCAGTGTGACCGACCATATCGCCATTCGCAAAGTTCACAATAATCAGATGATCATCTTCATCTTCAATCACTTGAATAACTTCATCGGCAACTTCACGCGCACTCATCTCAGGCTTTAAATCGTAAGTCGCTACCTTCGGTGATGGCACCATCGCTCGGGTTTCACCATCATAGGGTGTCTCACGGCCACCATTAATAAAGAAGGTAACATGCGGATATTTTTCAGTTTCGGCACAATGGAATTGCTTTAAGCCTAGATCACTAACCACCTGTCCTATCGTTACTTTTGGGTGTTCTGTCGCAAAAATAACCGGACAATCAAAACCTTCGTGGAATACAGTCATCGTGCGCATGGCCACTAGACCACCATGATCGCGCCTGAAGTGATCAAAGTCTGCGTCCATCAAGGCCTGACAGATTTGCCGGGTACGGTCATTACGGAAATTAAAGAAGATGACATCGTCACCTTCAGCAATACGTTCGGTACCGCGAATCACCACGGGGTCGATGAATTCATCTGAACGCACCTCTTCATAAGAGGCGTTGATCGCCATACGTGCACTACTAGCGGTTGGCATATCTTCATCGCTGGTCAATACACGCCATGCCTTTTCGGTACGCTCCCAGCGTTGATCACGGTCCATCGCATAATAGCGACCTAACACTGAATGGATTTCACCCTTCGCCGCTTCTAGGTAAGGCGTAATGTCATCTAAATAGCGCAGCGCACTGATCGGATTGGTATCGCGACCATCGGTAATCATATGCAAGGCTGGCCGAACACCATGCTGCTTACACATTTCGAGTAAGGCTTGCACATGACGAATATGCGAATGCACGCCACCATCAGAGACCAAGCCCAGTAAGTGTATCGGGCGCCCTCGACTCTTGGCTGACTCCAGGGCACCTACAATCTGCTGGCTACTAAAAAAGGTACGGTCATCAATCGCATTATTAATATGGACTAAATCTTGGTGCAGGATATTGCCACAGCCGAGAGTAATGTGGCCGACTTCCGAGTTACCCATTTGTCCCTCAGGCAACCCAACCGCAGCGCCAGAGGCCTGCAGCGTGGTGTAGGCATAGCGCTCTACATATTCATCTAGACGCGGCATACGTGCCTGCTTAATGGCGTTATGTTCACCGTCATCATTAACCCCGAAGCCATCCAGGATCATCAGCAAAGCTCGCTTTGCTGTTTTATTATTTTGAGCGTCCAATGATTATTTATTCTTTGTTGGTGTTGCTTTCATTATCTTTGTCAGCCTGCGCTATGGTTTCACGCAACGTATTGCTACTGGCTATCTTGTTTTCAGAGGCCTCTGTTTCGGCTTCTTCAATTGCATCTAATTCTGCTTCCATTTCCGCTTCTGTCATCTTCTTGAAGCGGTCTTCATTATTCTCTTCGCTGGTGCTTGCTGCCTTTTTCTGCACCACTCTCGACATTAATAAGCCGAGCTCAAACAATAGCCAGACCGGTACTGCTAGTAATACCTGTGAAATCACATCCGGTGGTGTCAGCAACATGCCAAGAACGAAGGCTGCCACTATTACATAAGAGCGAGCATTTGATAATGCCTGCACAGTGGTTATACCGGTGCTGATCATTACAAAGGTAAAGACCGGTACCTCAAAGGCGATACCAAAGGCCAAAAACATCTTGATGACAAAGTCTAAATAACGCGAAATATCAGTCATCATGGTAACGCCATCTGGCGTCACGCGGGTAAAAAATCCAAACACCAACGGGAAAACAACGAAGTATGCGAACACCATGCCGAGATAAAACAGTAGGGAGCTAGATACCAGCAGCGGCATCACTAGGCGTTTCTCATGACGGTATAGACCGGGCGCAACAAATGACCACAATTGGTAGAGCGTCCACGGAATCGTAATAACAAAGGCCAGTAACAAGACCAGCTTAAAAGGGGTTAGGAAGGGTGAAGCAACATCAATCGCCACCATCGTACTGTGTGCGGGTAGATGACGTAGCAACGGTTCTGCAACAAAAGAGTAAAGCTCATTGGCAAAGGGCAACAACGCAACCAAGACCACGGCGAGGCCCGCCACAATCCTGATCATACGATCACGCAATTCCATTAAGTGCGTCACAATGGAGTCTTGCTTCTCGCTGCCTGTCTCTGAGTCTGTATCGGTCTTATCAGACATTATGATTCCGCTTTCCCAGTTGGCGAGGTTTGACTAGTGGGCTTAGTTACTTCTTCTGCCACCGCATCGGCCAGGCTGGGCTCAGCAAAATCCTTCAGGTCGGTTTCTACGTCTTGCTTGGTTTCACTCAGGATACTGCGCAGTTCGGAAATTTCAGATTGCTGCTTTTCCAGCATCTCTTTCAGCTCAGCAGATTTTAGCTCACTCTCGATATCTGCTCGCACACTGGCAAAATAACGTCGCAGCTTACCTAAAAAGCGGCCCAGCTTAATCGCTAAGGCAGGCAGCTTATCCGGCCCAACGACCACTAAAGCTACAATACCAACGATAGCGAGCTCCCAGAAACCGAAATCAAACATTAGCGCGTACTGTCTAGTTTACTAATGACTATTTTTTATCTAAGTCGGCATCATCTTCTGTGCCTTCTTTTTTCATTGCAGTTTTAAAACTACGTAACGCACCGCCAACATCACCACCAATATTGCGCAAACGCTTGGTGCCAAATAGTAATAAGACGATTGCGAGTACAATCATTAACTGCCAAATACTAATTCCCATTTTTATACTCCATTCTCAAACACTGCTTAAATGACGACGGCGATACCGCATCACACAAGACCGTGTATTTACTTGCTACGACTGGCCTTCTCTTCATGTCCAGAGATACCAAAGCGTTGATTTAATTCTTCTAGAACGTCTTTGCTGCTCAAGCCCTTTTGCACCAATAAGACCATGCAGTGAAACCAAAGATCAGCGACCTCTTTGACTAAGGCAGTTTCGTCTTCACCTTTTGCTGCAATAATTACTTCAGCCGACTCTTCACCTACCTTCTTCAAGATATGATCTAAACCCTTGGCATAAAGACTAGCCACATAGGAATTATCTGGATCGGCTGCAAGCCGCTCATGAAGAACCTGTTGCAAGGCTGACAAGGTGTCTGACTGGGCCATCGGTTACCGTCTAGTTTCTAAGGATTGGACAAGAAAGGATACCATAGCCAGTGGCGTAGGGAGAATGCCCAGCAGACTCACGTTTAACCACGCATGGTAATGCCTTGGCTCAACATATGCGCCTTGGCTTGGTCGATCGAGTATTCGCCAAAATGGAAGATACTAGCGGCCAATACTGCGTCCGCATGACCATCTATGACACCTGCACTCAGGTGCTCCAAGCAACCCACACCACCTGAGGCGATTACTGGCACCGATACCGCGTCACTGATAGTCCGTGTTAACTCTAAATCAAAGCCCTGTTTCGTACCGTCTCGATCCATGCTTGTGAGTAGCAGTTCGCCGGCACCATAATCACACATCTGTTGTGCCCATTGAATAGCATCGATACCCGTGGCATTGCGACCGCCATGGGTAAAGATCTCCCAGCGATTCACTTCACTATCGAGCGATACTTTTTTCGCATCAATCGAGACGACGATACATTGTGAGCCAACCCGTTCAGCTGCCTCACGCACAAAATTGGGATCACGCACGGCTGCGGTGTTGATGCCGACCTTATCTGCACCGGCATTGAGTAAATTACGAATATCTTGAATGCTACGAATACCGCCACCGACTGTCAGTGGAATAAATACCTCGGAGGCCACTTGCTCTACCACATGTGCCATTGTCTCGCGCTGATCGGAACTGGCAGTAATATCTAGAAACGTTATCTCATCAGCGCCTTCACGATCGTAGCGCTTAGCCACTTCCACTGGATCACCGGCATCACGAATATCGACAAACTGTACGCCCTTAACGACACGACCAGCATCAACATCTAAGCAAGGGATGATCCGTTTTGCCAGTGGCATGCCTACTAACCTTCTTGCTGACAGTTGGCAATAGCCTGCACTTCGGCCAAATCTATCGTACCTTCATACAAGGCTCGGCCAACCACCACACCAACAATGCCTTCTTCATCGGTTGCACAAAGACGCTCAATATCACCACGGTCGGTAACACCACCAGACGCGATCACAGGGATGCGAATGGAGGCCGCCAATTCGACCGTCGACTCAACATTCACGCCCTGCATCATGCCGTCACGACTGATGTCGGTGAAGACGATGGCAGCAACGCCATCAGATTCAAAGTGCTGTGCCATATCAATCACATCGTGATGCGATAGTTTTGACCAGCCATCGACTGCGACTTTGCCATTTTTAGCATCGAGGCCAACAATAATATGGCCGGGGAATTCTAAGCAGAGGTCTTTCACTACATGCGGTGCAGTGATTGCACGGGTACCAATAATCACATATTGCACACCGGCATTAAGGTAATTTTGTACTGTGTCTTCATCACGGATGCCACCACCAATTTGAACCGGAATATCGGGATGGTTAGCAGCAATCTCTTTAACAATATCAAAGTTACGTGGCGCGCCATCTAAGGCACCATCGAGATCAACTAGGTGAATTCGTTTAGCACCTTCATCTACCCAGCGTGCAGCAACTGCAACTGGATCTTCTGAAAATATGGTTTCATCATCCATACGGCCCTGGCGTAATCGCACACAGCGTCCGTCTTTAATATCAATCGCAGGAATAATAATCATAAAACTCTCTCGTTAGGCTCCGTGCCATTGGATGAAATTGGTCAATAGACGCAATCCATTACTGGCACTTTTTTCTGGATGGCACTGCATAGCAAAAACATTATCGCTTGCAATGACCGATGCAAACTCTAGGCCATAGTCAGTACGGCCAATGGCATATTTGGAATCTGTCGGTTGCACAAAATAGCTATGTACAAAGTAAAAATAACTGTCTTGGGGAATGCCTGACCACAGCGGATGCTCTTGCTTTTGCTGGATTGCATTCCAGCCCATATGTGGGACTTTAATTTTTTCTTGTGGATCAACGTGGCGACGAAAGCTTTTAACAGATCCTTCGTAAAGGCCGAGGCATGACGTGCCATCATTCTCTTCACTCTGTTCGAGCAACACTTGCATGCCCATGCAGATGCCAAGAAATGGTTTTTCGCTGGCTGCCTTGCGGATGACACTGGCTAGATTGAGTTTATTCAGGGCTTGCATGCAATCGGCAGCAGCACCTTGTCCAGGAAAGACGACACGATCAGCTGAGGCAATCTCAGCACTATCTTGGCTGATAATCACCTCGGCCTGACCTTTAGCAGCATGTGCCAAGGCACTGCACACAGAGTGCAGATTACTCATGCCATAATCGATAACTACAATTTTTTGCACAACTGTTTCCGTGCCTAGACTAGAGGTGTCCCTTAGTCGAAGGTAGTTTATCTAACATGCGCGGATCGATCTCACAGGCGTAGCGCAGGGCGCGGCCTAAACCTTTAAAGATTGTTTCTGCGATGTGGTGTGCATTAGTGCCACGGATATTATCAATATGCATGGTCACTTGTGCATGATTACAGAAGCCCTGTAAAAACTCGATGATTAAATCAACGTCAAAGTCGCCAATACGCGCACGCGGATATTCAACCTCATAGGTCAAACCCGGGCGACCAGAGAAATCGATCACGACGCGACTCAAGGCCTCGTCCAAAGGGACGTAGGCATGGCCATATCTACGAATGCCTTTTTTATCCGACAAGGCCTTAGCAAAGGCTTGGCCTAGCGTGATGCCACTGTCCTCTACCGTATGGTGAGCATCGACCTCAAGATCGCCTTTGGCGTCTAGCTGAATATCAAACTGACCGTGGCGTACGATCTGATCCAACATGTGATCAAGAAAAGGAATGCCAGTTTCTATAGAACCCTCACCGCGCCCATCGATATTTAGCTCGGCCGTAATTTGGGTCTCTAACGTATTTCGTTCAATTTTTGCGTGACGGGATGCCATAGTCTTTTTCAATAGAAGAGTGGGGTTGCGATGCAATATGTAGTTTCTTTAACTTACCTTTAAAGAAAAGGTTACTGGACCATCATTGACCAGTGAAACCTGCATATCTGCGCCAAAAATACCTGTAGTTACTCTACTATATTCTGTTTTCGCATGCACACATAATTGCTCAAAACAGGCCTTTCCTAACGCCGCTTCGGGGCTTTTACTAAAACTAGGGCGATTACCTGAGGCGGTATCAGCAACCAAGGTGAACTGTGGCACCAGTAATAGCGCGCCTTCCGTTTGCTCTAAGCTCAGGTTCATCTTGCCGGCGGCATCGGCAAAAACACGATAAGACAATAGGCGTTGCACCATGCGTTGCACCTGTTTATCGCCATCACCCTGCTCAATACCGATTAATGCCAGCAAGCCACCATCGATACTAGCGACCGTTTCTCCTGCGACCACGACACGGGCCTCTGTCACTCTCTGAATCAGGCTAATCATTAAGATTTTCTCCTAAGCCAGCTCATCAGCCAGGCGATCGGTACTGCGGATCAATGCATCAACCATTTCATCTTCAGTCGCTGAATGACCACTATTGGGTGCAATGATGAGTTCGGCCTTGGTCCAGCGCTGATGTAGGGCATAGGCCTGTTCCACCGGACAAACCACGTCATAGCGTCCATGCACAATGGCGCCAGGAATATCGGTTAAACGATCGGCATCGCGTAATAATTGATCAGGCTCTAAGTAAGAATCATGCATGAAGTAATGACATTCAATACGCGCCAAGCTCAAGGCAGTGTGGGCATCACCAAAATGATCGATTACCGTGTCTTTAGGCCGTAGTGTCGATGTCCGACCCTCCCAAATAGACCAGCGTTTCGCCGCCTCTAGCTGCTGCTCTGGATCATCACCAGAGAGACGCTGATAGTAGGCACTGACCATATCACCGCGTTCTGCTGCAGGAATGAATGACTCATAGTCCTGCCAATAATCAGGAAAAATCGCGCTAGCACCGTCTTGATAAAACCACTGAATGTCACGTTTACGACAGAGAAAGACACCACGTAACACTAAACCCATGACCTTTTCTGGGTACTGCTCGGCATAGGCCAGCGCCAGCGTCGAGCCCCAAGAGCCGCCAAACACCATCCACCGATCGATGTTCAGCTCGACTCGTAACTGCTCTATATCGGCGATCAAGTCCGGCGTTGTATTGTTTTCAGTAGAGGCATGTGGCTTTGAACGACCGGCACCGCGTTGATCAAACAAGATGATGCGATAACGCTCTGGATCAAAAAAGCGTGGATGGTAGTCTTCGCAGCCAGAGCCGGGGCCACCGTGTAAAAAGACTACAGGCAAGCCATTAGGGTTGCCGTATTCAGCCACCCATAATTGATGTAGCTCACCAACTGGGAGATAGAATTCACGTTTTGCTTGGGCCTGCGGATAAAATGTACGCATCATATAAAGTAGTCGTTATCGTGAAGTATAAGAAAGGCCCAAATCATTATTCCATTGGGCTGGAAAAGCAATAGATGGCCATACCTGTGAGGTTCTAGTCAGTGCATCCGCTAAGGACGTTGTGCTATGACCATTGCTTGATTACGAAACCCCTGTGCCGTATCACCCTGCAAACCGTCTTCTCGATACAGCAGGATATGTAGTCCTTCACAGTGTCTTAATAATTCGTTTTCAGCTAAGCGATAAGCACTGTTACTAGGCCCACTAGCGCCTATGCGTTGTTGTGTGAAGGTCTGGTAGAACAACAGTCCGCGCGGACGTAAGGCCCGAAGCAAAGACGGTAGTAATGGACGATAGAGATAATGACTGACGACGATGACATCAAAGGCATTTTCATCCAGTCCATCACTCTGTTGCTCTGCTTCATTTTCTAGATCACGACAGCAACAACTGATAGTGAGCTGCTGTTGCTCTGCATAGATACTGAGTTTAGTCATGGCGACGCTGGATAGATCAATCGCACTGACCTCAAGCCCAGCTCGCGCAAGATGAATCGCATTGCCGCCGAGGCCACTGGCCAAATCTAAAGCCCTGCCTCGACTAGGCAATAGGTGACTGTTTTCAGTCAGTACTGTAGAGGCCTGCGCATCGATGCAGTCTAGCGCTGTAAAACGCTGATCCCATTTTTCTGCCTGCTGACTCACTTTGTATTTAGCATTAATCTGAACGCCTAATCACGCCAGAAAAATGGCGTAAAGATAACCAACAAGGTAAATATTTCAAGACGACCTAACAACATACCCAGGCATAGCATCAGTTTGTTTACTTCACTTAAGCTGGCGTAGTTCTGACTGACTTCACCTAAACCAGGACCTAAATTATTCAAAGTGGCCGCCACTGCAGAATAGGCCGAGACATGATCGAGACCAGTCGCAACTAAGAACAACATCATGCCCAGAAAAATCGCAAGATAGGCAAAGAGGAATCCCCAGACGGCTTCCATCACACGTCCTTCCACCGGCTTCTTACCGATCTTCACAGCAAACTGCCCATTTGGATGGACTAAACGACGCAGCTCACGCATCCCTTGTTTGAACAATAGTAAGACACGAATGACCTTCATGCCGCCACCCGTCGAACCGGCACAACCACCAACAAAACTCAGCAAGATAAGTAACATCGGTAAGGCTGCTGGCCAGCTTGAAAAATCAGCCGAAGTAAAACCTGTGGTGGTACCAATGGAGACCACTTGAAAAACCGCCTTGGTCCAAAGTGTAAAGCCATCGGAAAAAACCTGTGCATTTTGTAGGATCAATGCCGCTAGTAACGACACGCCAATTAAGAGCATTGCATACACTCTAAACTCGGTGTCATTCCAGTAAGCAGAAAATTTACGGCTGCGCCAAGCAACAAAGTGCAAGCCAAAGTTAGCCCCTGAAATCAGCATGAATAAAATAGCAATCCATTCAATGGCTCTGCTATTGAAGTAGCCCATATTGGCATCGTGGGTCGAGAAACCACCAATCGCTATCGTTGAAAAACTATGGCAGACCGCATCAAAAAAACTCATACCGGCGATCCAATAGGCGTAGGCACAGACCACGGTTAAGAACAGATAGATATACCACAGCGCTTTTGCCGTCTCGGTAATACGTGGCGTTAACTTATTGTCTTTAACTGGCCCAGGGGTCTCTGCACGATAGAGCTGCATGCCACCGATGCCCAACATAGGCAAAATAGCGACGGCTAAGACAATGATACCCATGCCCCCTAACCACTGCAGTTGCTGACGATAATATAAGAGTGATGCGGGCAAATGATCGAGGCCTGTCAGCACCGTTGCGCCGGTTGTTGTTAGACCAGAGAGAGATTCAAATAAGGCATCAACCAGTGATATCTCTATCGCCGTTGAAAAATATAAGGGTAAGGCACCAAAGCTACCGAGTACTGTCCAGAATAAAACTACCACCAAAAAACCATCACGTAAGCGCAGATCAGCACGCTGTCCTCGATGTGGTAACCAGAGCACAACACCCGTGATAAAGGCAGATAAAAATGCGAGACCGAAGGTATATAAACTATCACTCTCGGCGAAATATTCGCCAACCAATAAAGGTGGTAACAGGGTCAAGCTAAAGAGCATGAGTAGCTGACCCAGTATGCGTTGGATGACGGCTCCTTGCATTATCTAGATCCTAAATTAAATGAAGGTCGCGCTGACTTGAAACAGTCGCTCAACTTCGTGGATACGGTCTTTCTCTGATAAAAACATAATCACGTGATCATCGGCTTGAATCAAAATGTCAGGGTGTGAAATCATCATTGTTCCTTCACGCACGATTGCACCAATGTGTGTGCCTTTCGGCAGCTTAATCTCTTCAATCCTACGACCGACTACTTTGGATGTCTTTTTATCACCATGTGCCACAGCTTCAATCGCTTCTGCTGCACCTTTACGCAAGGAGTGCACTGCAACAATATCGCCACGACGGATATGTGCGAGTAGGGCGCCGATGGTGACTTGCTGTGGCGAGATCGCAATATCGATCATGCCACTCTCAACCAACTCGACATAACTTGGGCGGTTAATTAGAGACATGGTCTTACGAGCACCCAGACGTTTAGCCAGCATGGCAGATAAGATATTCGCTTCATCATCATTAGTTAGGGCACAGAAGATATCAACATTCTCGATATTCTCCTCCAACAAAATATCTTCATCGGCAGCATCACCTCGAAGGACAATAGTTTTATCCAAGATCTCAGAGAGGTAACGTGCACGATCAGGATCACGCTCGATTAATTTCACTCGATAATTTTGTTCTAAAATTTGTGCCAGCTGTAAACCAATATTGCCACCACCTGCTATCAGAATGCGTCGATTGGGCTTATCCACACCCTGCAATGCAGAAGTTACTTTATTAGCTTGCTGCGCCGCTGTTACAAAAAATAATTCGTCGCCGGTTTCAACACGTGTCTCATCGGTAAAGGCTACGGCCTCCCGCTTACGGTAGATCGCAACAATAGAAAAATCATAGGCGGCATATTCACGTGCAAGATCGGCCAAAGTTTTACCAGTGAAACGGCTATCCCGATTCACACGTGCCGCGACCAGCTGCACTTTACCATCGGCAAAATTAAGTACTTGTAACGCACCGGGATGATCAATCAAATTCTTAACGTACTCGGAGACCAATAGCTCTGGACTAATCAATAGGTCTACAGGCATCGCTTCTTGCACGAACAGGTCTGGGTAATTGAGATAGTCGCTTGCTCGTACACGCGCAATTTTAGTCGGCGTATGAAACAGGGTATAGGCTACTTGGCAGGCCACTATATTCGTTTCATCACTATTGGTTAGAGCGACAATCATGCTGGCATCATTGGCTCCAGCACGCTCTAACACGCTTGGGTGTGAGGCATGACCTTGCACCGTTTGCAGGTCGACTCGATCTTGAATCTCACGCAGAAGACTTGCATTCTGATCCACCAAGGTAATGTCATTTGATTCACTAGCCAGACTAAGCGCTAACGATCCACCAACCTGCCCAGCACCCAATATTATTATTTTCATTCTGCTTTTGATCCAATCATGATGGTTTAATCATCATCTTATTGTTTTGAGTTTATACCCAATGCACGAAGTTTACGGTAAAGATTTGTACGCTCCATGCCAACCACTTCAGCTAAACGTGTGACACTACCATCTACTTTTTCTAGCTGACGCACTAAATAGTGTTTTTCAAATGCTTCACGCGCCTCGCGCAACGGAAGATTAAATAAACTATCTAAACCCCCACCTGCGTTAATCCCTGGCTCTTGTTGTGACTGTAATAACTGCTGCACTTCCTTTAATTCAATTTCCTGCTCACCACCAATGATCAACAACTGCTGCAGCACACCTTTTAGCTCGGTTAAGTTCCCCGGCCAGTGATGGTGTAAAAATGCATTTTGCGCAGCAATAGAACATTTACGATAGGGGTAATTCTCGTTAGAGCAGAAATAATCGATGAAATGATTTATTAGATCTGGGATGTCTTCTTTATGCTCACGCAGTGGTGGCAACTCTATGCGTAGCATGCCAAAACCTATTTGAAATAGGCTGAGTACTTTCTTTGATACTTCGCTGGTTATCCCTACCGTCAAGCGAACGTCAAAACGCTGGAATACGTCTGCATCTTGTAGCTGTTGCAATAGATCAACTAAGCGCTGTTGTATCGGCTCATTAATAGCGTTGAAGTTCTCCAGATATATCGCACCAGCCTGGTTTTTACGAATGTTTTCTATTAACTCGCTCTTAACCGCCGCCCATGCAATATCACTACCATCGAGCTCGTTAAACCGCTTATAGGAAACGATTAGCAAGGGCCGATTTGAACGCTCACTCAGCTGATGTATATAGTGCGCAAGGTTGCTTCGACCACTACCTTCCTCAGCCTGCAATAAAATGGATACGTTTTGCTTTGCACAGCGCTTGCAGTTAGCAATCAACTCTTCGACTACTGGACTGGAACCCACCGGGACTAACCAATCAGTGCCTTTATCTTCACGTGAAGATTCTTTATGTAGCTGAGCATCTAAGGCCTTGCGCGCCGTACTAATGAGCTTTGCCGTCGTCAGTGGCTTTTCTATAAAACCAAAAGCACCTAAACGAGTCGCTTCTACTGCCGTTTCAACTGTGCCATGGCCTGACATCATGATGATTGGACAATCAACTTTTTGAGTTTCCTTCCATTCCTTTAGCAAAGTAATGCCATCTTGATCAGGCATCCAGATGTCAAGCAGGACCAAGTTGTATTGCGTATTTGAGATTTGTTCACAGGCGCTCTTTGCATTCTCAGCGATACTGACCTTATAGCCCTCATCACTTAATATCTCGCTCACCAAAGAGCAGATATCAGGCTCATCATCGACCACTAAAATTCTTTCTGTTGCCATTATTCTTGACCTGCGCTGCGATCAGCAAATGCCGCTAAGGAATTATAGCTTGGCAATCGAATAAGTATCATCGCGCCACCACATGTTCGGTTATTCACTTGAATAATACCATTATGTTCTTCAATAATTTTTTTCACAATCGCAAGACCTAAGCCATTACCTCTTTGCTTCGTTGTCATATAAGGGTCGAAGGCCTGCCTTAACATTTCTGGTGAGAAACCTTGACCATTGTCGAGCAGTTCAATCGTGATATAAAGCTTATTTAAGTAGAGCTGCGCACCAGCACTGACTTGCACCTGACAGTGTGTGTCTACAGCTGTTGCTTCCATCGAGTTCTTGATTAAATTGTGTAGCACTTGACGCAGACGACCTGAGTCACCGCGTACAAATAAGGTCTCAGAATTTAAGTCTAAATCTAATCGTATTTTCTGTGCATTGCCTTTGTATAATTCTGCAACGTCACGGATCAAATCATTAATATCTAAAGGCTTGCTGTCGATCACCGGCATCCGCGCATAGGCAGAAAAATCATCGACCATCAGCCCCATTGATTCTACCTGTTGCACAATAGTATGCGTCGCTCTATCAACCAAGTCGGCCTGGTCTGGCTCCAACACTGGCATTAATTTTCGGCGCAGACGTTCAGCCGATAATTGAATTGGCGTCAATGGATTCTTAATCTCATGTGCTAAGCGTCTAGCAACCTCACCCCATGCGCTATCACGCTGAGCTTGCAGTAATGTTGTTATGTCATCAAAAACCAGCACATAGCCACGCTTAGACGCATCTTCACCTAGTAGCTTCACACTTTTACAGAGAATCGTCTTACGTCCCTCAGAGGTAAAGATTTCTAATTCTTTCTGCCACTCTTCTGATGTTTGTCGCAACTGGGTAACCACTGAGAGGGTGAAGGTCTTTAAGAAATCATGCTGAGTGCCCACATGCATCAATGGCTTATCAATGAAGTCTGCAATGTCGATCCCTAGAATCTGACTAGTGGTCGCATTTGCAGTTTTTATTTGTAGCGACTCATCTAGACTCAAAACACCTGAAGACAAATGCTCTAGAATTTTATGCAAATAAAGTCGTTGGTTATCAATGATGCGTTGACTAATCACCGTCGTATCTCGGGCCACAGATAGGCGCTCTGTCATACGGTTAAACGAAGCCACCAACATGCCTAGATCATCACTTTGTCGTACCGATATTTTTTTATGATACTGACCTGCAGCAACTGCTTTAGTACCCTCTACCAATTCTCGCACTGGAGAGACCAATACACGCGAAAAATAAAAGGCTGTAAATACTGCAAACAATATACCTAAGGCCAAGACCAAGGTCAGAATCAGAATAAAGTTTTGCTTTAATGGCCCACGCAAATAAATGAGCTCGTTATATTGGCCGAATGCTGTTTGCACATTGTTAGTCAGTTCGCTGATGCGATCAGAGATAGGGTAAATAAATTGTAAATACTGAAACTCTGTAGCATTCAGTTCTGGCGGCATCGGAAAGACCAAGCGGATTTGTAAGCCGCCATCACCAATGGACTCCATCGCAACATAATTTTCGCCACTGTTGAGCCGCTGAAAAATACTTTCATCTAATAGTGCAGGCACATCAGTATTTGGCTCTGAGCTTCCCGATGCGATAATGCGATTATTAGAATCAAATAAAACAATTTCATCGGCATTACTGGTGCTGAGTAATTCGTTAATAGTTAGTGTGGCATTAAAGGAATCATTACCCTCAAATTGCTTAGATAAGGGCTCCGTCTGTTGACTTAGGCTTCGGATATGCATATCCAAAGAAGAACGACTCAGACTCACTGCGTCTTGCAGCGCCTTTTCAACCTTCACATCAAACCAACTATCTACGCCTTCTTCGACCAACCAAATCGAGAAAGTGTAAACAATAAGCACCGGCATGCTGGCAATAACTACAAATGACCAGACTAGGCGTAGGGTCAGTCTAGAGCCAGGCTCCTTACGTTTTAACTGCCGCTTTAATTGATTCGCGTTATACCCAATCAGTGCAACAAACAACAGCAACAAGACAGAATTGATGGGTACTAACCAATTATGTAGGCGGCCAAAGTAACTGCCATTTTGAGTCGCATCTGCCATTAACAAGACAGCCGCCACCAAAGAAACAAAGAGGATACCCAGCCAAACCTTACCGCTACGCCCCATCTTTTATAACCTCGATAACTCTCCAGTTACTCACTGGCCGCCAGTCCTTCGTAAAATAACTTTGCACTCGTAACGGGAGTGGCAACTCGTCATTAAGTAGTCTTGCGCGCGCTTGCAAGTAATAGTCGCCGTCCTCGGTAATGGAAGATTGATAACCTAAAGATAATTTATCTGCCCTGCCCATAAAGGCTAGGGCAGCCCGTAGACTTACGAAGCTGCGTTCTGCTCGTAAATGAGATTCACGCACAATAAATTGTTTAAGCAAGGCATAGTATTTAATGTCAAAGTTATGGCTACTACTGATAATGACTTTATCAGGAAAAAAATTCCGCTTTCGCAATAACTCAAAAGTTGTTTGAAAATGCATAACAATCCCATTCTCCAGAGCCAGAATGATTTTCTCATCCAACTCATAATCAATCTGACAGCTCACCTGAATCTGACCAGATACGAAGCCAAAAAAGAAGCGACTGACTCGGAGTTGTTCGGCACCAACAGATTGGGCACTGAGCAGCAGTAACACGAGCAGTGGGCACCACTTAATAGATCTTAGAGGCTTACGCTCAAACATCACCTAAAGATTCACCTTGTAAGGAGCGCGAATGGGCAAATTGTGCAGCAGTCATTTGTTTTTTTCCTGCCGGCACTAATTCCAAGATACGCAAACACTGCTCACCTGTCTGCACCAGTATCCCCTCTGCACCTGCACCTAATATAGTACCCGCCGAGACCTCACTCTGCTGAGTTCTGACTGACGCGGCAACGGACACTTGAGTAAGACTCAAGCGCTGACTGCCTAGTACGGTGTAGCACCCCGGCCACGGATAATAAGCGCGCTGCCGACGTTCAATTTCACTCGCTGGCAAAGCCCAATCGACCAAACCATCTTCCTTTTTCATCTTACCGCAATAGACTGCATCGTCCTCACCCTGATCGATCGGTGTTGCGTCTAAGCCGGTGACTCGTTCAATCGCTTGCAGCAGTAAAGGGCCACAGAGAGGTAACAACTTATCGTGTAAGGTTTGGCTATTATCAGTAGATGTGATGGCACATGAGCCCATCGCCCAAACAGCACCAGCATCCATACGCTTAACCATTTGCATAATCGAGATACCCGTCTCGTGGTCATCTGCCAAGATAGCATGATGAATCGGAGAGGCACCACGCCAACGGGGTAACAGCGAGGCATGGATGTTGATACAGCCATGCCTTGGTAACGTTAACAGATCGTTGCTAAATAATTGGCCATAGGCAGCCACTACCATCAGATCAAGATCTAGCGCCTTCAGTTGTGCCAGACTCTCTTCACTATTGATATTAGATGGCTGCAAAACAGGTAAGCCTAAATCTAGGGCGGCTTGTTTAACCGGACTAAAGCCAAGTTTTTGGCCACGCCCAATGCGTCGATCAGGCTGACTAATAACGGCCAGTACTTGGTGGCCACTGGCCGCTAGGGCCTGTAGCGCAGGCACCGCAAATTCAGGGGTGCCCGCATAAGCGATACGCATTCCAGGCATGTCTTTAGGTTTTCTCGTTAAAGCAGCTAACTCGCACTGCTATGCGAATCGTCACTGGATGGCGATTTACTCGGTGGGTTTTTTTCTAACTTTTTCTTAATGCGCTGTCGCTTAAGTGGTGATAAATAATCCACGAACAACTTACCATCTAGATGGTCCATTTCATGCTGAATACAGACTGCGAGTAGCTCATCGGCCGCAATCTCTTGTTTTGTACCAGTTTCATCCAGTGCTTCGACCACAATCCGCTCTGCACGAGTCACATTCTCAAAATAGCCTGGCACGGAAAGACAGCCTTCTTGCATCTCTTCACTGCCTTTAAGCGTTCGAATAACGGGGTTAATCAAGCAGATCGGTTCATTTTTCTCGCTGGAGACATCAATAACAATAATTTGTTGCTGAATATCGACCTGTGTTGCCGCCAAACCAATACCAAGGGCGTCATACATGGTCTCAAACATATCACTGACAATCGTACGCACATCGTCATTCACCGTAACCACTGGCACCGCCTTCAGGCGCAGGCGTGGATCTGGAAAATGCAAAATATCGAGTAGGGCCATAGTCTTTATAGTCAATGAACGAAACCCCAGTTTAACCCACCTTGCGTAGTGATTCAGCCTCCTAATCTGCCTTTTACAGCGACTTTAACTCCCTTTAATGCGCACGCTTGCCCGCTGACCAATGTGCGTAAGCGCTATGCGAGCTCAGCATAGGCACGTTAAATAGACTTTATCTTCTCACCACCCCATGACCGCAGATGAACTTAATTGAAGATTGGCTTTCACTTTCTCATCATAAAGGGCTGAATCGGACCTTACTACGCCATATTGTCGAGCATTTCAGTGAATTAGATCGACTCAAAGAGATAAATGATGCACGGTGGCTAGCGACTGGCCTGAATACACAGGGAGTGAGGCGTATTAAACGCTCTCTTTGCATCGGACCAGACCAAAAACGGCTCAGCGCCGACCTCCATTGGTTAGAAAAAGACGCTACGCACCACCTGATCCCAATAAACAGCCGCCAATATCCTAACTTACTGGCTCAAATCGAGGATCCGCCCCTACTTATATATAGTGTCAGCGAAGACCTCGAAAAAAGCCTGCATGCACCCACCCTAGCTATCGTTGGTAGCCGTAATGCCAGTCCCTATGGCGCGGAGCTGGCAACTGAGTTTGCTTATCAATTGGCACAGCGCGGGATAAACAGCATCAGCGGTATGGCGTATGGCGTCGATGCAGCGGCCCATCGCGGTAGTTTATCTTCCAAGTACGCCACTACGACTGCTGTTTTTGGCTGTGGTGTAGACCATATCTACCCACGGCAACATACCGCTCTAGCGGCAGAAATCGCACAACAGGGGGCCTTAGTCAGCGAATATTGTTGTGGCACAACACCCCGAAGAGCGCATTTCCCACAGCGAAACCGGATTATCAGCGGCCTATCCTATGGCACTCTGGTGATTGAGGCCAGCGCTCGCAGTGGCTCCCTTATCACCGCCAAACTGGCTCTGGAACAGAGTCGAGAGCTATTTGCACTCCCTGGAAACCTACATAATCCATTGACTTGCGGTTGCCATCGCTTGATACAGCAGGGAGCCAAACTGGTCACCTGTATCGATGATATCGTCGACGAGATCGCCTGTTTTAACACGCTACAACTACCTCATATCACCCCACAGATGAGACCCAGTATTCAAGACAGCAAGCAACGAACGCTGTTAGCCTGGCTAAAATCATTACCCTTAACTATTGATGTCGTTGCCGAAAAAAGTGGATTGACCACAGAACAAGTTTGCTCCATGCTCTCGACATTAGAATTAAGCGGGCAAGTTACTCGCGACAGAAGTGGTCGTTATCACGCTGTAGCAACGGAAAAAATCCATGAAAGAAAACGTACTTGATGTTTTAACTTACATGTTTGAAAGCTACTTCTATGACGAAATTGACACCTTATTCAACCGTGAATCGATGTTAGAGGAGTTAGTTGAAGTTGGTTTTGATCACCACGATGTTAAACACGCCTTTGATTGGCTTGCTGATCTTCCTAGTTCCCATGAAGATCTCGCCCTAACTTCGCCTACTCATCAGACCACCCGCATCTTTGATGCCAGCGAGCACGAAAAGCTGGATAGTAAATGCCGCGGTTACCTGTTGAAGCTAGAGCAAATGGGCATATTTACACCAGCCAGCCGTGAACTTGTGATCGATCGAGTAATGGCCTTAGAGGCCGATGAAATTACTATTGAACAATTACGCTGGGTTAGTTTAATTGTGCTCTACAATTTAGCTAACTCTGACATTCCATATAGCTGGTTAGAAGATATCGTTATGGATTTATCCTCATCGCATATCCACTAACCGCGTTTTCGTCTACTTTTGCTATGACGAATTTACAGGCCCTGCGCTAAATCATCATGAGTAAAAATCTCGTTATTGTTGAGTCTCCCGCGAAAGCGAAGACTATTGAAAAATACCTAGGTAAAGATTTTCACGTATTAGCTTCCTATGGTCACGTACGTGACCTGGTGCCGAAAGAAGGTGCTGTGGATCCTGATAACGGCTTTGCCATGAAATACGAGCTCATTGAGCGCAATGAAAAACACGTCCAGAATATTACCAAGGCATTAAAAAAAGCAGACACTCTATTTCTCGCGACTGACCCGGATCGCGAGGGAGAAGCGATTTCTTGGCATCTATATGAACTACTCCGTGAAAAAGGCCTGCTGAAAGAAAAACAGATTCACCGTGTAGTCTTCTACGAGATCACCAAGACCGCTGTACAACAAGCGATTGCCTCACCACGTGAGCTTGCAACTGATCTTGTCAGTGCACAACAAGCTCGACGCGCGTTGGATTACTTAGTTGGCTTTAATCTATCGCCTTTACTTTGGAAGAAGATTAAACGCGGACTATCGGCAGGCCGCGTACAAAGTCCGGCACTACGTCTATTGTGTGAGCGCGAAGATGAAATCGAGAAATTCATCGCACAAGAGTATTGGACGATTGAAGCGGACTGCCAGAAAGAAACACAGCCCTTCGTTGCTAAACTAACCCATTATAATGAGAACAAACTCAGCCAGTTTGATATTAATAATGCAGAACAAGCCCAACTTGCACACAGCACACTAACAACAGCTGCTAATGGTGAGTTATTAGTCGATAAGGTTGATCGCAAAGAACGCCGTCGTAATCCATCAGCACCTTTTATTACCTCGACCATGCAGCAAGAAGCAATTCGAAAATTAGGCTTTTCGGCGCAACGTTGTATGCGTGTTGCCCAGCAATTGTATGAAGGCATTGATTTAGGTTCCGGTCCCGTCGGCCTGATCACTTATATGCGTACCGACTCAATTGCATTAGCTTCAGAGGCCGTCACTGAGATTCGCAGTCTGATCGCCCAACGCTATGGCAAAGAATCTGTGCCGGAGAAGCCTCCGGTCTACAAGACCAAATCAAAGAATGCACAGGAAGCGCACGAAGCGATTCGTCCAACATCGATACTGCATATTCCTCAAGAAATTAAGGCGCATCTGGACGACAGCCAATACAAGCTATACAGACTGATCTGGAATCGAACAATTGCCAGCCAGATGATTCATGCAACTCTAAACATGGTTGCCATCGATCTAAAATGTGGTGATAAAAATACCTTCCGTGCAAATGGATCATCAATTAAGACAGCCGGCTTTATGGCCGTTTATCAGGAAGGCAAAGATGACAGCTCTGCCGAACCTAGTGATGAGCGACTACTACCGAACATGGAAGTTGGCGATAAAATTAAACTCGCTGAGATTCGTACTGAACAGCACTTCACTGAGCCACCACCAAGATTCACTGAGGCTAGTTTAGTTAAATCTTTGGAAGACCATGGTATCGGTCGACCATCGACCTATGCCTCTATCATCTCAACTATTCAAAACCGTGAATACGCAGAGATTGAGAGCCGTCGTTTCTTCCCAACCGATATCGGTCGCTTAGTTACCCGTTTCTTAACCAAGCATTTCACACAGTATGTAGATTATGATTTCACCGCACGTCTTGAAGACGAGCTGGACGAAATCTCACGAGGTGAAAAAAGTTTAGTGCCTGTGATGGAGGCCTTCTGGCATCCATTTGATGAACTGGTACGTGATAAAGAAGTATCGGTCACACGTGAAGAGGCCATAGAAGCCCGTGATCTAGGCATGCACCCAAAATTGAATAAACCGGTCAGTGTGCGTATGGGTCGGTATGGACCTTTCGTACAGGTAGGCACGAAGGATGATGAAGACAAGCCACTGTTTGCGGGCTTACGCCCTGGACAGAAAATGGATCAGATGGATCTAGAGCAGGCGCTGGAACTATTTAAATTGCC
Source organism: Proteobacteria bacterium UBA4575 (assembly GCA_002386945.1). Lineage (GTDB taxonomy): Bacteria > Pseudomonadota > Gammaproteobacteria > UBA4575 > UBA4575 > UBA4575. The sequence continues at coordinate 22,083 of DGKH01000011.1, forward strand.
ACGAGATTTAGGCGAAACAGCTGAAGGTGAAAAAGTCACCACCAGCATTGGCCGCTTTGGCCCTTATGTGAAGTACGGCAGCAAGTACGTCTCAATTCGTGGTGAAGACCCCTATGTGATTGAACTCGAAAAGGCGCTTGAATTTATTGCCAAGAAAAAAGAAGAAGACGCCAATAAACTCATCCAAGATTTTCCTGATGATGGCATCCAAGTATTGAATGGTCGCTATGGCCCTTATATTACTGATGGCTCGAAAAACGCAAAGATACCAAAAGACGTAGAACCTGCAAGCCTGACCCTAGAGCAGTGCAAAGAAATGATCGCCAGTGCACCAGTGCGCAAAGGACGAGGCGGCCCGAAGAAGAAAGCAGC
>DGKH01000011.1:22577-29454 GCA_002386945.1 Proteobacteria bacterium UBA4575
AAGAAGAAGGCAGCCCCGAAGAAGGATACTGAGTAGCGGCTGATGTCCTCACTACGCATGGCTATCTCAGTGTTGCGCGCCGGCGGGATCATTGCGCACCATAGCGACACCGTGCTGGGCTTGGCCTGCTTACCACACGCTGCCAGTTTGGTGCGCTTATCACGCATTAAAATGCGGCCCCAAAACAAACCGTTCTTATTACTGGCAGATTCGCTCACGCAACTAGGTGACTTTGTTGCAGAGGATCCCACCTTAGAGTCTGCACTGACCGCACACCCAACACCGACCACCTGTTTAATTCAAGCCAGCGCTACTTGTCCAGCTGCCTTAATTGGTCCTAGCCAGCAGGTTGCAGTACGCTTAAGTCAGCACCCAAATATCACCACTTTGTCTCAGGCCGTTGGCGCATTGGCCTCAACCAGTGCTAATCTCAATGGACAGGATACGGCTTTGAATTTTGTCGAATTACGCAAACAGTTTGGCCCAGAGTTAGACTATCTTTACGACAGCGGCAACAGTGGCAGCGGCACGAGCAGCCGCATCGTTGATCTAAAAACACAACAAATTTTACGTGCATAGGTACGAGATATGGATTCCAGCCCCGACTTAACAACGATATTAAGCTACTTAGAAAAACTACAAGATTCGATTTGCAGCAGTATTAGTGCTATCGATGGCAAAGACTTTATTGAAGACCGTTGGGAACGAGAGGAAGGCGGCGGCGGTAGCAGTCGTGTGCTACGTGATGGCCATGTGTTTGAACAGGCCGGTGTTAATTTCTCACGTGTTTCTGGCGCTGAGCTACCAAGGGCAGCAACCACACAACGACCAGAGCTAGCTGGCTGTAGCTTTGAGGCCTGTGGTGTTTCCGTGGTGTTTCATCCACGCAACCCGTACGCACCAACCACACACTGTAATGTGCGATTTTTTATTGCACAGCCGGAGCAGGGCGAAGCCATCTGGTGGTTTGGTGGCGGCTATGATCTAACACCCTATTATGGTTTTGTTGAAGATGCCAAGACATGGCATCAGCAGGCACAACGCAGTTGTGAAGTCTTAGGTAGTAACTATTATGACGAGTATAAGGCATGGTGTGATCGTTACTTTTATTTGCCGCATCGAAAAGAGCCGCGCGGCATTGGTGGCATTTTTTATGATGATCTTAACGAACCTAGTTTTGATAAAAGCTTTGCCTTCACGCAGGCAGTAGGTGATGGTTTTATGCAAGCCTATGAGCCGATCATTCAACGCCGTAAAGATACGCCTTACAGCGAGCGCGAACGTGAATTCCAGCTCTACCGACGTGGACGTTATGTTGAATTTAATCTTTTACAAGATCGCGGCACCTTATTTGGTTTACAGTCCGGTGGTCGTACAGAATCCATATTAATGTCATTACCACCGCTAGTGCGCTGGGAGTATAACCATCAAACAGCGGCAGGCAGCGCTGAAGAGGCGTTGTATACTACCTATTTAAAGCCGCAAGATTGGATCAATTACCAAACGTAAAGAACGGAGTCACCAGGTGAGCATAAATATAAGCACTCGCATGCGCCGCATGCGCGCCTCCTCATTCAGCCGAGAGCTGATGCGGGAACATACGTTAACGGCCAGCGATTTAATTTTTCCTATTTTTATTCTAGAGGGTGAGCAACAGCGTCAGCCTATCGCTTCCATGCCTGGCGTTGAGCGCTTAAGCATCGATCTGCTAGTTGCCGAAGCCAAAGAACTGGTAGCACTAGGTATACCAGCGATCGCATTGTTTCCAGTGATTGATGAATCGCTTAAATCACTAGATGCGGCCGAGGCTTACAATCCACAGGGCTTGGTCCCTCGTGCGGTCAAGGCATTAAAAGCAGCAGCACCTGAGTTAGGTGTCATCACAGATATCGCACTAGATCCTTACACCTCACACGGCCAAGACGGATTAATTAACGAAGACGGCTATGTCTTAAATGATGAGACTGTCGCTGTACTTGTGAAACAAGCACTTTGCCATGCAGCGGCAGGTGTCGATGTCGTTGCACCATCAGACATGATGGATGGCCGCGTTGGTGAAATACGTGATGCCTTAGAGCAACAAAATTTCAGCAACACTTTAATTCTCGCCTATGCTGCAAAATATGCCTCTAATTTCTATGGCCCTTTCCGTGACGCAGTAGGCTCTAGCGGCAACCTAGGTGGCGGCAATAAACACACTTATCAGATGGATCCAGCTAACAGTGATGAAGCTATTCGTGAAGTTGCACTGGACCTTGAAGAAGGGGCTGACATGGTCATGGTTAAGCCAGGGCTACCTTATCTCGATGTTGTGCAGCGCGTGAAACAAGAATTGGCAGCACCCACTTTTGTCTATCATGTCAGTGGGGAATACGCGATGTTAAAGGCCGCTGCCAATAACGGTTGGCTGGATGAAAAAGCCTGTGTGATGGAAGCCATGCTCTGTTGTAAACGGGCGGGTGCCGACGGCATCCTGACTTACTTTGCAAAAGATATTGCGCGTTGGCTACAAGCATAAATAGGGCCTAAGCATGCAACGATTCGCGGTCATCGGTAATCCGATTGAACACAGTAAGTCACCTCAGATTCATGCCGCCTTTGCTGCACAAGAAGAGGTCATGATTGACTATCAGCGTGTATTAGCCGATAGCGATCACTTCATTAGCACGGTCAATCAACTACAAGAGCAGGGATTGGTTGGACTGAATGTCACCGTACCCTTCAAGGTTTTAGCACACGCCAACTGCGCTGAACTAAACTCCTATGCCAAGGCCGCTGGTGCGGTTAACACTCTCTCATTCAAACAGGGTGTCTGGCAGGGCGCGAATACCGATGGTATTGGTTTACTCCGTGATCTTGAAAAGAATCTAGGTCTAGCCTTATCGGGACAACGTGTATTGATCATCGGCGCTGGTGGCGCTACTCGCGGTATTGTCTTGCCTTTAATTGAAGCGGGTATCAGTGAACTGTGTATTGCTAATCGCAGCCTGCCACGAGCTGAAGCACTAGCCACACTGTTTTCTCATCACCCCCAGATCACTGCCTGCGTCTTAGATGACATCAAACAGGAAAGTTACGATCTAGTTATCAATGCCACTTCTGCCAGCCTCAATAATGAAGTGCCCGCAATTCCAGCGGCTGTAATTAGTAGCAACACATTCTGTTATGACCTAGCCTATGCCGATCATGACACAGCCTTTATGCGCTGGGCTAAAACCCTGCAGGCACAGGGTTGTTGTGATGGTCTAGGTATGTTGCTGGAACAAGCAGCAGAGTCCTATTTTATTTGGCGTGGCTTTCGTCCAAACACGGCCGCTTTATTTCCCCTGTTACGGCCAGCTTAATTATCTAATCAGGCATCTTCATGCATCTGCTTCACTTTGACGTAGTGTTCCGCAGAGTAGCTTAGATATTTCAATTCGCTATCAGTCAATTTACGCACAGGTTTTGCCGGTCGTCCCAACCATAAATAACCTCCTTCCAGTTCTTTACCACTAGGCACTAAAGAACCTGCACCAACCATCGCATTAGAGTGCACCACGGCATCATCAAGCACCACAGAGCCAATGCCAATAAGACAAGTGTCATGCAAGGTACAGGCATGCAGCACCACTGAATGACCCACAGTCACATCGTTACCAATACGTAGACAGGCCCCTTCACTGTATTCACCCTTATGGCTGACATGTAATACCGAGCCATCTTGAATATTGCTACGCTCACCAATTGTAATAGTATTAATGTCGCCACGGATCACCGTCATTGGCCAGACTGAGCTATCCTTAGCAATACTGACTTGCCCAATAACCAAGGCAGTCTCATCGACATAGGCGGTTTCGTCTATTTGTGGTTGATGTGTTTGAAAGGCCCTAATAGTCATAATGCATCCAGTGTTAATATTCTTGAAAGTCGGCAAGCTGAAATGTGAATGGTTCAGCATTTAAAAAATAATAGGCTAAAGTATAAGTGAAGAAACACTACCAGATAAAACTTAATCTCTACGCTGAATTAATCCGGCTAGATAAACCCATTGGCATTTATTTATTACTTTGGCCAACCTTATGGGCTTTATTTCTTGCAGCTGATGGCCTGCCGCCACTGGATATTAGTCTGGTCTTTATCATTGGTGTGGTTTTAATGCGCTCTGCAGGCTGTGCGATTAATGATTTTGCCGATCGCAAGATTGACCCACATGTCGCACGCACTGCACAACGCCCCATTGCCAGTGGCCGCATCAGCGCAAGAGAAGCACTGGGCGTATTCGGCGCACTCAGCCTAGTGGCATTTGCTCTCGCCTTACTGGTCTTAAACGATTTAAGTATACAAATGGCTTGGGTGGCTTTGGCCTTAGCTGCCAGTTATCCATTCATGAAGCGTTATCATTTTCTACCGCAGGTTCATCTAGGTCTGGCCTTCGCCTGGGCGATTCCAATGGCGGTGGCTGCTATCAGTAATACTTTTCCAAGTAGCTGGGCCTGGCTTTTATTTCTTGCCACTGTCCTCTGGACCACCACTTATGACACGATCTACGCGATTATGGATCGTCAAGATGATATTAAGATTGGTGTGCGATCAACCGCGATCTTATTTGGCTCAGCCGATCGTCTAATCATCGCATTACTGCAGATACTGACACTACTCAGCCTAATCGCCGTGGGTCTGCAGCTTGATCTACGCTATTGGTACTTTGTTTCATTAACCCTTGTCGGTTGCTTGTTTTTTTATCAGCAGTTTTTAATCGCTGAATATGAGCCGCAGGCCTGCTTACGTGCCTTTCAGAATAATCATTATGTCGGCCTATGTGTCTTTCTTGGCATTCTTATGAGCGATTGGTTGCCAATCTAGTCCGCGCCAAAGACCAGACCCAGACCTGCTGCACGCCGGCGGCCTTCAAACAGCGACTAATCTCTTGTACGGTCGCGGCGCTGGTGACGACATCATCGAATAAATTCACTACCGGATAGTCACAGGGGTGATTGAGAACAAAGGCATCGTGCACATTGTGGCGACGTTCACTATGATTCAATGTCACCTGTTTTTGTGTATTCCGCTGGCGTCGGAGGAGCTTATAATCACAATGGATCGGATACCGCCGCGCCAATGCCCGTAAGTACTCATGATTGGGATTAAAACCTCGTTGGCGGATACGTGCGGCATGACAGGGCACCGGTATAAAAACGCTATTTTCATCTATCTCCGGCGAACAAGCTTCGAATAACCGCATTAATGTCGGTATATAGTGCAAATCAGCTGAGTACTTCAAGGCTGTTATAAGCTTACGAGGGATACCCTCATACCAATACGCTGCGAACAAACCATCAAAAGCTGGCGCATGCTGCAGACAACGACCACAACTAGCCGCTGTTTCCGTGCTGGTTAAAGGCAGACCACAACGCCTACAGCACTTATCACAACGCGGCATTACCCTGAGACAATCGGCACATAACTGAATACCACCGTAGGCCATACGGCTACAGGCCAAGCAACGTTGAGGAAAAAAGAAGTCCTGTAATGCTGCCAAGCCTGTGATCACTGATTTCTTCTGAGTTATTTTCCACATTAGAATTTGACAAGCACCGGGCGCACGCTAGACTCAATACCTCATGCGACTTGAATCGCAACGTGCCTGTTTTTCACCTAACGACCGTACCTCTATGACTGCAAAGAACACTTGGGATTTAACATCCGCTCTTGAAATTTACTCTCGCCCCTTCAATGATTTATTGTTCGAGGCCCAGAGCGTGCATCGCATTCACCATAATGCGAATACGATCCAAGCTAGCACGCTGCTCTCGATCAAGACAGGTGCCTGCCCTGAAGATTGTGCGTATTGCCCACAAAGCGCACGCTATGACACTGGATTAGAGCGTGAGAAATTACTGCCTATAGAAGAAGTAAGAGAGGCCGCAAAGGCGGCAAAAGAGTTAGGTGCTACGCGTTTTTGTATGGGTGCTGCTTGGCGCAACCCAACTGACAAGAATCTCGAAAGCGTGATCGAGATGATTAAGGTCGTACAAGAAGAAAAGTTAGAGACCTGCGTCACTCTAGGCATGTTGAGTGACGCACAGTCAAAACGACTGGCCAGCATTGGCTTGGATTATTACAATCACAATCTCGATACCTCGCCTGAATTTTATGGCGAGATCATTACCACACGTGACTACCAAGATCGCATCGACACCCTAGAGCATGTACGCCAAGCGGGTATCAATGTCTGTTCGGGTGGCATCTTAGGTTTAGGCGAGAGCCGTGAACAACGTGTCGGCTTATTGATACAACTCGCGAACATGAATCCAGTCCCAGAATCAGTGCCCATTAATCTCTTAGTACAAGTTGAAGGCACGCCTTTATTTGGAACCGACGAGCTAGACCCATTTGAATTCGTACGCACGATTGCCACCGCACGCATCATCATGCCAAGCACCTATGTTCGCTTGTCGGCGGGTCGTGAAGATATGGATGAATCGTTACAGGCACTCTGTTTCTTTGCCGGTGCCAACTCAATTTTCTATGGTGAGAAATTACTCACCACCTCAAACCCAAGCTATCAGCAAGACATGCGTTTACTTGAACGTTTAGGTATTAGCATAGAGGGCGCGGGCGGCCATTAAGCTGTCGGCATATGCCTTGTGAAGCTTGAGGAAATCCATGCTCAACTTAAGCAGTTAGGCGAAAGTCAGAGTCTACGCACGCGCCGAACTTTAAATGGCCCGCAGGGTGTGCAAGTCACTCTCGACGATAGTGACTATTTATCGTTTTGTAGTAATGACTATTTAGGGCTGGCCAATGACCCACGTGTAATCGCTGCTGCTACCGAGGCCTTACAACAGTATGGTGTTGGCAGTGGCGCTTCACAGATGATCAGTGGCTATAGCAC
>DGKH01000011.1:29623-37985 GCA_002386945.1 Proteobacteria bacterium UBA4575
CTGAGTGGTGCGAAGCATCAGCGTTATCAACATCGCGATCATCAGGGCTTAAACCATCTACTGCAAAAAAACAATGGCACCAATAAGCTCATTTTGAGCGACGGTGTATTTAGTATGGAAGGCAGCATCGCACCACTAGCTGAATTGATCGCATTAAAAAAAGAACACCACGCCTTACTCCTTATTGATGATGCCCATGGTCTTGGTGTGCTGGGCGCAAAGGGAGTCGGTAGCACAGAACAGCTGCAGGTAGATCCAGAAGATATCGATGTTTTAATAGGGACTTTTGGTAAAGCCTTTGGCAGCAGTGGTGCCTTTGTTGCTGGCAAGCACGACTTGCTTGAGTACATCATGCAAAAAGCACGCAGCCTAATTTACACTACAGCGCCACCCGCAGCCTTAATTGCTGCCTGCGCAAAAAGCTTAAATATCATTCAAAATGAGCCAGCACGAAGAGCGCGCTTACAACATAATATCGCTTATTATCGAGAACAGATTAAACGCTTACAACAGCCTAGCTTAGACTCTATCAGTGCTATCCAATCTATAGTCCTAGGCGATAACGACAGCGTAATACGCCTTAGCCAGCAACTGGCAGCTGAAGGTATTTTAGTTTTACCAATCAGGCCACCAACTGTTCCAGCCAACAGTGCACGTCTACGCATTACTTTAAGCAGTGAACATTCTAAGGCCGATATCGACCGATTAATTAGCGCCTTACAGCAATATTTATAACCGCTGCTTTTCAAAGCAATCCATGCTCTGCCATAGAGTAGGTGTCTTCACCCACAATAATATGGTCTATCACCGCGACATCGATCAAGCCTAAGGCCTGTTGTAATCGTTTGGTAATCTGCTTATCGGCATTGCTTGGCCTGGTATCACCCGAAGGATGGTTATGGGCAAAGATAATGGATGAGGCATTCATTTTTAATACCAGCTTAACGACTTCTCGTGGATAGACATTAGTGCCACTCAGGCTGCCACGAAACAATTCCTCGTAGTGCAATAAATTCAAACGCACATCAAGCAAGATACAGGCAAATACTTCATGTTGTTTATGCCGCAGCTTTGTTGCCAAGTAACTCATTACAGAGCCCGGATTATCCAATAGTGGTTCTACGCTTATACGCTTTTCCATTGCGCGCTCAGCGATCACGGTGATGACCGCAAGCTGCGCATATTTCGCCACACCGATCCCGACAACCTGTTGCAGATCAGCCCAGTCAGCATGCAAAATCTTATGCAGACCCCCAAACTGATTAAGCAGTCGTTGAGCCAGCTCAACCGCCGAGCAATCACGTCGGCCATTACGCAGTATCACTGCCAGTAGCTCTGCATCGGAAAGACTCGCAGCACCACGCTGCAGTAATTTTTCACGTGGCCGTAGCTCTTGTGGGAAATCCTCGATTAACATGTCTTTAAATTACGCCCCAAATTAAATAATGCTTTTAAGCAAGAACAGGCTTTCAGGTATACTGCTGAACTATGACTTTACGAAATAAACAAATCGTCATTGCAGTCACCGGTGGGATTGCTGCCTATAAGACTGCCCAGCTCGTTCGCGAAGTACAAGCGGAAGGCGCACAGGTGCGCGTTGTGATGACCGCTAGTGCTACCAGTTTCGTCGCTGCAAAAACCTTTCAAGCACTTAGTGGCAATCCTGTAGCGATCACAGACAACGGTCTATTTGATCAAGCTGGCATGGATCATATTGCCTTGGCACGATGGGCTGATCTGATTGTCATTGCACCAGCCAGTGCAAACAGCATAGCCAAGCTCATCCATGGTGAAGCTGATGAGCTGCTATATTCCATGTGCTTAGCACATGAAGGCCAGGTCGCTATTGCGCCGGCAATGAATCAACAGATGTGGTCCAATGCCGCCACACAGGAAAACCTAACCCGCTTACGTAACAGGGGCTTTTTGATTTGGGGTCCAGCAGATGGTGCACAAGCCTGTGGTGAAGTAGGTCCTGGCCGCATGTTAGAAGTCGCCGAGCTATTACAGTTAGTGGTAAGCACATTTGAAAATACGGCCTTTGCTGATCAACATATTGTCATTACTGCTGGCCCGACACATGAAGCAATCGACCCCGTGCGTTATATCGGCAACCGCTCTTCAGGTAAAATGGGCTTTGCCTTAGCCGAAGCGGCTCTGGCTGCAGGTGCGCGCGTTACACTGGTCGCTGGGCCAACAGAACAAACATGCAGTCCACGGATTCATATTATTAATGTTGAGACTGCAGCTGAAATGCATCTAGCCGTTTTTCAACAGCTCGATGATTGCGATCTCTTTATCGCCTGCGCTGCGGTTGCTGATTATCGTATGGCTAATATTGCAGCTGAAAAAATTAAAAAGCGTAGTGAGCATTTAAGCTTAGAGTTAGAACCTACTGAAGATATTTTACGTGATGTTAAACAAGCGCAGCCAGAACTTTTCTGTGTCGGCTTTGCTGCTGAAACTGAGCATACGATTGAATATGCGCGTGATAAATTAACACGTAAAAAGCTGGATATGATTATTGCCAATCAAGTTGGCAGTAGTGAGCAAGGCTTTAGTAGTGACTATAATGCGGTTGAAATACTGACCGCGGATAATCAAGAAAGTATCGCGCGTATGCGTAAGACCGCCTTAGCTCCAAAAATATTAGACGCCATTCATCAACAGTTACTTAACCGCAAAGAAAACTCTAATGTCCGTTACCTCAAAAAGCCGCATTCAACTTAAAGTTTTAGATCCTCGTATTGGTTCAGAATACCCACTACCTAGTTACGCCACTGAAGGTTCGGCGGGCATGGATCTACGCGCCTGTTTGGATCAAGCCCTGTGTTTAAAACCAGGCGACTGTGAACTCATCCAGACGGGTATATCGATTTACATTCAAGACCCAACACTGGCTGCCGTACTACTCCCACGTTCTGGGCTGGGACATAAGCATGGCATCGTGCTTGGCAATCTTGTTGGCCTCATTGATTCTGACTATCAAGGCCCCCTAATGGTCTCCATGTGGAATCGGGGTCAGGAAGATTTCATTATTGAACCGGGCGATCGCATTGCACAGATGGTAATCCTTCCTGTGGTTCAGCCAGAGTTTGATTTAGTGGATGAGTTTGTTGCCAGCGAACGTGGTAGCGGTGGCTTTGGCCATAGCGGAAAGAAATAAATCATGTCCTCTAGCATAGATATAAATGCGAATATTTTTCGTGCCTATGATATTCGTGGTGTAGTCACAACAGACCTTAGGCCTGATATTGTTTTTTTAATTGGACGTGCATTAGCCACCTTATATCCAACATGTCAGCAAGTAGTTGTAGGTCGCGATGGTCGACTCAGTAGCCAAGACTTAGCCGACCAACTGATCGCTGGCTTACGCGCTGGTGGTACTGATGTGATTGATGTTGGCGAAGTGCCGACACCAGTACTCTATTATGCTACCCATGCATTGAAGACCGGCTCTGGCTTAATGGTCACTGGCAGCCACAATCCACCCGAGTACAACGGGATCAAAATGGTCATGGCAGAAAAGACCCTGTTTGGCGATTTGATCCAAGAGATTTTCAATTGTATTCAAGCTAACGATTTTTGTACCGGTAGCGGTGCCCTAGAAAAAATCGATGTACTTGATGATTATGTCTCTGTTATTAACCAAGACATCACGCTACAACGCCCGCTTAAGATTGCTATTGATTGTGGTAATGGAGTGGCAGGGCCAGCGGCTTTAAAGTTGTTTGCACAGCTGGGTTGTGAAGTAACCCCTCTGTATTGTGATATCGATGGGACCTTCCCGAATCATCATCCAAATCCCAGCGAACTAGATAATCTAAAAGACCTTATTAGCACCGTCGGTGAAAAACAACTTGATCTAGGTCTAGCCTTTGATGGTGATGGTGACCGTGTTGGTATTGTCGATGAAACTGGTGAAGTCTTGTATGCCGATCGTCAGATGATGTTATATGCCGAGGATGTCTTAAGCCGCAATCCAGGCGCTGAAATTATTTTTGATGTGAAATCATCTCGCAACCTAGCACGTCATATTGAACAAGCGGGAGGCAAGGCCACCATGTGGAAGACTGGGCACTCCTTTATCAAGAATAAGATGAAAGAGACCGGTGCCTTATTAGCTGGTGAAATGAGTGGTCATATCTTTTTCAAAGAACGCTGGTTTGGCTTTGACGATGGTCTCTATTCTGCAGCACGCATGTTGGAGATCCTTACCACTCAAGGCCTAACAGCTTCACAGCGTTTTGCACTATTACCGAACGACGTCAGCACCCCTGAGATCACCCTCAAGTTAGATGAGGATGGTGCACAACACCGCTTTGTTGAGAAATTTGTCGCCGAAGCTACTTTTGAAGGCGCACAACTCACCACAATTGATGGTGTACGTGCTGATTTTAATTATGGTTGGGGCCTGGTGCGGGCCTCTAATACGACGCCGGCAATTGTTATTCGCTTTGAAGCGGTAAATAGCGATAAACTAGCGCAATTACAGCGAGACTTTAAGAAACAATTACTCGCTACCGATCCCTCACTTACATTACCTTTTTAATTGTGGATTCAACTCAAGCTATCAATAGTGCCAAAGTCTTAAGCGAGGCCCTGCCTTATATCCAGCGCTTTGCTGGAAAAACGATTGTCATCAAGTATGGTGGCAACGCAATGACTGAAGAGCATCTCAAACAAAGTTTTGCGAACGATATCGTCTTGCTTAAGCAGGTCGGTATGCAGCCTGTTATCGTGCATGGTGGTGGCCCACAGATTGGCACCGTGTTACAGAAACTGGGTAAAGAATCTAAGTTTATTGATGGCATGCGTGTGACCGACCAAGAAACCATGGATGTGGTTGAAATGGTTTTGGGTGGGCAGGTAAACAAAGAAATTGTGCACCTGATCAATCAGCATGGTGGCCAAGCGGTTGGGCTTTCTGGCAAAGATGCTAATTTGATCTCTGCCGAACAACTCAAAGTGACTAGTGATACGCCGGAAGTAAATGCCTCAGAGATTATTGATCTGGGTCACGTAGGAAAAGTGACTGGCATTAATCCAAATGTCTTACATACCTTTTTGCGTAGCGACATCATTCCTGTCATTGCGCCTATTGGTGTTGGTCCTGAGGGTGAAACCTACAATATTAATGCCGACTCAGTCGCTGCCAGTATTGCCGCAGTGATGGAAAGTGAAAAGCTGATCTTGTTAACCAACACCGCTGGTGTGATGGATGGTGATTCCTTATTGACCGGTCTATCCCCAAGCGCGGTCGAAAACTTGATTACCGAAAAAGTCATTTATGGCGGTATGCTACCCAAGGTACGCTGCGCCTTAGATGCGCTTAATTCAGGGGTGCATAGCGCCCATATTATCGATGGCCGCACAGAGCATGCCGTATTGCTCGAGCTCTTAACTGCTGCCGGTATTGGCACACTGATCCAACGCTAAACATTCCGGCCCCATTTAGGCCGACACTCCAGTATTGCTTTCAGTTGTGCCCTAGACTTATTCCCTCTGCTGGCTATATTGTCTAACAAAGGCAATTAATTCCGTGGCAAAACACCTGCCCAGTGCCGTTTAAGCGATATTAAACCCCGTATTGATTACGGTATTCTGTTAATGCCTGCTGTTGTTCTGCCATGTTTGTCTGCACATAACTGAGAAGATCATTCAATCCAGCAATTGCCAATACTGGAATCTGAAACTGCTGTTCTATTTCTTGAATCGCACTGGCACCATTTGGACCTTTTTCCTGACGGTCTAAGGCGACGATTACAGCGACCACTTCGGCATCGGAATCCTTAATGATGTCAAAACTCTCACGGATAGCAGTGCCAGCTGTAATCACATCGTCGGTAATCACGATTTTACCAGCCAAGGGTGCACCAATTAAATGACCTGCCTCACCATGCGTCTTTGCCTCTTTGCGATTAAAGGCGACTGCTACAGAGCGCTGATACTGCTGATGTAGAGAAACTGAAATCGTAGTTGCTAGTGGTATCCCCTTATAAGCAGGACCAAATAACATGTCGAAGTCGATACCTGAATCAATCAAGCGTTGCGCATAAAATTCACCTAATACAGCTAGATGTTCACCTGTATTAAATTTACCTGCATTGAAGAAATAAGGACTGATGCGCCCTGACTTGAGGGTGAATTGTCCGAATTGTAATGCCTCGCTATGCATAGCGAATTCAACGAATTTTGAGGTTTCCATAGTGCCTATACTGTGATGATAGTTATTAGGGTGCATGCTAAAATAAGCACCTAGTTTAAACGAATTCCCTTACATTCTCCTACATAGAAGCTAGCGCCGTGCCTAAAAAAATAAAAATAATTTCACTTAATGCCAATGGCATTCGAGCTGCAGCAAGAAAAGGTTTTTTTCAATGGCTAGCAGCACAGGATGCCGATGTGGTGTGTATCCAAGAAACCAAGGCTCAATTTGATCAGCTGCGAGATAATCCTCAATATCAGCCTGAAGGCTATTATTGTTATTATGTCGATGCGGTCAAAAAAGGCTATAGCGGTGTTGCCGTATACAGCCGAGAAAAACCACTTAAGGTAATACCTAAATTGGGTGTGGAAGAGTTTGATAATGAAGGCCGCTATCTAGAACTACAGTTTGAGCACTTTGCTGTCGTCTCCCTATATGCGCCTTCAGGTTCATCCAGCGACGAACGCCAGGCGGCTAAGTTTCGTTTTATGGATATCTTTATGCCGCATCTCAAAAATTTAAAGCGACGTAAGAAGCCGTATATTATTTGTGGCGATTGGAATATTGCACACAAGGAGATAGACCTTAAGAACTGGCGTGGTAACCGGAAAAACTCTGGCTTTTTACCTGAAGAGCGGGCTTGGTTAGATGAGCTATTTGATCAGCAGGGTTACATCGATGTCTTCCGTGAGATTAATGATCAAGCCGATCAATATACTTGGTGGTCTAATCGTGGACAGTCGTGGGCTAATAACGTCGGCTGGCGTATTGACTACCATATCGCCTCAGCAGAACTCAGCGGCCTTGCCAGCGATGAAGAGATCTACAAAGACGAACGCTTTTCAGATCATGCACCGCTTATCATTAGCTATCAGTTAGGTAAGTAGGTGAACACATTGGTCGCCACCTTTAAGGTCTACTGGCAAAAACGCATCTTAGCTATGCTGGCGCTGGGCTTTTCTGCTGGCCTGCCACTATTACTAGTCTTTGGTACGCTGTCTTTTTGGTTACGCAAAGAAGGTATTGATCGCACGACGATCGGTTTTATTTCCTGGGTAGCTTTATTTTATGGCCTTAAATTCCTCTGGGCACCACTGGTCGACCATTTGAGATTACCCCTGCTGGCACGACTATTTGGTCAGCGCCGGAGTTGGTTATTACTGGCACAGTGTGGTGTTTTACTCAGCCTCTTTGCTATGGGCAGCGTCGATCCCCAGCAACACCTTGAGCAGTTAGTTCTACTGGCCTTGGTCGTCGCCTTTTCTTCTGCAACACAAGATATTGCTTTAGATGCCTGGCGTATTGAATCTGCTCCAACCGAAGAACAGGCCGCGATGGCCGCTAGTTATCAACTCGGTTATCGCCTGGGTATGATCTTGGCTGGTGGTGGTGCCTTTTCATTGGCCCATTTCTACGGCTGGTCTGTCGCCTATCAAGTCATGGCAGGCTTCATGTTGATTGGTGTAGTCACTAGTTTACTAGTGAGTGAGCCACAACGGGCCGCTGTCACCGATCATGCTAGTGCTGCTGTTGGGCGTATTCAGCGTTGTGTCCAGTGGTTACGTACTGCAGTAGCCCAACCCTTTGCTGATTTCTTTTATCGTAATGGTTGGTTTGGTCTAGTGCTGTTACTTTTCATTGGTTGTTTCCGCCTAAGCGATATCACCATGGGTGTGATGACAGGCCCCTTTTATGCCGATATGGGTTATACCGAATTACAAGTTGGCTTAGTCTCAAAAACTTTTGGTGTGGGGATGACTATCTTCGGCGCCTTACTCGGTGGCCTATTAGTCACGCGTTTCAAGATTTTACCTATGTTGATCGTTTCCAGCATATTGGTCGTTATCACTAATCTAGTATTTGCCGTACTAGCGACCAAGGCTCCCAGCACCTTATTGTTGGCCAGTGTAATTACTGCCGATAACATCAGTGGGGGTATTGCTGGCACCGTGTTCATCGCCTACTTGTCTGGATTAACCAACCGCCTATATACCGCTACACAATATGCATTGCTGAGTTCGGTGATGTTATTACCGGCTAAATTTATGGGTGGCTTTGCTGGTGAGGTAGTCGATGCACTGGGTTATTTAATGTTCTTTATTTATTCTGCAGGCCTTGGTCTACCTGCCATTTTGCTGGCCTTATGGCTAAGCA
>DGKH01000011.1:38097-76380 GCA_002386945.1 Proteobacteria bacterium UBA4575
CCATCTGTCCAGTCAGACCGATCAAAGCCTAAATGAATACGCTCGACCCAACTACTGGGTTGGCCGTGGATCATAATTTCACCCCCCGGATTGATACCTGAAAGCTTTGCTGTACGCAGCTGTTCTGGGGTTGGATAAGAGACATGCAGTGAGCGGAAGAATCGACTGGCTGGATTTCGCCAGTCCAAGATATAGTTACCTTCCGGGGTTCTAGAGTCCCCTTCTTGTTGTTTCTGCCCAACTGGGTTTTTACCCAGTGCGATGCGATATTCTCGTAAGACATTAGGACCATTCATTAAAAATAGTTTGCGAGCTACCTTTTCTACGACGACATGTGTCACTTGGGATTTTTCGGCTTTTGACGTGGCTGGCATATATAATTTTGTTACTACCGGTTCTAATAAAAATGCGTCGCGATCATTAGCGAATGCTGCCTGCAGACACAACACTAAAACCAGCAGGGAATAGCCATACTTCATAAATTTCTCTTTTAATACACACTAAATAATAATGGCGCTTAAGCCTGACTACGCTTACTTTTCAGCCACTTCAAAATAGGCTGCCACTGCTCTCTATCAATTGCGCTTGCTGCTGGACCTAACTCAAAAACACCCAAACCACGATCAGCTGCACGGACATAATTTTGACTGTCTCGTAACGTCGTCAGAAACGGTATCTTTTGTTTACTTAGAAACCCTTCAAGTTCTGCACTGATATTAGTAATACTACGGCAACGATTAGCAACCAAGGCAACTTTAGCTTTTTTTTGTGCTACGGGTGCACAGCTTTTAATTTCTTTAATGAAGGTACTGGCCGCTCGCATATCAATCGGCGATGGCAGTATGGGTATCAGGATGGTCTCTGCTTTTCGTACCAAGGCAGTCAATTCCGCACCATGTACGGCGGCGGGCGCATCCAGTATGACGATATCGGTTTGACGCCTCACTCTACCTGCATTGCGTTGATAACCAGCAATGCCTGCTATTGGCGGGCGCGCAGAAGAACGTTCATCTAGCCAAGCCAGGCTGCTGGCCTGTGGGTCGTAGTCAACTAAGGTTACATTATTCTGCTGACTGGCGAAGTAGCTCGCTAAATTAGTTGCCAAGGTTGTTTTACCTGAACCGCCCTTAGCATTTAACACCATGATATGACGCATAACTAGAACCTCTCAATGTAAGCTTTCTTGATAGAACCATTATTAGTTTGAACTATGCCTTTAGTACAAACAAGATCCTACCCATTTAGACTTTTGAAAAAGTACTATATTTTGAACTCTGCAATCACCGGTGCATGGTCAGAAGGACGCTCCCATGCGCGAGGCGTCTTATCTATTCGACTAAAACTACAGACTGAGCTTAATGCTGCGCTGGCGAGTATCAAATCAATACGTAAGCCCTGGTTCCTAGGGAACCCACCGCTGCGGTAGTCCCACCAACTAAAACTGGCTTCTTCCTGCTCAAACTGACGAAAGGTATCGCTGAACCCAAGCGCACATAATTTCTCTAAGGCTGAACGCTCTAGCTGACTGCAGAGAATTACGTTTTCATTCCACTTCTCTGGATCATGCACATCACGCTCATCTGGAGCGATATTAAAGTCACCCAACACAACGACTTGTTCGTGCCGACTTTTTTCTTCTTCGATAAAGGCAATCACCTTTTCCAACCAATCTAATTTGTAGGCATATTTCTCGCTACCCACTTCAGAACCATTCACAACATAGAGATTAATGACGCGCACACCTGCAATCGTTGCAGCTAGTATGCGACGCTGGGGATCATCGAGTTGTGGAATGTCGGTGATAACATCTTCCGGCTTTTGTTTTGCCAAGATGGCAACGCCGTTATAGGTTTTCTGTCCAGAGAATACAACGCGATAACCCGCATCAAGAATTTCTTCTAATGGAAATCCCGGGTCTTGCGTTTTTGTTTCTTGTATTGCGAGCACGTCTACTGGATTTTCTTCTAACCAGGTCAATACTTGGGGTAAGCGCACACGTAGTGAATTTACATTCCAGCTAGCTATTTGCATGATCTTATCGGCTCGTTTTTATCTCAAGCTGTTGGATAGCAGGGTTTTAACAACACCCTGCTTAAACGTCAATGTTGGTTGCAGTTAAGGCATTAGCCTCAATGAACTCACGTCTAGGTTCAACCTGGTCACCCATTAATGTCGAGAACACATCATCCGCAGCGACCACATCTTCAACCTTCACCTGAACCATTAAGCGCGTCTCTGGATCCATAGTGGTTTCCCACAGCTGGCTAGGATTCATTTCACCTAGTCCCTTATAACGCTGAATACTTTGGCCCTTCTTTGCTTCTTCCATCAACCATTGCATCACTTCTGAAAATTGGCTGACTTCTTTTTTCTTCTCACCACGCTTAATGTAAGCGCCTGGCTCCATTAAGGCATTGGTATTTTGTGCAATCGCTTGCAGCAACTTGTAATCAGCACCATTAAAGAACGCTAAGCTATAGCTATCATCTGTAGCCAGACCATGTACTAATTTTTGGAAGCTTATCTTCGGCTCGCTGCCCGCCCATTCTAGATTAGCGGTATAGCGTGTTCCAGCTGGTTGCTGTTGATTCACCACCGCCAGTAAATCAGGTAGCCATGCCTCAAATAAATCTGCGCTGTCTGCAGTTACATTATCTGCGATCAATGGTTGTTTCAGCATCGCACTCAAGATGCCTACATCGTGCATCTGTGACAAGCGATTCACCACCGCCACTGCTGCCATATATTCTTTTGCTAAGCTTTCAAGCGCTGCCGCCTGAATCGGTGGCGTGTTGTCATTCACATGTAGCTCTGCATTTTCAATCGCAAGCTGTAGTAAATAGAGACTCAATTCTGTCTCATCTTTGACATAGGTTTCTTGTTTGCCTTTTTTAACTTTATATAAAGGTGGTTGACCTATGTAAATATAGCCTTTCTCAATTAACTCAGGCATCTGCCGATAGAAAAAGGTAAGCAGTAGCGTACGGATATGAGAGCCATCGACGTCCGCATCGGTCATGATGATTATGCGGTGGTAACGTAACTTCTCTATATTGAATTCGTCTTTACCGATACCACAGCCTAATGCAGTAATCAGTGTGCCCACTTCGGCCGATGACAACATCTTGTCAAAACGGGCTTTCTCAACGTTTAGGATCTTTCCTTTCAGCGGTAAGATGGCTTGGGTACGACGATCACGGCCTTGTTTAGCTGAGCCTCCAGCAGAGTCTCCCTCGACCAGGAATAGTTCAGACTCAGCGGGGTCTTTTTCCTGACAGTCAGCCAATTTACCCGGTAAACCAGCAATATCTAAGGCTCCCTTACGGCGTGTCATCTCACGGGCCTTGCGGGCCGCATCACGTGCTCTAGCGGAATCAATGATCTTATTAACAATAACCTTGGCTTCGCTCGGGTTCTCAATCAGAAATTCTTGCACTATTTCAGCAACAATGGCCTCTACAATCGGCTTTACTTCAGATGAAACCAACTTGTCTTTGGTCTGTGATGAGAATTTAGGGTCTGGCACCTTAACCGAGAGCACCGAAGTCAGGCCTTCACGGGTATCGTCACCGGTTAGCGCCATCTTGGCTTTCTTGTTATGCCCTTCTTTCTCTATAAATTGATTAAGACTGCGGGTTAAGGCACCGCGGAAGCCCGCCAGATGGGTGCCACCATCGCGTTGAGGAATATTGTTGGTAAAACAAAAGATACTTTCTTGGTAGGAGTCGTTCCATTGCATGGCCACTTCCACCTCCACCTCATCACGCGTCTTACGCACGTATAGCACTGACGGGTGTATTGGGGTCTTTTTACTGTTTAAGTGTGTTACAAACGCGCTAATGCCGCCCTCATAGACAAAAAGGTCCTTTTTACCACTGCGATGATCGACCAGTTCAATCGATACACCAGAATTCAAGAAGGACAGCTCACGTAGCCGTTTAGCTAAGATTTCGTAATGAAAGTTGGTATCACCGAAAATTTCTTTACTCGGCTTAAACTGAACTTTGGTACCTGTACGTTCTGTATCCCCTGTTACAGCTAAGGGCTGAACTGGCTCTCCCATACGGTATTCCTGCTCATGTACCTTACCCATACGCCAGACGGTTAACAGCAGTTGTTCTGACAGGGCGTTTACCACCGAAATACCGACACCGTGTAGGCCGCCTGATACTTTGTAGGAGTTATCGTCAAATTTACCGCCGGCATGTAATACCGTCATAATGACTTCGGCTGCTGATCGACCTTCTTCTTCGTGAAGATCGGTTGGGATACCGCGTCCATCATCAGAGACAGTAACCGAGTCATCGGTTTCTATTTCTACTTTAATCGCGGAGCAATGGCCGGCGAGCGCTTCGTCAATAGAGTTATCGACCACCTCAAATACCATATGATGCAAACCGGTACCGTCATCGGTATCACCGATATACATACCAGGGCGTTTGCGTACCGCCTCTAGACCTTTGAGGACTTGGATATTACTGGAATCGTAACTCATAATTATTCAGCTGCTCCTAAAGCATTATTATAGCACTGCTTTAACCTGTTGATGTTCCACGTGGAACCATTTAACGGCATCTAAACTAGGGTATTTAACGGATTCGGCGCTAACCGTAGTGATCAAGGTCTGGCTATCCAATTCTTGCAACATCGACAAGATCCGTTCACAACGAAGCGTGTCTAACTCGGCAGGCAATTCATCGACTAAATACAGTGTTGTGCGCTCTTGTGTCTCGTATAAATACAGTGATTGCGCCAATCGCATGGCGACAGCTAATATTTTTTGTTGTCCGCGAGAGCTACTTTTAGAGAATTTACGGCCTTGCCAATAAATTTGTAGTTCTGCGCGATGCGGTCCAACACCACTAAAGTTAGGCAATGGTTGTTGCTGTAATTCCAACTGTAGTTGTTCCGTTAAATTCTTACCTTCCTTCCAACCGCCCTGATACTGTAGATCAATCTCAGCACCCAAAGCTAATTCATCGCAGATGTAATTCACTAATGGGGTTAATTCCTCACAATAGTGGCGTCGATAGGCATCGATGCGTTCACCGCTCTCTGCCATCGGCTTATTCCAAGGGCTCGCATCCATCTGTTCTTTCAGGCATAGATTACGCTGTGCCAAGGCTTTACTATAAATCTGTAGGTGTTTTCGGTAGTCAGGTTCCACGTGGAACATACCCCAGTCCAAAAACTTACGACGTTCTACGGGGCCGCCCATCACTAATTGGAAAGATTCTGGATGAATCGCTAACACTGGTAATCGTTGCGCCAGCTCAGACCAGCGTTTTACCGCTTGGCTATTGCACTTAATCTGAGTGTCTTTTGAGTCACGCAGTACGCCTAATCGGTCGCTACTGCCATCATCATGCTGTAATTGAGCGGTAACCATGACCTTTTGCTGCTCATGCTGCACCATGTCACTGAATTGTGCGCCGCGAAAACTTTTGCCACGACTGAGGAAGTCGATTGCTTCTAAGATACTGGTCTTACCGGCCCCGTTTTGACCATAAAAAACCGATATCCCAGGCTCTAGATCAAGAGTCAGGTCCTTAAAACAGCGCAGGTTTTGGAGTGTTATCTGACTAAGATGCATGTCTTAACTAAAGACGCATCGGCATAACAACAAACTGGGCTTGATCCGTAGTCGGTGCTTGGATCAGTAGAGAGTTGTTTGAATCCTGTAAGTAGAAGTGCACATCATTGGTATTCAGTATATTAAGCACATCCAATAGATAGCTAACATTGAAACCAATCTCAATTTCAGGGCCGCTATATTCGATCTCAATCTCGTCCTGAGCTTCTTCTTGCTCTGGATTGTGTGCTTGAATCATTAGGGTGTTGTTAGAAAAACTCAGTCGAATACCCCGATATTTTTCATTACTTAAGATCGATGCACGCATTAAAGACGCCTTCGCCACCTCTCGATCTACCACTGCGATATATTGGTGGTTCTGCGGCACTACACGTTGATAATCTGGAAACTTGCCGTCAATTAGCTTGGTTACGAAGCGAATGTCGCCGATTTTGGCTAATAAGTGATTTTCAGAAAGTGCAATATCAATACTGTCGTTATGCGCGTTTAAGATACGCATTAGTTCGCCTACCGCCTTCCGCGGAACAATAACCTGTCGCTCATTTCCTTCACTGGCAAGCTCGACTGAAGATAAGGCTAAGCGATGTCCGTCTGTCGCAACAGATCGCAAGATAGAGGCTTGAGTCTCAAACAAGAGACCATTCAGATAATAACGGACATCCTGCTGCGCCATCGCAAAGGAGGTTTGCTCCATCAATCGCAGTAAATCTTCTTTAGCGACCAATACCGAATCTTCAATCTCTAAGGCATCAACCAATGGAAAGTCATTGGCAGGCAATGTTGCTAAAGAAAAACGACTCTTACCTGCTCTTACTTCTGCTTTTTCCCCAGTACTGGAGAATTTAATCTCATTGTTTTCGCTTAGCGATTTACATATATCTAAAAACTTCCTACCAGGAACAGTAATATCGTCCCCTTCGACAGCTATAGCCAAAGAGGCTGATAACTCTAATTCTAAATCTGTCGCAGTGATGACTAAATTCCCATCGACATTGCGTAACAGCAAATTCGATAGAATAGGCATAGTCTGACGACGTTCAACAGCTCCAATAATCAGCTGTATTGGCTTGAGTAATTCTTCTCTGGAAGTCGAAAATTTCATATCTATAGTTATAGAGTATTAGTATTGTTATTATTATTAAGGCACCACAATTTTGTGGGTAACTCAATAATACCTTTTAAAATCAATGATTTAATAGTTATTCCCCTGTGTGTATCAGGGTATAATCTCAGCATAAATCAAGATTAGTCGGTGTAACTAAAAGCGAATATAAAGCTTACCCACTTCATCCCCAGTTTATCCACAGCTAGCTGCTAAGTATACGTAATAGATTAACGTAATCGTCGTTTATTTTCGCATCTCCATCACGTAGCTCAATAGTCTTTTTGCAGGCATGAAGAACGGTCGTGTGATCACGTCCACCAAAGGCATCTCCAATCTCTGGCAAGCTATGACTGGTTAATTCTTTTGATAATGCCATGGCCAGTTGTCGGGGGCGTGTGATCGAACGACTGCGTCTGGCCGATAATAAGTCTGCGATACGGATTTTGTAGTATTCCGCTACCGTCTTTTGAATATTTTCTATCGTAACCAGTTTTTCTTGCAGACTAATCAGGTCATGTAATGCCTCGCGTGCAAACTCTATTGAGATCGCCTTCCCGGTAAATTGTGAGTTGGCGATTAGTCGACGTAAAGCGCCTTCTAGCTCACGGATGTTTGAACGAATCTTTTTTGCGACGAAGAATGCGACATCACTGGGTAACTCTATGCCGGCGGCCTCTGCCTTACTTTGCATAATGGCTACACGGGTCTCTAATTCAGGCGGCTCAATGGCTTGGGTTAAACCCCAACCAAAACGAGACTTCAGCCGTTCTTCTAGCCCTTCAACCTCTTTAGGATAACGGTCACAGGTAATAATGATCTGTCGCTGATCTTCCAGTAAGGCGTTGAAGGTATGGAAAAACTCTTCTTGCGAACGCTCTTTGCCGGCAAAAAACTGAATATCATCGATTAGTAAGGCATCAACAGAGCGGTAGTGACGCTTAAAATTGTCGATTGCGTTGTGTTGTAGTGCCTTAACCATATCCTGCACAAAGCGCTCTGAATGGAGGTAAACCACGTGTGCAGTAGGTTTATGCTTAAGAATTTGATTGCCAACCGCGTGCATTAGATGCGTTTTTCCAAGGCCGACACCGCCATAGATGAGCAAAGGGTTGTATGCGGTACCAGAATTATCTGCCACCTGCATCGCAGCAGCCTTAGCCAGCTGATTGGATTTACCCTCAACAAAGCTGTCAAACGTCGACGTTGAATTCAGGTTGCTGGAAAAAACCTGACTGGTGGTCGTGCTAACGCTGATAGCTGGTGTTGCGGTGACAGTGACCGATGGCGCGTTACTAGCCACAGAGGTGCCGATGTTAATCAGCAGTTGTTTACTACCGATGGCGGTTGAATGCAGCTCTAAAACCTCTTGGATCCGCGGGAAATAATGGTCTTTGACCCGATCCAATACAAAACGATTGGGCGCAAATAGCTCTATTTGCTGCTCATCCTCCACTACTTGAAGTGGTCGAATCCAGGTGTTTAATAGCTGCTCAGTAAGGTCTAGTTCTAAGGCCTGTAGGCATTTTGGCCAAACGATGTTCGTCATAGGTTAGGGCGTCGTGTTCACAGTGCGTAGTGTTCGTTCTATTCGGTAATATTACAACATTTTTCACGCATTAAAGATTGACAAAATCGGGTAGTAGAATTAAGGTTTGCGGCCCTTTTGCGGGCTAATGATTAAGTTACCGGAAATATTCAGATGAAACAGACCTTTAATCCAAGTAATTTGCGTCGCGCACGTACCCATGGTTTTCGTGCACGCATGAAGACTCGTGGTGGTCGCGCAGTGATTCGCGCACGTCGTGCCAAGGGTAGAGCTCGTCTCTGTCCATAGCCATTGCTAGACAAAAATCGTTCTTTAGGCTTTTCCCGCCGTCTTCGTCTTAACGAATCGAGCGATTATCAGCGAGTATTCGCTGATCCTATTAAGCGTGCAGACTCCCTCTACACGCTTTTAGCAACACCCAATAAGCTTGGCCATCCGCGACTTGGCGTTATCGTCAGTAAGAAGAATGTCGCTAAAGCCAGCCAACGTAATCGCATTAAACGTCAGGTTCGTGAAAGTTTTCGCTTACACCAACATGATTTGCCAGCCATTGATATTGCCGTAATATGCAAACGCAGTTGTGGTGCTACACTCAATCCGCAGCTCAGTATTAGCTTGAAAAAGCTTTGGGATAAACTTAGCCAGCATGCTAGAAAAAGTAGCGATTAAGATTATTCGTGGATATCAATTAGCAATTAGTCCCTTATTAGGGCCTAGTTGTCGTTTTTCCCCTACCTGTTCTGAATATGCTATTGACGCAATGCGGCAACATGGTTTCATAAAGGGTATAGTCCTGACCGTAATAAGACTCTCAAAATGCCATCCATTTCACGCGGGTGGTTTTGACCCAGTTCCAGACAATAAGACAAAGCAGAAATAATGGAAAATCAACGCTTCTTACTCTATACCGCTCTCGCCTTAGTGCTCTATTTAATATGGACCAGTTGGCAGCAAGAGAATGAGATAACGCAATCCTCCGGTATTACTGAAACAGCACAAGTAAATAATTCAGCGGGCGGACAGTCTGAGCTCTATCAAAACTTTGGGGTTCCAGCACCTATAGAGCAGGGTCAAGCCGAGGCCTATGTGCCGGCCAAGTCGATAGCAAAATCAGTCGCTGCCACGCCACGCGTGATGGTGCAGACAGACGTCTATCAGATGGAAATCGACCTGCGCGGTGCTGATATTCATCACCTAGAATTATTGGATTATCCGATGAGCCTGGATGAAGGCAGTCAGTCCATGGTCTTATTAGATGACCGCAAGAAGACCTACATCCCACAATCATTCTTCGTTCATGCAAAGCGCGCAAATGGTGATGTTTCAAGATTAGCACCGAGCCCGATGGCCGTGTTTCAAGCGACCAAGCTGAAGTATGAAATGGCCGATGGCGTTGATGAAATGGTCATTCCATTTACTTGGCGCAGTGAAAACAATGTTGTCGTCACAAAGAATTATCGTTTTACCCGCGGCAGTTATCTGATCAATGTGGATTACACGATTAAGAACCAAGGTAATAGCGTGTGGTCAGCGGTACAGTATCGCCAAATTCGTCATAGCTATGCGAATCAAGATATGGGCTTTTTCAAGCTACCAACCTACACCGGTGCTGCCTATTTTGATGAAAAATATCAAAAGCTATCTTTCGATGACATGCAGGAAGAGACCTTAGGCAAGACCGTTAATGGTGGTTGGATTGCGATGTTGCAACACTACTTCTTTAGCGCCTGGTTGGCAGAAGATTTAGAGAGCAATGTGGTTTACTCACAGATCGCGAAAAAAGAAGTGGGTACCGATTTTATTATTGGCGCACGCTCTGAGTTCATCCAGGTCGCCCCTGGCCAAGCCCGCGAAATAAAAAATCGACTCTATGTTGGCCCTAAGCTACAAAAAGTAATTGAAGATATTCATCCTGGGCTAGAACTAACTACCGACTACGGTATGTTCACGCCAATCTCTAAGCCTTTATTCTGGCTTCTAGACTTCATTAATAACCTGGTTCATAACTGGGGGCTTTCGATTATCCTGGTTACGCTTCTAATCAAGATTTTATTCTATCGTTTATCGGCGACTAGTTATAAGTCGATGGCGAAGATGCGCAAAGTACAGCCTCGCTTCCAAGCATTACGCGAGCGTTATGCCGACGATAAGCAGAAGATGAATCAAGCGGTAATGGAGCTGTATAAGAACGAGAAGATCAACCCACTCGGTGGTTGTTTGCCGATCTTGATTCAAATGCCAGTCTTCCTATCATTGTATTGGGTGTTGATTGAGAGTGTTGAATTGCGCCAAGCACCATTTATGTTTTGGATCCAAGATCTATCGATTAAAGATCCGACTTACATCCTGCCGTTGTTGATGGGTGTGTCGATGTTTATCCAATTCAAGCTGAACCCTAAGCCACCTGATCCGATGCAGGAAAAGATCTTTATGATCATGCCGGTATTTATGACCGTCTTTATGGCGACATTCCCGGCCGGCTTAGTGCTCTACTGGTTTGTTAACAACCTGCTCTCAATTTTACAGCAGTGGATGATTACACGTCAGTATGAGAAAGCATCATAAGCAACCGTTAAGCTTACGGACACAACCGTGTTAAGTAGTGAAACTATAGCCGCCGTTGCCACAGCCAGTGGTAGCGGAGGTGTTGCTGTTGTCCGACTCTCAGGGCCGGATGCAGCGACCATTGCGGCACAGATCTGTGCTCGTGAACAACTGACCCCACGTTATGCGCACTATGTGCAGTTCTACAAGATTGATCCCCAGACTGAAGTAACGACTGGCCTTGTTATTGATATGGGCTTGGCTTTGTACTTTAAGGCACCGAGTTCTTTTACTGGCGAAGATGTGGTCGAATTACATGCCCATGGTAATGCCATCGTCTGTGAACAAATCATTGCGAGTGCCTGTGTCTTGGGTGCGCGTCGTGCGCGTGCTGGTGAGTTCAGTGAACGTGCATTTCTCAATGGCAAATTACAACTCAACCAACTCGAAGCGATTGCCGATCTGATCAGTAGTAATTCAGAACAGGCCGCGCGCTCGGCAGTGTTGTCGATGCAAGGGGTGTTTTCTGATGAAGTAAATGCCTTGCTACAAAAATTGATTTATGTGCGTACTTTATTAGAGGCCGCCTTGGATTTCTCTGATGAAGATATTGAATTTGCCGATCACGATCGGATTGAAAAAGAACTACGCTACACCTTAGACAGACTCGCTGAAATTTATAAAGTAGCAGCCGAAGGCGCACGCATGCAGCGCGGTGTCACCGTGGTATTAAGTGGTGCACCCAACGTCGGTAAGTCTTCCCTACTCAACGCACTCTGTGCCAAACAACGTGCCATCGTGACACCGATTGCAGGCACTACGCGTGATTTGATTTCGGTAGACCTCAACATCAATGGTGTGTCGGTGACCTTGGTCGACACCGCCGGCATTCGCAGCGACGCCGGTGAGATTGAACGTGAAGGCATTGCCAGGGCCGAGACTGCACGCGCGCAGGCCGATCTGATTTTGCAGGTGCTTGAGAGCAACCCGACAGACGCAGACCATTTGTCAGAGTCAGGCAGCATTATCGTTGTGAACAAGGCTGACTTATTAGATGAACAGACCCCGCAGTTAGCAGGAGTGGTCTATGTTTCAGCGACCGAACGTACCGGCCTAGATCAGCTACGTGCAGAGATCGCCAAGCGTTTAGACATCAGCAGTGACGAACAGCAAACCCCCTTTGCCGCCCGACAACGACACTTGGATGCACTACAACAGGCGCAGACTGCAATCGAGCGGGCGATGGTGCAACTGGCCCAAGCCGAGCTACCCGAACTTATCGCCGAGGAGCTACGCTTGGCACAACAGAGTTTGGGTGAGATCACCGGTGAATTTACCCCCGATGATCTACTCGACTACATTTTCCGTGAATTTTGTATCGGTAAGTAAGACCGGCAAAATCAATTTTTAGGTTTCCCCTGCGTCATGGGATATATTGCAAGCCATCTAGAGCAGGATTAGAGTGCGCGCCATGCAACAGCAATTTGACGTCATAGTGGTCGGTGGTGGCCATGCTGGAACCGAAGCAGCCTTAGCGGCGGCGCGTACCGGTGCGCGCACCCTATTACTGACACAAAATATTGAGACCATCGGCCAGATGAGCTGTAACCCAGCGATTGGCGGTATTGGTAAAAGTCATTTAGTACGTGAGATCGATGCCATGGGTGGTGCGATGGCCTTGGCCGCCGATGAGGCCGGCATCCAGTTTCGCGTGCTTAATCGCCGCAAAGGCCCCGCGGTACGCGCAACACGCGCACAAACCGATCGTAGTCTGTATCGACAGGCGATTCGTCGGATAGTTGAAAACCAAGAGAACTTGAGTCTGTTCCAACAAGAAGTGGAAGACCTGATTGTCGAGCAGGGCCGTGTCTGTGGTGTGCGCACCCGGATGGATCTGAGTTTTAGGGCCTCGGCCGTGATCCTCACGGTGGGTACCTTCTTGGCCGGCCGTATTCATGTCGGCGCCGAAAACTATTCTGCCGGTCGCGCCGGTGATGCACCGTCTAATCCTCTAGCCGCACGCCTGCGTGAATTACCGTTCGAGGTGGATCGTCTAAAAACAGGTACGCCACCGCGTATCGATGGTAAGACAATCGATTATCAGCGTTTACAAGCGCAGCCCGGCGATCAGCCCCTACCTGTGTTCTCTTTCATGGGTAGCGTCAGCGATCATCCGCAGCAGGTAAATTGTCATATCACCTACACTAATAATGAGACGCATGATTTTATTCGCGCCTCTCTACACCAGTCGCCAATGTATTCGGGTGCTATTAAAGGTATCGGGCCACGCTACTGTCCTTCGATTGAAGATAAGGTCATACGCTTTGCCGACCGGGAGCGTCACCAGGTCTTTTTAGAGCCAGAAGGTTTAGGCAGTCACGAGGTGTATCCAAATGGCATCTCCACCAGCCTGCCCTATGCTGCCCAGTTACAGATGGTGCATTCGATTGAAGGCTTGGAAAACTGTCATATCACGCGACCGGGCTATGCCATCGAGTACGATTACTTTGCGCCTACCGGCTTGTATGCCAGCTTGGAAACCAAGTCGTTGGCCGGTCTTTATTTTGCTGGACAAATCAATGGTACGACCGGATATGAAGAAGCGGCGGCCCAGGGTCTAATAGCTGGATTGAATGCGGCCCGTGGGTCGCGTAGTGAAGAGCCCTTGGTACTGCGCCGTGATCAAGCTTATATAGGCGTTATGATCGACGACCTCGTGACGCAGGGTACGCGTGAACCCTATCGTATGTTCACTAGCCGTGCCGAATACCGTCTACAACTGCGTGAAGACAATGCCGATTTACGATTGACCGAGTTGGCGCGTGAGCAGGGTCTGGTGGATGATGCACGCTGGCAGCGTTTTTGCTGGAAGCGTGAAGCCTTGGCGCAGGAACAAAAGCGCTTAGAAACGACCTTTATTCAAGCTGGCCAATACAGTGATGAGCAATGTATCGCGTTATTTGGCAGCGTGCTGGAACGAGAATATAGCGTGGCGTCATTACTCAAGCGACCGGCAACGGCATATAACGACTTACGTGTTCTCAGCGAATTGGCCCCTTTTCAAGAGGATGCCGAGTTGATTGAGCAAATCGATATACAGGCGAAATACTCGGGCTATCTCAATCGGCAACAGGCCGAAATTGATAAATCGATCCGCCTGGCTGAAATGAGCATCCCAGAAGGCTTTGATTACCAACAAGTGCTTGGCTTCTCAAACGAAGTAAAGCAGAAACTAAGCGAACTAAAGCCACAAACGGTGAGTCAGGCCGCACGTATCCCAGGTGTGACGCCAGCTGCTGTTTCCTTGCTCTTAGTGCATTTGAAAGCCCGCAGCGCATTGCGCAATAGCGCCTGATTGGCTGGACTATAAACGTATGTCACAGCCATTAGATGTGCTGCTTTCGGCAGCCACCGCACTCGATCTGTCGTTAACCACAGAACAGGCCCAGAGACTATTGGCCTATCAACAGATGATTCAGAAGTGGAATGGCGCCTATAATCTGGTCGGTACCTCAAACAGTGCCGAGTTATTGCAAAAACACCTGCTTGATAGCCTATCGGTGATGTCAGATATCCAGCATTCACCGGTGTTGGATGTTGGCAGTGGTGCGGGTATTCCGGGTATTCCACTCGCAATTTGTAAGCCAGAGCTAGCGATCACCCTGCTGGACTCTAACGGTAAAAAGACCCGGTTTATGCGCCAAGTGGTTATCGAGCTCGGCCTAAGCAATGTGCAAGTCGAACAAACACGTATTGAGCAGTATCAACCAAAGCAAGCGCCACAGACCGTGGTTTGTCGGGCTTTTGCACCGACCGAAAAGGCGCTTAAGCTATTACAGCCGGTGGTTGCCCAAGGCGGTGTCATCGTATTGATGTTGGGTCAGGCCCCAAAACAATTACCCACAAGCCCCGCTTTTTCTGAGATTATATCGAAGCAGGTGATCGTCCCAGGCTTGGCCTCTGAACGGAATCTACTGCTGGCCTATAAATAAGGGGACTATGAGCAAAATAATCGCGATTACTAACCAGAAAGGTGGCGTCGGTAAAACGACAACCACGGTTAATCTGGCAGCGACCTTGGCGGCGACTAAGCGCCGGGTGTTGCTTGTGGATATGGATCCACAGGGTAATGCGACTATGGGCTCGGCGTTGGATAAACGCCTGATTGAACACTCTATCGGTGATGTCTTGCTTGGAGATATTGATATACGAGAGGGCATGTTGACCAGCGAACGGGTTGGTTATCATGTGCTGCCGTCGAATGGCAATTTGACCACCGCTGAGGTGGGTCTACTACAGATGTCGGAACGTGAATATCGCCTGCAGCAAGCATTACAGCAAGTGAGTGACGATTTTGACTATATTTTGATCGACTGCCCGCCCTCTTTGAATATGTTGACGGTTAATTCCTTGGTTGCCGCGGGTAGCGTCTTGATTCCAACCCAGTGTGAGTATTATGCGCTGGAAGGTCTATCGGCCCTATTAGGCACGATTGAGCGTATACGTGAAGGTACCAACCCTAATTTGCAGGTGGAAGGCGTCTTACGGACCATGTTTGATCCCAGAAATAATCTTTCAAACGACGTTTCAGCGCAGTTAATAGCGCATTTTGGCGATACTGTTTATCGTACGATTATCCCTAGAAATGTGACCCTAGCTGAGGCCCCTAGTCATGGTTTGCCGGTCATTCATTATGATAAAACTTCACGCGGTGCCCGTGCTTATTTAGCGCTGGCAGGTGAAATGCTTCAACGTGAGGCCGCACTCACCGAAGCAGTTACGGAATAAATTATGGCCGCTAATAAGAAGCGTAAAGGATTAGGCAGTTTGGGCATCGATATCTTGTTATCGAGTCCAGCCAAGGTTGCCAGCAAGTCAGAAGAGCCGCCTCAGTCGACGCCAGCTAGTATGGTCGATCAGCTCAGTATCGCGATTGATTTAGTCGACCGCAGCCCGTTTCAGCCACGCCAGACGATGACCGATGAAGGCTTGCAGGAATTAGCCGACTCGATTCGTAGTCAAGGCCTGATTCAGCCGATTGTGGTGCGTAAAATAGCCGATCGCTACGAATTAATTGCTGGTGAGCGTCGCTGGCGCGCCGCACAAATAGCCGGGCTGCAAGATATCCCTGCAGTGATTAAACAAGCGGATGATCAAGCCGCTGCGGCAATGGCCCTGATCGAGAATCTACAGCGTGAAAACCTA
This sequence comes from Proteobacteria bacterium UBA4575, assembly GCA_002386945.1. GTDB lineage: Bacteria > Pseudomonadota > Gammaproteobacteria > UBA4575 > UBA4575 > UBA4575. The sequence goes on from DGKH01000011.1 coordinate 54,091, forward strand.
AACCCGGTAGAAGAAGCGGTCGCTATTGCTAATCTCATCGCACAATTTAATTGGACGCATCAAGAAGTCGCCGAGGTGTTAGGAAAGGCCCGAGCCACGGTGAGTAATAGTTTGCGTCTGCTGGAACTGGCCGATAGCGCGCGACAGTTGGTGAATGATCGCCTTTTAAGTATGGGTCATGCCCGCGCATTGCTATCATTGCCACTAGAGCAGCAGAACACGATAGCGAAAGAAATAGTCGCAAAGCAGCTTTCGGTACGACAAACTGAGCAATTAGTGAAGAAACTGTTGGCGCAGAGCGGTAAAAAGACTAAACCCAGCGCCCTGGAAAAAGATCCAAATATCCAAGCACTGGAAAATCGATTGGCAGATCGGCTTGGTGCCGCGGTCGGAATACGCAGTAATGAAAAAACGGGCAAAGGTAAAATAGAGATCCCGTTTAACAGCCTAGATGAGCTAGACGGTATCCTAAATAAACTGAACAACGGCTAAAGGCTAATTTATTTACGTCATTTTAAGTCATCAGTCTTGCCTCAGTGGTTGAGAATTTCATATCTACCCTTTATACTTCGCGCCGCACACGAACTCGAATATCGAGTATCGAAAGCGATTTGGCGAAAAAATAGTCTCTTTGTAGCGCAGATTAAACATGAGCGGTTTAAGATTCGGAAATTCGTCAAACATCGGAACCTTATTACTGGTTCAGATAGCATTAGTCGGAATAAGCTCCGTAGTAGTGTTAACGCTAGGTTCGGTGCAGGCTTTATCGTGGTTTATAGGCGGAACAATTAGTATTGTTTCGAATAGTTATTTAGCGTTTAAGTTGATAAGTCGACGTAGCGCAGATCCGAATCGAGTGCTGGGCATGATGTATGCCGGCGAGATTGGAAAAATTGTTATAACAGCAACCCTGTTTGCGATTATTTTCGCGACACAGGCGTGGGTTCAGCCCCTGGCATTATTTTTGGGCTATACCGCGGCGCTTTTAGCGCATTGGCTATCAGCCATAGTTGCTGGCAACAGGAATTAAGTAAACTAGGATTCATTAAATGGCAGGCGACGTACTAACCGCTTCTGGTTACATTAAACACCACCTTCAGAATCTGACGTATGGTCAGAAGGCGAATGGTGAGTGGGGTTTTGCACATTCAAGTCAGGAAGCCACTGAAATGGGTTTCTGGGCAATCCACGTAGATACCATGATTTGGTCTTTCGTGGTCGGCACCCTGTTTTTATTCTTTTTTATCCGCGCTGCAAACAAGGCAACAGCAGGGATCCCTAGTGGTTTGCTGAACTTTGTAGAGATGATCGTCGAATTTGTTGATGACAACGTCAAGAGTACCTTCCACGGCAAAACGCCTATTGTCGCGCCGCTGGCCCTGACGGTATTTGTCTGGGTGTTGGGTATGAACTTGATGGATTTAGTGCCGGTAGATTGGATCCCACACTTGGCTGCGATGGCCGGTATCGAATATATGAAGGTGGTTCCAACCACCGATGTGAACGCAACCATGGGTATGTCCCTGACCGTGTTCATCTTAGTTTTGTTCTACAGCGTGAAAGTGAAAGGTCCTGGCGGTTTTGCTGCCGAGTTGACCATGCAGCCTTTCAGCGCCAAGTTTCCAATGAACATCGTTTTATTACCGATCAACTTTTTCCTTGAGACAGTTGGTATGGTCGCAAAGCCGGTATCACTCGGTTTGCGATTATTTGGTAACTTATACGCAGGTGAAATGATTTTCATTTTGATCGCTCTGATGTATACCGGCGGAATTGCGCTAGGTACATTTGGCGGTGCGTTACAACTCGTATGGGCAATTTTCCATATTTTGGTAGTCGTTCTTCAGGCCTTTATCTTTATGGTACTGACGATCGTTTATCTGAATATGGCACATGAACATCACTAATAAACTTTTCCACAATTTAACAAGAGAAAGCGGAGTCGTTATGGAATTATCACAAGCAATTGTTTACTTAGCCGGCGGTTTACTAATGGGTATGGGTGCTATCGGTGCTGCATTAGGTATTGGTAACTTAGGCGGTAAGTACATGGAAGGTATTGCACGTCAGCCTGAGCTTATCCCTGTATTACGTACACAAATGTTCATCGTCCTAGGTTTGGTTGATGCTGTACCTATGATCGCAGTTGGTATTGCGTTCTACATGATCTTTGCAGCGTAATCGACAAACTGAGTTTTAGAGAGGTAATGCGGTGAATATAAATGCCACCCTCATAGGACAGTCGATTTCCTTTTTGGTCTTTGTCTGGTTTTGTATGAAATTTGTTTGGCCTCCAATTACGGCGGCACTAAGCGAACGTAAAGACAAAATTGCACAGGGTCTTGAAGCGGCTGAGCGAGGCATGCAATCACAGGCTGAAGCAGAATCATTGGTTCAAGCGCAGCTCGGTGAAGCAAAGCAACATGCTTCTGAGATTATTAACCAAGCACAGAAACGAGCGAATGAGATCGTGGAAGAGGCTAAGACGACAGCTAATGTTGAAGGCGAGCGTATTAAAACCGCCGCTCATGCAGAAGTTGATCGTGAAGTTAATAAGGCGAAAGAGCAACTTCGTGGCCAAGTCTCAGTACTAGCAATTGCTGGTGCAGAAGCGGTTCTTCATAAAGAAGTCAACGCTGAAACCCATCGTGGTGTTTTAGACGAGTTGGCTGCTCAGCTGTAGGGAATCTACGTGTCAGAATTAATTACAGCAGCACGACCTTATGCGCGAGCAGCGTTTCAGGTCGCTAATGAAACCAATGCACTTGTGCAGTGGGATGAAATGCTAGGTTTATGTGCAGCGGTAGCGGCGGATCAATCTGTTAGCGCCCTGTTACACAACCCAAGCCTTAGCTGGCAACAAGAAGCAGAGATTGTTGAGCACATTTGTGCCGAACACTTAGATGAGCGCGGAGTTAATTTCATTCGCCTACTCGCCGAAAGTGATCGTCTATCTTTGTTATCGGATATTGCTGGACTATTTCATCAGTATCGTATCGAGGCTGACGCCAGTATCGATGCCGAATTAATTTCTGCACATGATACGGATCAAGCAGCGGTTGATAAAATTGCTGATTCATTAAGTAAACGCTTAGGTAAGAAAGTCAGCCTGAGCACTAGCACCGATGCAGCCTTAATTGGCGGCGCAATTATCCGTGCTGGTGATATCGTAATTGATGGATCTATCCGTGGCCGTTTAGAGAAACTCGCCACAGACATGGCTAACTAAATTTTTAGAATTCAAGAGGAATTCATATGCAACTTAACCCAACTGAAATAACGAACTTAATCAAGCAACGCATTGATAAGTTTGAATCATCAGCAGAGGCCCGTACAGAGGGCACTGTTGTTGGAGTTACCGACGGTATCGTTCGCGTACATGGTCTTTCAGACGTTATGTCTGGTGAGATGTTGGATTTCGGCGATAACATCTTTGGTATGGCGCTAAACCTTGAGCGAGACTCGGTGGGTGCGGTTGTACTAGGTGACTATAAGACGATATCTGAAGGCAACAAGGTTAAGTGCACCGGTCGAATTCTAGAAGTGCCAGTAGGCACAGGTCTATTAGGTCGTGTAGTTGATTCACTAGGTAATCCAATTGATGGAAAAGGACCTATCGAAAACGATGGTACCTCACCGATTGAAAAGATTGCGCCAGGTGTAATGGAACGTCAATCAGTTGATCAGCCAGTACAAACCGGTCTGAAATCAATTGACGCTATGGTGCCAATTGGTCGTGGTCAACGCGAACTAATTATTGGTGACCGCCAAACAGGTAAAACAGCTGTTGCACTTGATGCGATCATTAACCAGAAAAACACTGGTGTTAAATGTATCTACGTAGCGATTGGTCAAAAGAACTCATCGGTTGCAAACGTTGTACGTAAATTAGAAGAGCATGATGCGATGGGTCATACGACTATCGTTTCTGCCAGTGCTTCAGAATCAGCTGCGATGCAATACATCGCACCTTACTCTGGTTGCACAATGGGTGAGTACTACCGCGATCGCGGCGAAGACGCCCTAATTATTTATGATGATTTGAGTAAGCAGGCGGTAGCTTATCGCCAAGTTTCACTCTTATTGCGTCGTCCACCGGGTCGTGAAGCGTACCCTGGTGACGTGTTCTACTTACACTCAAGATTACTAGAGCGTGCTGCTCGAGTTAATGCGGATTACGTAGAAGCTTTCACCAATGGTGAAGTTAAAGGTAAAACCGGTTCATTAACTGCGCTACCTATCATTGAAACCCAAGCGGGTGACGTATCGGCCTTCGTACCGACTAACGTAATTTCAATTACTGATGGCCAGATTTTCTTGGAGTCTGATTTATTCAACTCCGGTTTCCGTCCAGCCATTAACGCGGGTCTTTCAGTTTCTCGTGTAGGTGGTGCTGCGCAAACTAAGATTATTAAGAAATTAGGTGGTGGTGTTCGTTTAGCCCTAGCGCAATATCGTGAATTAGCAGCGTTCTCACAGTTCGCATCTGATCTTGATGAGCAGACCCGTAAGCAGTTGGAGCGTGGTCAGCGTGTGATGGAGCTAACTAAGCAGAACCAGTACTCGCCGTTATCAGTTGGTGAGATGGCGTTCTCGTTGTATGCCGTTGATAAAGGTTACGTTGATGATGTCGAAGTAACCAAAGTAGTTGCATTTGAAGCAGCGCTACACGATTACCTGCGTAGTAGTCAGAAAGAACTTTTGGGTCGTATTGATTCAACAGGTGACTACGACAGTGAAATCGAAGCGGCTATTAAAGCAGCTATAGAAGATTTTAAAGCCAACAACGTCTGGTAGGTCCACATGTCTGGCGCAAAACAAATACGAACACAGATCGCGAGTATTAAAAATACTCAGAAGATCACCAAAGCGATGGAAATGGTTGCCGCGAGTAAGATGCGCAAGGCTAAAGAGCGAATGAGTGCAACTCGCCCTTATGCTAGTAAAATCAAAAGCGTAATCAATCACCTAGCTTCAGCGAGTTCAGAGTACAAGCACCCGTTTATGGTGGCTCGTCCTGAAGTAAAGCGCGTTGGCATGATCATTGTGACTTCAGACCGCGGACTTTGTGGTGGCTTAAACGCTAATCTGTTTAAGGCAGCACTAAAAAAGATCAGCGCGTTACAAGAGCAAAATATTGAAATTGATCTAAGCGTGATTGGCTCTAAAGGTATGGCATTCTTTCGCCGTATCAGTGGAGTGAATGTGGTCTCGCATGTGAGTCATCTTGGTGACACCGTTCATGTGGCCGACCTCATTGGTAGCATCAAGGTCATGCTGGATAATTACACAGCAGGCACTATTGATGAGCTTTATTTAGCTGAGAATGAGTTCGTAAACTCAATGACACAAGCGGCATCGGTGACTCCTGTACTGCCATTACCAGCGGAAGCTAGTGAAGAGCGTGCCCATCATTGGGATTACATCTACGAACCAACGGCAGAAGAAGTACTGGATGCCCTATTGGTGCGTTACATAGAATCAATGGTATACAGCGCGGTTGTAGAAAACGTGGCATGTGAAATGTCAGCACGAATGATTGCGATGAAGAGCGCATCAGACAATGCAGGTGGCTTAATTGATGATTTACAACTGGCGTACAACAAGGCGCGTCAGGCTTCAATTACACAAGAGCTATCGGAAATTGTCGGTGGTGCAGCAGCGGTTTAACGAATAAACAAGCTTAGAATTAAGTAACGAGGATTAAGAATGAGTACTGGTCAAATTGTTGAAGTTATTGGTGCGGTAGTCGACGTAGAATTTCCGTCCGATCAAGTACCTAGCATTTATGATGCGCTTTTAGTGGATGCGAAAGGCCTCACTTTAGAAGTGCAGCAGCAACTAGGTGACGGCATTGTTCGTGCCATTGCGATGGGTGCAACTGAAGGTTTGCAACGCGGACTTGTTGTCAGCAACACGGGCGAAGCGATTAAAGTGCCAGTTGGTCCAGCGACACTTGGTCGCGTTATGAATGTATTAGGCGATCCAATTGATAATGCCGGTGATGTGAAGAACGAAAGTTCAATGCCAATTCATCGCGCACCGCCATCATTTGAAGATCAAGCCGGTGGTAACGAACTGTTAACCACAGGTATTAAGGTTATTGACCTACTATGTCCGTTTGCCAAGGGTGGTAAAGTTGGCCTCTTCGGTGGTGCTGGTGTAGGTAAAACTGTAACCATGATGGAATTGATTAACAACATCGCGAAGGCACACGCAGGCTTGTCTGTATTCGCAGGTGTTGGTGAGCGTACTCGTGAAGGCAACGACTTCTACTACGAGATGCAAGAAGCAGGTGTTCTAGATAAGGTAGCAATGGTTTACGGCCAGATGAATGAGCCTCCAGGCAACCGTCTACGTGTAGCGCTAACTGGTTTGACCATGGCGGAATACTTCCGTGATGAAGGTAAAGATGTATTGATGTTTATTGATAACATCTACCGTTACACACTAGCGGGTACTGAAGTATCAGCATTGCTAGGTCGTATGCCTTCAGCGGTAGGTTATCAGCCAACATTGGCCGAAGAGATGGGTGTACTACAAGAGCGTATTACCTCAACTAACAGCGGTTCAATTACTTCGATTCAAGCAGTATACGTACCAGCGGATGACTTGACTGACCCGTCACCTGCAACCACCTTCGCTCACTTAGATGCGACTGTTGTACTTTCACGACAAGTGGCCGAGCTAGGTATTTACCCAGCGGTGGATCCATTGGATTCAACCAGTCGTCAGCTTGACCCACAAGTGATTGGTCAAGAGCATTACGACACAGCACGTGACGTACAGAACACGCTACAGGGCTACAAAGAATTGAAGGATATTATTGCGATTCTAGGTATGGATGAGCTATCTGAAGAAGATAGATTAACTGTATCTCGTGCACGTAAGATCCAGCGTTTCTTGTCACAACCATTCGCTGTGGCAGAAGTGTTCACGGGTACTCCTGGTGAGTTAGTACCACTAGCAGATACTATTACAAGTTTCCGCGCAATCGTAGATGGTGAGTATGATCACCTACCTGAGCAAGCCTTCTACATGGTTGGTGATATCAACCAAGTGTTGAAGAAAGCGGAAGAGATGTCTTAAGGCATCTGTTAGGGATTTAACCCATGACTATACAATTAGAAATCGTTAGTGCTGAGTCTGAAATTTTTTCAGGCGCGGTCAATGCCGTCATCGCTCCAGCTATCATGGGCGATGTGGGTATTTACCCTAAGCACACCCCGTTGGTTACTCAGCTTAAGCCAGGCGAAGTAAAGATCGAAATAGATGGTGAAGAAGATCAGTACATCTTCGTTTCAGGCGGACTATTAGAAGTTCAGCCCGATGTGGTAACTGTGCTGTCTGATACCGCTATTCGTGCTGAAGATCTTGATGAAAACCTTGCCCTAGAAGCACAATCGAAGGCGAAAGAAGCGCTTTCTGAGAAAGCAGGCGAAATCGATAGTGCGCGTGCCTTAGCGGAACTGGCCGAGGCTACTGCACGACTTCGTTTGATTGAAAAAATGCGTAAGGCGTAGTAACACAGCAAAATTCGATTCAAAGCGAATAGATTGCTACGATAGGCGGCCTTAGGGTCGCCTTTTTTGTGCCTGCAATTTATTTATCTGACGCCAAATCTTTGAATCTGGCTGATAGCATAGGATTTACATAGTGTTATGGCTTTGAACGTCATTATTCTTGCCGCTGGTAAAGGCACGCGCATGCGCAGCGCGACCCCCAAAGTGTTGCATACGGTAGCGGGCCAAAGTCTGATCGAGCACGTTTTAAAAACCGCCTATGCACTTAATCCAACGCAGGTCTTGGTAGTGCATGGCAATGATGCTAGAGAGATAAAAGAACAGTGCGCAGCATATCCGATAGAGTGGGTGTTACAGACCGAGCAATGCGGCACTGGCCATGCCGTGCAACAGGCCTTGCCGAAAATCAAAGCCGAGGATAATAGCCAGGTTCTGATTCTTTATGCAGATGTCCCTTTACTGAGCACAAACACGCTACACGGCTTATACGAGCAATTGGCCGAGGCCGATCTTGCTTTGCTTACGATGCACGTCGATGACCCTACAGGTTATGGTCGCATCGTCAGAGACACCGATCTATCCGTTCAAGCAATCATTGAAGAACGCGATGCCGATAGTGCGATTCAACAAATCAAAGAAGTGAATAGCGGCATTATGGCTGCGCGCCTAGGTATGCTGCGTGAGGGCTTAGCCTTATTAAACAACGATAATGCGCAGGCTGAATTCTATCTGACAGATTGTGTTGCGCTAGCAAAACAGCAGGCTAAAAAAATCACTGCTATATCCTGCCCCGTAGAAGAAGCGCAGGGTGTGAATAGCCGTGCTCAACTGGCGATGGTTGAAGCGCACTATCAAGCGCATCGGCGGCAACAATTATTAGACAGTGGTATCAGTATGAGTGATCCTGCAACGGTTTACTTGCAGGGTGAAATTAATATAGAGGCCGATGTCAGCATAGGCCCCTGCGTAGAATTAATAGGCCCCTTATCGATCGCTGCAGGAACCTGTATTGCTAGTCATGCCGTTATTAGTAAAAGCACGATAGGGCAGAACACAAAGATTCATTCATTTTGTCATATCGAAGACGCCACTATAGGTGATCGCTGCGAGCTGGGTCCCTATGCACGTATCCGTCCTCAAACTGAATTAGCCAGCGATGTAAAGATTGGTAATTTTGTTGAAACCAAGAAGGCGCGTATCGGCGATGGCACTAAAGTTAATCACTTGAGTTATGTTGGTGATGCACAAATTGGTGTGAATACAAATATTGGCGCGGGCACCATTTGTTGTAACTATGATGGTGCAAATAAACATCAGACAATTATTGGCGATAATGTCTTTATAGGGTCTGACACGCAATTAGTTGCACCGGTTGAAATAGAAGATGGTGCGACCATCGCTGCAGGGTCAACTATCACTAAGAAAGTGCCAGCAGATAGTTTGGCTTTGTCTCGTGCAAAGCAGACGATCATTAAAGCTTGGCAGCGACCAAAGAAAAGCAAATAAATCATGTGTGGCATTATCGCGGCAGTCGCTAAACAAAACGTAGCTGAGTTTTTACTGGAAGGTTTACAGCGTCTAGAATACCGTGGCTATGATTCAGCAGGCATGGCTTTATTGAGCAATCAGCACTTACAGCTGCAGAAATGCAGCGGTAAGTGTAGTGAATTAAAAGCCGCGCAAGAAAAAAATAAAATAGATGGCAGTATCGGTATAGCCCATACCCGTTGGGCCACGCATGGTGCTGCTACTGTAGCCAATGCCCATCCACACTTAAGTCATGAGCGTATTGCCATTGTGCATAATGGCATCATAGAAAATCACCAAGCACTCAGAGATGAACTGATAGCGAAGCAGTATTCGTTTACATCTGATACTGATAGTGAAGTCATTGCGCATCTCATACATTATTATTTGCAGGCAGAGACTTCATTACGACAAGTAGTGCAGCATGTCATTACTCGCTTGCAAGGTAGTTATGCTTTTGCAGTGATTGATTGCCAGCAAGACAACCACTTAATCGCGGTGCGCCAAGGTAGTCCTTTGTTATTAGGTTTGGCGAGTAACGGCCATTATCTAGCATCTGATGCACAGGCATTCAATGTAGCCTGTCAGGATGTCATCTATTTAGAGAATGGGGATCTTGCGGAAATCAGTGCAGACCAATACAGCATCTATCAACAAGACAATGTAGTGATACGGAAATCACAAAAATTACAAAGTGTAGCGAATGCCGATGACAAAGCAGGGCATCCGCACTACATGATTAAAGAGATCTACGAGCAAGCAGAGGCAGTGCGTAGTACCCTGCGTGCAAATCTTAAAGATGGCTCGATTAATGAGCAGGCCTTGGCTAGCCAGGCTGGAAAAATTCTAGATCAAATTGAATTTGTTCAAATCATTGCCTGTGGTAGTAGTTACCATGCTGGCAAGGTTGCGCAATATTGGTTTGAGGAAATAGCAGGTATTTATTGTCAAATAGATATCGCGAGTGAATTTAGATACCGCAAACATGTTGTACGCCCGGGCACATTACTCGTCACAATTTCTCAGTCCGGTGAGACTGCAGATACCTTGGCTGCCTTAGAATTGGCCAAGACACTGGGCTATGTGTCTACACTGACCATCTGTAATGTGGCAGAAAGCTCCTTAGTCCGTGTGTCAGATCTGGTTTTATTAACTAAGGCTGGGATAGAAATAGGTGTGGCCTCAAGTAAGGCATTTACAACGCAATTAGTTGCGCTGATGTTATTGCTCATCATGCTCGGGCGTCGGCATCAATTAACAGATAAAAAAGAACAAGAACTGTTAAATCAATTACTCGATCTACCAGAACGCATCAATGCCACCCTAGCCCTGGATGCAGAGATAAAAGAATTGGCCAAAGCCTTTGCGAATAAACAGCATGCCTTATTTTTGGGTAGAGGCTCACATTATCCGATAGCGATGGAAGGTGCCTTAAAGCTTAAGGAGATTTCTTACATTCATGCTGAAGCGTACCCTGCAGGTGAACTCAAGCATGGCCCGCTGGCATTGATTGATGCTGATATGCCTGTTGTTACAGTTGCACCAAACAACCAACTACTAACCAAGTTGAAATCAAATATGGAGGAGGTGCGCGCACGCGGTGGCCAGCTCTATGTCTTAGCTGATCGAGGCTGTGGTTTTTTAGAGGTAGATGGTATTCGTCTGATTGAAATCGACGCACCAGAAAATGCTGTGGCACCTATCTTATTTACAGTGCCATTACAGTTGCTGGCTTATCATGTCGCCCTATTGAAAGGCACCGATGTTGATCAGCCGCGTAATCTAGCTAAGTCGGTTACAGTAGAATAGCCTGAAAGGCGATTAACTCTCAGCCATCGAAAGTTGACCATTGTTAAAGAAGCATTTATTTGGCGATTAAGAAATATATACCGCTAGGATTATGCTTTTCGCAATTGAATAATAATATTAACACTGTCGAACAGGGTGTCAGGTGGCCGTTCGGGTAGGTTGCTGATCTCAATCTGATTGGCAGGAATGTCCTCGAGTATGCCGGCATCTGCATGGTAGAAATGGTGGTGCTTACTTGGGTTGGTGTCATAAAAGATCTTGCTAGGATCAACAACGATTTGATGCAATAAACCTTTTTCTACAAATAGGCTCAGGGTATTGTATACGGTTGCCTGTGACACGCGATCGCCGCTACAGTTAACCTGATCAAACACTTGGTCTGCGGATAAGTGCTGTAACTTAGAAAATAAGAACCGTCCGCTATCATAATAATAAGTCTAATAAGTTTAAGTGGATGGTGTGTGTCTTTGCCTTAGTAGCGTCACTTTTGGTTAGCCAGCCACTCTGTACAATGTTTATCATGATTGTTGTCTGTTGGAGATGATCTTTGTATAGCTACTACACAGGATCAATAAGACGGTCGCTGATCTGAGTTAATCAATCAGAATTTAAATAAAGCTGCAGCTGATCAGCGATCCGTGCGGCACTCGACCCTGCCATCGTTATGCCATAACGATGGTGGCCAGTATTTACAAATAAACCAGAGATATCAGCTAGCGCTCCTATGATCGGTTGCCCACTCGTGCTCGCTGGCCGCAAGCCGCTCCATTGACGTAATATCTGCCTGTTTTTAAGCTCAGGTAATATGGCAATCGACCGCTGTAATAAGGTATCTTTTGCGGTGGGTGTAATGTCATTGTTATAGCCAACTTCTTCTAAGGTGCTGCCGGCTAGGATGGTGCCGTCTTGGCGTGGAATTAAATAGTGGCCTTGATGAATGACAATGTGTTCAAGATTAATGCCAGTGGCATCGAAGGCAATCGCCTGGCCGCGCACAGGCCGCACGGGTGGTGCTGCAACTTGCTTGCTTAACAAAGTCAATTCTGGCGCCCAAGCGCCGGTAGTCCATAACACGGCCTCGGCATTAATGTCTCCATGACTGCAGCGTAGGCCGGTAACCTGCCCCTGTTGCTGGAGTAAGCTTTCAACCTGTGTGTGTCTATATAATTGCACTCCTGCGTCTAGCAGTAACTGGCAGAGGCCTTCAACAACTCGTGTGGGGTTAAGTTGACTTACCGCTGGCAGTAACAATGCATTTTCATATAAACCGCTGGCGATATCTGTATTTGAGTGGACTGCTGGCTGGCAGATAATGTGATGATCATTACACCAAGTGTTATGAGTATCAGGATGATCATCAGCTAAGACCAATAGGCCGCTATTTTGATACTCAATATTGATTCCTGCTTCAGTTGCTAAGCGCCGACCTAATTCTTCATACAGCGGTTTAGCCTGATGACATAAATCGTTCACATCCTGCGAGTAATCCCACGGTAATAGTGGGGATAAGATGCCACCAGCAGCAGCCGTACATTGTTTACCAAAGTCGTCACGATCGATGAGACAAACCTGTAGGCCACGCGCACAAAGTTCATAGGCGCTAAAAAGCCCAACGATTCCACCGCCAACAATGCAAATATCTGTCTTCATAGGGTTATTCTACCCAGGTCCATGAGAAAAAGTTAGTCGAACCTTATTACAGCGGTACCAATAGTTGAGATTATCAATTAACTTTATACTTCTTAATTTTTAAAGTATTTCTGGTAAACAAAGTATGAGTGGTCCATTGAGTATAGAGCGCCTTATGAACAAGCATGTAGCACTTAGTAGTCGTGCTGATGAATTACTAGAGCTAGTGATCTTATCGCGTCAGTGCTCTCATATTATGAATCAACAGCTAGTTGAAAGTGGGTTAAATTTTAATCACTGGCAGCTATTATTTTTGCTATCAAAAAAAGTTATTTCGACCCCGATGCAGATAGCAAACTATCTGCATATCGAACCGGCAACAGTAAGTCGACATTTAGAGCGTCTGGAAGCCTTGAAGTTACTTAAGCGAGTGTATAATCAGCCAGATCGTAGGAATACAGCGATTGTATTGCTGCCTGCGGCTAAGTCATATATTACGCGGGGCCTTGAAGGTCTGGTAGATATCTCTAATCAGCCCAGATAGGCCTCAAGTACTATTTACGGACTAAGGGCTTACTAAGCCATTGTAAATGAGACTTTCTACCACTAGGCCTAGCTTCTAGCCCTAAGTGTCGACTACAATTCAGTATGGAAATCATCCTCAACGGCGCCGCGAAGCAAGTGCCTCAGCAGTCTTCGATCAAAGACCTATTAGTAGAAACTGGAGTGCTGGGTGAGCGTGTCGCTATCGAATTGAATCAAGAAGTGGTCCCAAAGAGCGAATATGCTAGCCGACAATTACAGGCAGCTGATCAGATTGAGATTATTCAAGCAGTAGGTGGCGGCTAAGCTGTCCATAGAGAGTAAGTAATGAGCAAAGTTCCAGAAGATGATGTGTTGCGTATCGGTCAGCACAGCTTTCAGTCACGACTATTAGTAGGTACTGGTAAATATGCTGACTTTGAGCAAACGCGGGCAGCGATTATTGCTAGCGAGGCTGAAATCGTCACGGTTGCACTGCGCCGTACTAATTTGGGTCAAGAAAAGAATCAAGCTAACCTACTGGATTATCTACCTGAGGGTATAACACTCCTACCGAATACGGCTGGCTGTTATACCTGTGACGATGCAGTGCGGGTTTGTCGTTTAGCACGTGACTTATTATCCGGCCACAGCCTTGTAAAGCTCGAGGTCTTAGGCGATCCAACCACCCTATATCCTGACGTCGTTGCGACCCTTAAGGCGGCAGAAATTTTAGTGGCAGAAGATTTTGAAGTCATGGTCTATACCAATGATGACCCTATTGTGGCTAAACAATTAGAACAGATTGGCTGCGTTTCAGTGATGCCTCTGGCGGCACCTATTGGCTCAGGGCTAGGTGTGTGTAACCCACATAATATCGTCACCATTCTTGAGAATGCGAAAGTACCTATCTTGGTGGATGCCGGTGTAGGTACGGCATCAGATGCAGCCATAGCTATGGAGCTGGGATGTGAGGGTGTGCTGATGAATACGGCAATAGCTGAAGCGGATGACCCTATTTTAATGGCAAGTGCAATGAAATATGGCATTCTTGCCGGACGTCAAGCCTATCTTGCTGGACGCATGCCAAAGCGAAAGAATGCATCAGCTTCCTCTCCTATCGAAAATACAATTGCTGCACGCCGTGACCGAAACTGAGATTGAAACCGCATACGGACGCTCTAATCGAAGTTTTGTTATTCGAGAAGGTCGCTTTACACCAGCGCAGAGAAAGGCGTTTGAACAGTATTGGCCAGCCTATGGCATAGACACAGATGAGCTACAGGCATTAGATTTGCAGCAATACTTCAGCGTACAGCAACCACTGGTACTGGATATTGGGTTTGGTGCAGGTGACTCTTTGCTGTCGCTGGCAAAACAACGCCCAGATTTGAATTTTGTTGGTGTTGAAGTCTATCGCCCAGGTATTGGTGCGGTGATGCAACGGCTGCATCAGCAGGAAATAAATAATGTGCGCTTAATTAACGCGGATGTCGTGCCGTTACTAGAGAATTGTATTGCTAGTGCGTCTATTACTGGCGTGTTGGTTTGGTTTCCTGATCCATGGCCAAAAAAACGACACCATAAAAGACGATTGATACGGCCGAATTTTCTTGATCAGGTGCAGCGAATTTTACAGCCTGAAGGCGTGCTACATTTGGCCAGTGATTGGCAGCCCTATGTGGTTGATATGCAGGAGCAATTAGCGGCATACCCTGAATTAAAGCCGTTTACCTCCGCACCCCATCCCTTGGCAATAAGTCGACCAGACACTCGTTTTCAACAACGCGGCCTGCGTTTAGGACATGAGCTTAGCGATCTTATCTATTTGCGCTAATCATCTATCGAAGTAGTGCCCTAGCAAGCCATACGCTGCTAGAGCACTCGGTAACTTATTCTAGCTTGAGGCGCCGCTTTTATTGAGAGGGCAACAATCTTTATTATGATTTTCCAATCGGTCCCAAGCAAAATTAATCGCCTCTTGCTCATTTCGATGGAAGTGGTCTAGCCATTCATTACCGGCAAAGCCAGTGCGTCGAAAGACATCCATGACCTGCTTTTTGGTGCGGCAAAAGAGGAGATCTATACCAAGACCATTCAAGCGAACCGCCAGTTGATGCAGCATTTCTTCACCGGTGGCATCAATTTCGTTAATGCCTTCGGCGTCAATAATGATGAACTTAAGCCCTGGCTTAATGGCAACACGTTCCAATACCTTCTCTTCGAAATAACCAGTATTTGCAAAAAATAATGGTCCGTCAAAACGGATCATGGAGATGTTTGGGCAGGTCTCAAGATCATTGACTTCGGCATCACCAAAGTTACCATCAGCACGCATGGACAGGATCGCAATGCGAGGGCGCATAGTGCGATACATGTATAAGCCCATGGCTAAGATGACCCCGACTAGAATACTTTTCTCAAGATGAGGGGCCCATAGCAGAGTCAGCAAGAAAGTAATCATGGCGACTACTGCATCATGTTTCTGTACCAACCAAGCGTATTTAATTGGTTTGAATTTAATCAGATTAAACACCGCTAAGATAATGATCGCAGCCAGTGTCGGTTGCGGTAAGTGGTAGAGCAGTGGTGTTAGGAACAGTAAGGTCAGCATCACGATCAAGCCACTGAAGATAGCTGCAAAACCGGTGCGAGCACCTTGGCTTAGGTTAATCGCTGAGCGCGAGAATGAGCCAGATACTGCGTAGCCTGAAAATAGGCTGGAAGTAATATTGGCCAGACCCTGGCCGACTAAGCCTTGGTTTGCATCTAAGCGTTGGCGTGTCTGTGCAGCAATCGCCTTGGCGACAGATATTGCTTCAGTAAAGCCAATCAGGCCAATGGCAATCGCGCTGGTCAATAGTTGTAGCGCAATACTCATATCGAAATTAGGTAGGCTAAAACTAGGTAAACCTTGTGGTACGGTGCCGACAACCTTGCCGCCATTGGCCTCGAAGCCAAATTGCCATGACAGGTAAGTGGTAATCGCTACCGCTGCTAAAACGCCCGGTATCTTTGGTGCAAACCTTTTCAATAAGACCATGATGGCAATAGCGCCTAGGCCATAAAAGACGGTCAAGGTATGAGTATGGTAGTAAGCGGCCTCTAGTACACGCCAGACAGTCTCATAATGATGTTCAGCACTCTCGACTGAGACACCAAACATCTTGCTGAGCTGTGAGGTGGCAATAATAATTGCAGCGCCATTGGTAAAGCCAACGACTACAGGGTGCGATAAAAAGTCGACAAAAAAGCCCATACGTAAGAGGCCTAATGACAACTGGAATACACCAACCATCAGCGCCAACATGACGGCATAGGCAGCATATTGAGTCGGGTCAGCACTGGCAAACGGGGCTAATGCGGAAGCGGTAAGTAAGGACACCACTGCAACGGGGCCAGTATGCACTTGGCGTGAAGAGCCAAATAATGATGCCACCATGACCGGCAGGAAAGAGGCATATAGGCCATAATAGGCTGGTAGTCCGGCTAATTGCGCATAGGCCATCGACTGCGGGACTAGGACCAATGCTACGGAAACACCGGCAATCAGGTCTGCACGAAGGATGCTTGGATCTTTGAGTTCAAAGATCCACTCTCTAAACGGTGTAAAGCGTCTAAACAAACCGTTGAGCATGGCATTAACTAAGTTCAAGATAAGTCCTTATATAGTAGGGGGCAGCCAGGAATAATAAAGTAGCTCTATACGACAGGAAAAGCGTCGCGCAGCGCCCGTTTTATGGGCGGCTATAATACCACAGAGGTTCTGCCGTGGCGTATCCAGATGTCACTAGGTTGTTGAAAAAATGAAGGTTTTTAGGAAGGGAGTTAGCGATGCAGTATAAAACCTTAGGTCATACTGATATTAAAATCAGTCTTATTTGCTTAGGTACCATGACTTTTGGCGAGCAGAATACGGAACAAGAGGCTCACCAGCAGCTGGATTACGCCCTGGATCAAGGGGTTAATTTTATTGATGTCGCGGAGATGTACCCAGTACCACCAAGAGAAGAAACCCAAGGCCTGACAGAAAAATACGTTGGCACATGGTTGGCCAAGCATAAGCAGCGCGACCAGGTGGTAGTTGCAAGCAAGGTCGCGGGCCCAGGCATGATGCCGTATTTGCGTGATGGCTCTGATCTCAGTGCGGACCATATTCGGCGTGCAGTGGATGACAGTCTCAAGCGTTTACAAACAGACTATATCGACCTTTACCAAATACACTGGCCTTCACGGGGTACTAACTTCTTTGGCCAATTAGGCTATCAGCAGTCGTCACATAGTGGTGTGCCTATTATGGAGACCTTAAGCACGCTAGCCGATTTAGTCAGCAGTGGCAAAGTGCGACATATTGGCATTTCAAATGAGACGCCTTGGGGGCTGGCAGAATACCTCAAGCTGGCAGAGCGCCATCAACTACCCCGCATTGTGTCTATTCAAAATCCATATGGTTTACTTAATCGCAGTTTTGAAGTGGGGTTGGCTGAAATGGCCGAGCGCGAACAGGTTGGCTTGCTGGCGTATTCGCCTTTAGGCTTCGGTATGTTGAGTGGGAAATATGAAAACGGTGCACGTCCAAAAGGTGCCAGACTCAGCCTCTTTGATCGCTTTGACCGTTATAGCAATTCGCAAGCAGAGCAAGCCTGTGATGCTTATGTGAAACTAGCAAGGGCGCATGGACTAAGCCCTGCTCAGATGGCGTTGGCCTATGTTAATTCGCGATCGTTCGTTAGTAGCAATATTATCGGGGCGACTACTTTGCAGCAATTAAAAGAAAATATTGCCAGTATCGAAGTCAGTTTAAGTGAAACGGTGTGTGCGGAGATCGAGGCGATTCAGCAGCGTATTCCAAACCCTAGCCCTTAGGTTTTGGAATCAGATAAAGCCAAAGAGTTAGTTGCTGTTTTCTGCTGCGGCTTGCTGATCGGCTAGGGTCTGACGAGCTTGGGTCAGCCATTGTGCGTATTCATCACGTAACTCTTCTGCGCTTTTACCTTCACTGCTGATGCAGTCACCAATGATTACGCGCACGGTTCCGGCCTGCTTTAGAAACCCCTTGCTTGGCCATAAGCGTCCAGCATCATGCGCGACTGGTAGTACCGGTACGCCCGCCTTAGTCGCCAGTAAAAAGCCACCAGCCTTGAGTTTGCCAGGCTTCTCAAAGGGCATTCGAGTGCCCTCTGGAAAAAGTAATACAAAACGGCCTAGTGCCAGTTTCTTACGGCCATCTTTAACCAATTCAATTAATGCCCGTTTGCCTGCTTTACGATCTAAGGCAATTGGTTGTGTGCCACCAATACCCCAGCCAAAAAAGGGTAGCGCCAGTAATTCTTTTTTTATCACCCAAGTCAGTGTTGGGAAGATGCCAGGAAAGGCTAAGGTCTCCCAAGTTGATTGATGATTGGACATGATGACGCAGGATTGCTCAGGGATCTTTTCTAAGCCCTGGATCTCATAACGGACACCACAGACTAAACGTGCCCAAAAGGTATTGAAGGCACACCAACTGGAAATAAATCTAAAGCAAAGGCGATAAGGCAATAGACGCGCTATAACGCAAGGCAGGGAATATAAAATCGTCGCTATGATCATGCCGAGTAATAATAAACTAGAGCGTATGACAGTTAGCATGGCTTACTCTTGAAGTATGTGGGCGACAGCAGCAGCAAGGTCATCAAAGACCTTAACATTGCTGGGTATTTCGGCCTTAGTTAAAGTCTCTAAGCCGTTACCGGTGCGTACCAGCATAGGCATTGCCCCAGCACGTTCTGCCGCCTGAAGGTCTTTCAGGCTATCACCGATGAATGGTGTCTCTGCCAGCTTCGCGCCGGTACGAGAGGCGATATCCAAGAGCATCCCTGGATTCGGTTTACGACAAGGTCCCTGCATTACTGGGCTGAAAAAAAAGCCATCGACACCCCCGCCTAAGGCCTCTAGTTCATGTAGCATCTTGCGATGGATACGGTGTAGGTCGGAATGATCGAATAGACCACGGGCAATGGCCGCTTGGTTACTGGCGATAAACACTTTAAATTTGGCTTGAGAAAGACGTGCGATTGCTTCCAAACTACCATCAATGGCCTGCCACTCTGAGGCCTGTTTTACGTAGTCAGATCGATTGTGATTGATAACACCATCGCGATCTATGATTACCGCACGCATCTTGTTCTAAACCTGTAATACCGCAATATCCGCAACTGCGGTAAAGAGTCTATGTACGCGTGCAACTAAGGCGATACGGTTGGCTCGAATGGCGAGATCTTCATGCATCACCATCACCTCTTCAAAGAAGTTATCGACGTCCTCTTTTAGTTGTGCCAGCGTATGTAAGGCTTCTGTATATTGCCGCTGCTGTACCATTGCCTCAACGCTGGTTTCAATTTGATCCAAGCTGGCACAGAGCTTTTGTTCGATAGTGCTGGTTAATGCCGCAGCATCTAATGCAACGACTTCACTGCTATCGATTTTTTTCAAAATATTTCCGATACGCTTATTGGATGCAGTCAAGCTAGCAGCCTCTGGCATAGAGCGGAAACCGGATACAGCTAGACTGCGTTGATAGCAATCAAATAGGCTGAGTGATGCAGCAGATCCTGTCAGGGTTTCACGACTTGCGAGTACTGCTTCAAAGCAATCTTTATTGAGTCCCTGTTCAACCAGATAGCCACGCATGCGATCGAGGATAAAGGCCTCGACGTCGCTTACTAGCTCATTGTTCTGTAGCGTCTTAGGCAACAGTGCAGCGGCTTGTTGTAATAAATGATTAAGATCAAATTCAAGCTCACTTTCGATGGTGATACGCACCAGACTTAAAGCTGCCCTGCGCAGTGCATAGGGATCTTTCACGCCAGATGGTTTTTTGCCGCTAGCAAAAATACCCAACAAGCTATCTATTCGATCTGCTAATGCAACCACCAGGCCTAGCTGACTACTAGGGATTATCGCCCCTGACTTTAACGGCCAATAATGTTCTTCAATAGCGACTACAAGCGATTCATCTTCGCCATCATGCTGTGCATAATAACGGCCCATGATGCCCTGTAGTTTTGGAAACTCAGTGACCATGTCAGTCATAAGATCACACTTACATAGCATGCAAGCACGCTGTGCTAACTTGGCGTCGATACCAAATTTTGTTGCGAGTATGGTTGCAATCTCAGCGCTGCGTTTGCCCTTGTCGGCAATGCTGCCTAATTTCTTCTCGAATAATATGCCACTTAGCTTATCGACCCGACTTTCTAAGCTTTGTGTTTTATCACGCTGCCAGAAAAATTCAGCATCCTCAAAACGTGGTCGGATGACGCGCTCATTACCCTGCTGAATCACTTCAGGGCGTGTGCTCTTAATATTCGCGATGGTGATGAACTGAGGCAACAAACGCTGGTCATCTTTGCGGTAGAGTGGGAAATAACGCTGCGACTCTTGCATGGTGACAACTAAGACTTCTTGTGGGATGTCGAGGAACTTAGCATCAAACTGACCAATGATTGCATTCGGGTATTCGACCAGATTGCAGACCTCTTCAAGCAGGCTGTCTTCATAATCTAAAACAGCATCTAAATCATCGCTGATAGTCTTCAGCTGATCTAGAATTGATTGTTTGCGCTGTTCAAAACTGGCAATGACTTGAGCCGCGGATAGAGCAGATTCATAGTCGGCCGGACTCTTGAGTTTGATCGCTGCTGGCGCATGGAAGCGATGACCATAGGTGACGCAGCCGGCATCTATACCTTTAATCGTACAAGTAAGGCTGCGTTCGCCGTATAGCAAGGTCAGCCAGTGCAGTGGGCGAATAAACTCATGCTCGCCTATCCCCCAACGCATCGGTCTTGGGATAGGTAAAGCGGCCAGACTTTTCTCAATAATATCTTGGATTAAATCATCAAGGGCTAAGCCTTTGCGTAGGCTTTTTGCATACAGCCAAGTTCCTTTATCCGTTTCAATCTCTTGCAGGTCTTCAACCGTTAGGCCGCTGGACTTGCAAAATCCCAGTAATGCTTTACTTGGATTACCCTCGTCATTAAAGGCAACTTTTAGCGCGGGACCTCGGCGCTCAATCATTTGATCTTCTTGACGCGCGGCTAACTGATGGACGATCACCGCTAAACGGCGCGGTGTATAGAAAGAAGTAATTTGCGTAAAGGCCAGACCCTGTTGCTTGAACTGCTCGGTTAATGCCGCTTGCCAGGCCTGGCTGAGTTGGGTCAGTGTGGCGGGCGGCAGTTCCTCAGAGCCTAGCTCAATCAGTAAATCTTGTGGCTCAAGAGCTTTTGATTCACTCATGGCTGTTCCTTAAGTAAAGGAAAGCCTAAGCGCTCGCGGCTAGCAAGGAAACTCTGGGCTACTTCTCGTGCCAGCGTGCGAATGCGTAAAATATATTGTTGTCGTTCAGTAACTGAAATGACCTGGCGAGCATCTAACAAGTTGAATAGATGTGAGGCACTTAGGATGCGCTCATAGGCTGGATACGATAATTCTTTTTCCAGCAAACGCAGGCATTCACTTTCATTGGCATCAAAGGCGCTAAATAATTGCTCAGTATTGGCCTCTTCAAAATTATATTTGGACTGCTCGATCTCACTTTGTAAGAAGACATCTGCATAGCTTATCGGATGCGTGTCGCTATCATTCCAACGCAGATCGTAAATGCTTTCTTTCCCCTGTAGGTACATCGCCAGACGTTCTAGCCCATAAGTAATCTCGCCACTGATCGGCTTACAACTCAAGCCGCCAACCTGTTGAAAATAAGTGAACTGTGAAACTTCCATGCCGTTTAGCCAAACTTCCCAGCCAATACCCCAGGCACCTAAGGTTGGTGATTCCCAGTTGTCTTCAACAAAGCGAATGTCATGCTCAAGAGGATTAATTCCCAGCTCACGTAGTGAGTCTAGATACAGCTCTTGGATGTTTTCAGGCGAAGGCTTGAGAATGACTTGGAATTGATAGTAGTGCTGCAAGCGATTTGGGTTTTCACCATAGCGTCCGTCAGTAGGTCTTCTGCAGGGTTGTGGGTACGCCGCACGCCACGGCTCAGGGCCGATGGCTCTGAGGAAGGTGCCACTATGAAACGTCCCCGCCCCCATTTCTTGATCATGGGGTTGAAGCAGGCTGCAGCCCTGTCGGGCCCAGTACTGCTGCAGAGTCAGAATGAGTTGTTGAAAGCTGGTAGTTGCGCTCACGGAATTAAAACTAGCTATAAAGCGTAAGATTGTAAGCTATCTGCTGCGTAGGTGTGAACTTTTCTGATTTTAGGTCGAAAACTTAGTGCGGATTGTGGTCG
>DGKH01000011.1:76394-78747 GCA_002386945.1 Proteobacteria bacterium UBA4575
TGGTCGGAACTCTGTCAATCGACATCCTTGTCGAGACAGCCCCAATCCATGGGGAGACCTTCCTATGTATTATTAAAGGATCTTCCTAATCCTGTGCAAGCACGCTATAGATAGCGACTGCACTAAAACACTAATAACACGATGTCGGCTTTGTGCTTCTTTTGTTACGTCAAAACTGACAATGTCATTATTGTTAAATCTTGAATAGAAAGCTAGTTTTAGTCCTGTACAAGATCATGCTGCAGTAGAGCGGTCAGATTGGGTGGTGGTCTTAGAGCCAAGTGTTGTAGCGTTTAGAAGAAGGTGGCTAAAACTGATTGCACTATAATAAGGCGCTAACCGACGAGCAGGCACTTTTTTGGTGCAGTCGGCCCAGCAATTTAGTCTAGAGGCTTCCAAAAATGGCTACAGTAAGCTACCTTCTGCTATGGCACGTATTGTGCTTAAGGTTTAATAGAATAAAAACAGGATGGCGTGCGTATCGCAGCCATGGGCCTGTGGATTTGAATTTAATTTATTTAGGAGTGACTCGATGTCCGCCAGTGACGTTTTAAAAATGATTAGTGATAACGACGTTCGATACGTCGATTTCCGTTTCACCGATACGAAAGGTAAGGAACAACACGTAACTGTGCCAGCGAGTACAGTTGATGAAGCGGTATTTGAAAACGGTAAAATGTTTGATGGTTCTTCTATCGAAGGTTGGAAAGGTATTAATGAGTCTGACATGGTATTAATGCCAGAGCCTGATACTGCCGTGATGGATCCCTTTTTTGCAGATCCTACGCTAATTATTCGCTGTGACATTCTTGAGCCAACCACGATGGAAGGTTATGAGCGTGATCCACGCTCGGTAGCTAAACGTGCAGAAGCTTACTTGAAGAGCACCGGAATTGGTGACACAGCCTATTTTGGTCCAGAGCCAGAATTCTTTGTATTTGATGATGTTCGTTGGAGTAATACTATAGGTGGCGCTTCATTTGCTATCGATTCAGACGAAGCCTCTTGGAATACTAATAAAGCTTATGAAGACGGCAACATTGGCCATCGCCCAGGTGTGAAAGGCGGTTACTTCCCAGTGCCTCCAGTTGATTCACTACAAGACGTACGTGGCGCTATGTGTCAGGTATTGGAAGAGATGGGTGTTGAAGTCGAAGTGCATCACCACGAAGTGGGAACTGCAGGCCAGTGTGAAATTGGTACTCGATTTAACACATTGACTGTTCGTGCTGATCAAAACCAAATCCTAAAGTATGCAGTCTTAAATGTTGCCCATAACTACGGTAAGACAGCGACCTTTATGCCGAAGCCACTAGTTGGTGATAACGGTAGTGGTATGCACGTACACCAATCGTTATTTAAAGATGGTGAAAACCTATTTGCTGGTGACGGCTACGGTAATCTTTCGCAGACTGCTTTGTACTACATTGGTGGTATCTTGAAGCATGCTAAAGCAATTAATGCCTTCGCTAACGGTTCGACTAATAGTTACAAGCGTTTGGTTCCAGGCTTTGAGGCACCAGTTATGCTGGCTTACTCAGCACGTAACCGATCGGCTTCAATTCGTATCCCTTATGAGGCAAATGCTAAGGCACGTCGTATTGAAGTTCGTTTTGGTGATGCTGCGGCAAACCCATACTTAACGTTTGCAGCGATGATGATGGCAGGCCTTGATGGTATCCAAAATCAAATCGATCCAGGTCCGGCGCAAGATAAAGACTTGTATGACTTACCACCAGAAGAAGATGCGGCTATTCCGAAAGTAGCGGCCTCATTGGATGAAGCCTTAGCTGCACTTAATGAAGATCGTGCGTTCTTGACTACAGGTGGTGTGTTTACCGATGACATGATCGATGCGTACATCGACTTGAAGATGGAAGAAGTGACTGCGCTACGTCAGGCAGCACATCCTATTGAGTTTGAGATGTACTACAGCTGTTAAGATTCTCTAACGAGAATATTGCTGGTCCTCTGTCTAACGCAGGGGACTAATAAAAAAGCGCTCCATTTGGAGCGTTTTTTTTGCCCAGCGGAAAGTCATATGGTAGTTATCGCACCAAAATGGTGCATACTGTCGGTAATGGCTGTGAAAGAGAAAGGGAAACAGACGGGTTAGTGGGGTCTGGTTGGGTAGGTCTAGCGTTAAATCATGCCTTTCATACTCGAATAGCCTTGTTTTAAACCGCTTTCGTAAGGGTTTTCATATAAATCTACCAATAGAAATATTTTGGTTCGGAAATTGCATATATAACGATATGTCTGATCATTTACACACCACCATTGTTGAGCACCAATCTGCGGCCCTCGTTTTGATCAATTCAGAACAACGCATCGAGTTTATGAACTTGGCTGC
>DGKH01000031.1:0-11781 GCA_002386945.1 Proteobacteria bacterium UBA4575
CACTAGGCTTAGCGCTAGAGCAGAAGCTTTAACTAGTTGTTTCATTGAGTTTCCTCTCGTTTATTTAGTAATGTTGTATTTTTGCAACAGAGAAGAACTCAATACATTAAGTCAACTTCCCTATCTAAACCGCTGAAAGTGAAAAAATTTCTTCCCAATCAGTAGAGATAGGCTATTTAATAGTTATTTTAATTTATATTCAGTGTATTATAACGATACACTTTCGTAATTATTGTCACATAAGGGCTGTGCCCATTTCTGACGAAGAAAGGCTGAAAGGTGTTTCAAGGATTATCATCTTTCGAGTTCATATCGAGTTGTGTCTTTTTTACAACAGTCCAGGGTGACCGGGACAAGGAGCTAACCCAGACTAAAAATACTATGACTATAGATCTCCTAACCTTTGACCTACAACGCACTCAATGTTTTAAACGCTATAGTGTTGAATGCTTACAACCACTAGCCAAGCGCAGTAGTATTCGAGCGCTACGTAAAAACACCATCATCTGTATGGATGGCGACATCTTACAGTCGGTCTACTTCATCCTAAAAGGGACTGTCAGGGTCTTTAAAGAAAACCAGCAAGGCAAAGAAGTCACCCTATATAAGTTAAGCCAAGGCGAATCCTTTGGTGAAACCGCTTGGTTAAATGATGGCAAACAGTTCGCCAGCGTGATCACCAAAGAACCCTGCAACATCCTCACTATCCAGCATGCTGACTTCAGCCAGTTTTACGCAGATCACCCTGACTTCATGCACTGTATTGCCACACGGCTCTCCTCAGAGATTGCGAACATCTCACAGCACCTGAAAGAGATCGCATTGGGCAGCATCCATCAGCGTGTACTTTGGGCTTTACGCAACAACGCACAAGAAGTGGCTGGCAAAAAAGTGGCTAACTTTGCTACGCATCGTGAACTTGCCAGTCTTATAGGCTGTTCGAGAGAATCGGTTAGTCGCACCATCCAAGATCTAAAGAAGAGTGGTGACGTGACTCTTGATGGTGACACTATCTACCTACAGACTTAGTCTGCCCCTTAGCATCCTGTAGAACAAAACCTGTATATCGTCCGTGCACACCTAAACTTGCACGGGCCTTATATACGGGTAAGCTGGCTGGCACATGAATATCAGCGTGAATACCGAAATGGATGCCAAGAACATTGCAAAAAGCTATAAGCCCGAAGAATATTTTGTTACTGACGAGCCTTATTACGAGCCAGTCGCTGACGAGATTGAAGTCTTTGAGGCCGCCTATAAAAACAAACTCCCTGTTTTACTGAAAGGGCCTACCGGCTGTGGTAAGACACGCTTCATGGAATACATCGGCTGGCGTCTGCAAAGACCACTGATTACCGTCTCCTGTCATGATGACTTAACCGCCTCTGACTTGGTCGGCCGCTATCTAGTGACCGGTGGCGAAACCGTTTGGGTCGATGGCCCACTCGCACGTGCCGTCCGTACCGGCAGCATTTGTTACTTAGATGAGATTGTTGAGGCACGAAAAGATACCACTGTCGTCATTCACCCGCTGTGTGATGATCGCCGTGTATTACCCATCGAGAAGCTGGGCGAATTATTAGAGGCACCAGAAGACTTCTGTATGGCGATCTCTTATAACCCTGGCTATCAAAGCGTCTTAAAAGACCTAAAGCAAAGTACTCGACAACGGTTTGTTGCCTTAGAATTTGATTATCCAGATGCCGCCACTGAGCAAAAGATTATTGAAACCGAGACCGGGGTTGATAATGTAACCGCTAAACAGCTGGTGAGGTTTGCACAGATGACACGCAACTTGAAAGGCAGTGGTTTAGATGAAGGCGCTAGTACCCGTCTATTGGTACATGCTGGAAAATTAATCGCTACTGGCATTAACCCAGTAACGGCCTGTAGGAGCTCAATATCTCAAGCCCTTAGTGATGATCCAGAAATGCTTTCAGCGGTTAACGAACTAAGCTCTTCAGTATTTTAATCTCGCTATAATCTGGCCTGTCACACGACACTCAATAACCCAGCCACTAGACGATACAACTAAATTTTAGGCAAAAAAAACGCCGACAAGAGATGTCGGCGTAAAAGTCTACGTGGAGGTAGATATGAAAAGCGGTTTAAAACAAGGCAATCACAATAGCGAATAAAGCAATCAGACCTGAAATAAATATAGCTGTTTCAGCACACATCACAGAGATGCCTTTATCAAAGAATGAAGTAAAACGTGTCATTTGCGTTCTCCTAATTAAATTTCAGATAAGGTTTAAATTTGATGAGATCAGAATAGTATAATTTTCTAATATAAGCAAGTACTTATTTAAGGTAAGCCTAAAGAGCCCTTGTACAAATCCCCTTTTTCCTAAAAACTAGCTCTAAAATAACAACTTAAGCCAAGAATCAGCCTTTTTCAGTGCGGTCCTAAACAAAACAGGGAATGTCGTGATCCAAAATACCTTCTTTTTCATCCTGCTAGCTGCCGCAACTGCAGCCTTTGCCGGTCTACTCGCGCCTTTTTTCCAACCTTTGTTATGGGCCATCACGCTGGCAGTCCTGTTTCGTGGCTTACATCACTTCTTACAGCACCATCTAGGCAATCAGCGTCAAAACAGCACGGCGCTGCTCAGTGTGTTCATTATTCTGATCTGCGCCATTGCGCCGGCCCTATTTCTAAGTATTGCGGTAGCCAAAGAGGGTGTTGGTCTATATCAGGCGATTACTGCTGGTGATATCAATCTAGCGCACGGCATTCAATGGCTACAAAGCAGCCTGCCTGCATTAGAACAGTTACTTCAGTACGGCGATCTCTCATTAGCCGATCTAGAAACCAAGATCAGTAACAGCGCGATGCAACTCAGCCAAGCCTTAGGCGCTTATCTGCTCAGTTTTGGTCAGGATGCACTGCAATTCACCCTGTTATTTTTCTTAATGCTGTATCTCTTATTTTTCTGTATCCGTGACGGCGATACCTTGCTCAATAAGTTAGTTGAAACCTTACCCCTAGGTGATCATAACGAGCGTTTATTGCTCAACAAATTTGCTGCAGTATCACGCGCTACGATTAAAGGCACCCTAGTGGTTGGCGGTATACAGGGTGCTATTGGTGGTATCAGCTTTGCATTATTAGGGATTCAATCAGCCTTGTTCTGGGCTGCAGTAATGACCATCTTATCGGTACTGCCTGCCGTGGGTGCGGCCCTGATTTGGCTGCCAGCAGCTATCTACCTATTGGCAAATGAGCAAATGACTGCGGCCATTATTTTGATTTTGGTTGGGGTCTTTGTGATTGGCATGGTCGACAATGTCTTACGCCCTATCCTGGTTGGACGCGACACACAAATGCCAGACTACTTAATCCTACTCAGCACCCTGGGTGGCATTGCCATGATCGGCATTTCGGGTTTTGTCTTAGGTCCTGTGATTGCGGCATTCTTTCTCGCCATCTGGGCCATGTTTAGCCAGCAGTACAACAGCAATAAAGGTTAATCACCGGGCAGGCTATTTAGCCCCGCGCCGCTTGCGCCCTTGATAGGCTGTGACTTGTTGCATGATTTGACTGAAAGGCAGGGCATTAAGGCGTTCAAAGTCGCCTAGTGCCTGCTGGATCACGGCATAGACATCGTCTTCTGCCGCATTTGTCTGATCAGGATGCAATCCCTTGAGCAGCTCGATTAAGCCCTTCACGCCACCACACTGAATCTTAATTTCAGCATTATGTGGTAATGGCCCATCGACTTGGGTTTGCTGCAAGGCAAAGCGTGCCTTTTCTCGCAGTAGCTCTAATAGCTCCTGACACAGGCCATGACTGGCGGCAGATTCACAGGCCACTCCTTCACGATCAGCAAGGTTAAAACGGGATGACTTCGAACAATTACAGACACGCGAATTAATTGCCTTTTCAAAGACACATTTAATCGGGTTGATCTCAGCATAGGTTGAGCGATAGTGGGTCTCGTCCATGCCTAAGTTATTTTTCCCATTCCCTCAGAATAGGTGCATCGCGTTGCTCTGCCAGCTTACTCTCGGCCATCGATGCATCTTCTTCGAACATGATTTTAATTTCTTTACCGGTATCGAGCTCACGTTGCGCACGAGCAAATTGTTTGGCCTCTTTATAGGCATCAAACTGATCCACGAGATTAATCTCGTCTAAACGCATACGGCCATCGCGTACGAGGTGAAATACAAAGTAAGGCATAATCTAAAACCTGAGTAGTGAAGCGAGCTATTTAACCATCCCCTTTGCTGCTTGGAAATACTACCGAATGATATAAGCGCCCTTCTCTGAGCAAGACATCCCCGACAACGCCAAGGCTGAGAGCAGAAATATGCCCTCCCTAAGAGTTATTGAAGTGTTTTGCTGTATTTTTTAAAGTAACGCTATGGAAAACAAAAACACATTTGCAGCCAAATTGGCTGAAGTCACAGCGGGAACGACAAAGAAGATTTGCATGCCCGGCCGAGCCCCGATCTTATTAGCCAATGTCGAAGGCACCATCTATGCAGTGGATGACACCTGCACCCACGAAGACTCTTCTCTAGCCTTAGGCTGTCTACGTGGTGACAAGGTCAAGTGCACCTTACATGGCAGCTGGTTTAGTGTCGTTGATGGTGAGCCGTCGGAAGACCCTGCGGATGAAGCCCTACAGACCTATGCGGTTACAATCCAGGACGATGAGATTTGGCTCGCCCTAAACTAGCACCCAGATAAAAAGTAGATGGACACAAAAAAGGCGAGTCATTGACTCGCCTTTTAGGTTCTAACAAGGATTGATTACCGCCTTGTTAGCACTGTTGCGCACCGTGGTATAGATTCACCACATGGCGAGCTTCGGCAAAGAACAACCACCGCTCAACCGCAACACCAGCAAAGGCGCTAATCACAGCAGCACCTAGCATTAAGGTATTGTCGCCCTCACCCAGACCGAACCAAATGATCAATGATGGCAGCACAAAGCCTAAGATTATCGCAATCCAACGTAATGCAACGAGGCGATCACGCGCAACTTGATAACCAAACTCATCGGTTAAGAAGGTGCCTGCGGTATGACCTACATCTAACAACCTTACTGTCCGTGCAGTAAACGAGGTTGCCGTATTAATAGTTGGGCCTGCTGGCGTTCCGATCCAAAAGAAATAAACGATCTTAATCGTCGCTGCGATCACAACCATGTAGCTTGCAACCATAGTCAGGTTAGCCGACACATTGCCAGACAAAGACAACAACCATGAGAACAACAAGCCGCCTAACATTAAGCCTAGGCTGATGTAGTTCACTGGGGTCAATGCATTATTCCATTGTCGAATCGTCTTCAATGAAGCGTAAATCATGCCCGTTGAGAACACCGTTACAATCGCCCATACACCGGTAATCAATGCCAAGGTGGTCATCGCTGTTGAGGAACTTGCATCAACACCACGCCACACTAAGTAGACATAAAGCATAACGATTGGGTAGAACAAGATCGCTAATAAACCCTCACGCGCCAACCACGAAGTACGCACACGACTAAACGCACGCCATGCATTCTTTGGATTCGCCAAGTGAAAAGTAGAAGAAATCAGGCCGCTGGTAATCAAGACTAAGGCAACCGCTGATAACATCAATGTTTGCGCACCTGTCATAGGCTGGGAGAAATCAAAAGCACTGTAGATTGCAGTGATTGCGATCAAACCATAGCCGGCACCTGAGGTGACCGTAAAAAATATAACTGAGAATGCTGGATGCATCTGGATTCCTTTTTATCGTGCAACTAAACGGTTAACCCAATCTTTCACTTTTTCAATTGGATTAGTTTCGTTTTTGTAAGTTGGAATATTTGGCTTATTACGCGGTGGTAGATAAGTATTCACCGGCTTGTAACCAAGCTCTGGCATTAAATGTTCACCACCACGCTCACGAGAGAGTCTAGAAACTTCTGAGTTTGGATCATCAAAGTCACCAAAGAATCGTGCATGTGCAGGACAGGTCATAACACAGGCTGGTTGACGCTCATCTTCTGGCAAGGCTTCGTCATAAATTCGATCGACACAAAGGGTGCACTTCTTCATCACGCCTTCTTCAGGATCAAGCTCACGTGCGCCATAAGGACAGGCCCATGCACAGAGGTTACAACCCATACATTTATCTTGATCGACTAAAACGATACCGTCTTCTTCACGCTTATAAGAAGCGCCTGTAGGACATACCGTGACACAAGCCGCATCTTCGCAATGCATACAAGACATTGGGAAATGCACAGTCTTGTTATCTGGGTAGTCGCCCAGCTCATAGTTACGAATACGGTTAAACCAAACACCCGTTGGGTCTTTGCCGTAAGGTTCCAAATCAGTTAACGGCCCAGTGGTACCCGAAGTATTCCACTGCTTACACGCAACTGCACAGGCATTACAGCCGACACAAGTGTCTAGATCGACAACTAATCCTAATTTCATGAATCATCCCTTTTAGTCTTGCCGCGAGTCAGAATGTCGCGCATCGAACGATGCAGTCCAACTGCTTTATGTGTTTGATATTGAAGCTTAGACACCGGCTTTTCTGCACCTGGCATCGGCTTAATCGTATCGAAAGTAGGCCATGTACCTGTTTCGCCTGCTGCCGCTGGATAGATCTTCACTTGCAAATCATACCAAGCTGCTTGCCCCGTAATTGGATCAGAGTTAGTCACTGCGCGATCGGCCGACTTAGACGGTAGATGCTCACTGATCAAATGATTCAGCAAGAAGCCATCATTCGATTCGTTCGCCGTAGGATCTAATCCCCAAGCACCTCGTTGTTTACCAATCGCATTCCACGTCCAGATGGTGTTGCTCTCAACACCTTCCATCAATTTTACTTGAACGCGGATCTTGCCATTTTCAGACTCAACCCAAATCCATGACAGATCAACAATACCCATTTCTTCCGCTTTCTGGCGGTTCATGTACATATAGTTTTGAGCCAAAATCTGACGTAACCAGGCATTCTGCGAATCCCATGAGTGATACATCATCATTGGACGCTGGGTAATCGCAAAGAACGGATATTCAGTCGATGAAGTCGCTTGCTGCTCTAACGGCTCATAGTAATCCGGTAGCGGATCAAAATAAGTCACCATGCGATGCTTATCGTAATCATTCTTTGGTTGAGGACCATCATATAAACCCTGACCTGCAAGACGGAACTTCTGCAAGGACTCAGAGTACAGCTCCATAATAATCGGCTTAGATGAACCAATAAAGCCAGACTCTTTGGCAAACTCTAAATACCCTTTATTAGCGAAGCGGTAGTAGTGATGCTCCTTCGGTAACTTATGCTCAAAGAAACATTCGTTATCGATATAGTCTTGCCATTGGTTTTGATTCGGCTCACCACGCAATGATTTGCTACCGTCTTCACCACGCCAACCGGCGAGGAAGCCAAGACCTGGTGCCTTCTCATAATTAATAACGAAATCGTTATAGCCTTCATATTTCGGGCTACCATCTTCCTTCGTAAAGGCTGGGAACTTCAGACGAGTCGCTAAATCAACCAACACTTCCTGCCATGGTCGTACATCACGATCAGGCTCAATCACTGGCGCACGAATCGCATCACAGACAGCGTGAGGCTCAGAGATCGGACGATCGAGAATCGAAATCGTATCGTATCGCTCTAAGTACGTTGTATCTGGAAGGATCAAGTCAGCAAAGGCTGTCATTTCAGAATGGAAGGCATCGGCTACGACTAAGAACGGTAGCTTGTATTTATAGTCGCCATTCTCATCTTTTTCACCGCTCTCATCTTTCTCGGTCAGCATATCGCGCACTGAGCTGGTGTTCATGGTTGAGTTCCAACTCATGTTCGCCATAAAGATGATCAGGGTATCAATCGGGTAGGGATCGCCTTTGACCGCATTGGTAATCACCATATGCATCAAGCCATGATTAGCAATCGGTGCATCCCATGAATAGGCCTTATCGATTCGCAATGGCTTACCATCATCATCGATAACCAAATCTTCAGGACAGGTTGGGAAACCTAAAGGTGGTGAGTTAAGCGGCTGCCCCGGCGAAGTCGGCTTGGCCGGCTTGATCGGTGGCACAATATGTTTTGGGAATGGAGGCTTGGCCAAGTGACCACCTGGAACATCCACTGAACCCAACATAATTTGTAATAAGTGAATCGCACGACAGGCTTGGAAGCCGTTGGAATGCGCTGAAATACCACGCATCGCGTGCATAGACACAGGACGACCAATGAACTTGTCGTGCTTACGACCGGCCCAGTCAGTCCATTCACAATTAATCTCAATCGTCTCTTCAAACGCAACATGCGCCATTTCTAAGGCCATGCGTTCGATGTCATCAGCTGCAACACCACATACTTTGCTGGCTTCTGCTGGTGAGTACTGATCATCTAAGTAGCGTTCTGCTAATAGTGTAAATACTGTCTTCAGCGCCTTACCGTCGGCTGAAGTGTATTCACCAAATAGAGCAGGCTTAATCTCAGGCAGACTACCATCCACTAGGGCTTCTTTCTCAAGATCCCAAGACTGTGGATTGCCTTCAGCATCGCGACAGATCAAACCATCGGTGCTTTCGCCTGGTGTGTTGTAAACCAAGTAAGGTGAATTGGTGTATCGAACCAAATATTCCCAATCGAATAAATCATTCTTCATCAAAACGTGAATCATCGACAGCGCGAGAATCGCATCAGTACCCGGCTTAATAGGCACCCATTCATCGGCAATCGCCTGATAACCCGTACGTACTGGGTTAATCGAGACAAACTTAGCGCCACGGCGCTTAATCTTTTCTAAACCAATTTTAATTGGATTGGATGCATGATCTTCGGCCACGCCCCAAAGCATGAAGTACTTAGTGTTATCCCAATCAGGATCACCAAATTCCCAGAATGCATGACCAATCGAGTAGAGTCCTGCTGCCGCCATATTGACTGAACAGAAACCACCATGGGCCGCCCAGTTAATGGTGCCGTACTGTTGTGCCCAAAGACCACTTAAAGCCTGCATCTGGTCACGACCAGTAAAGAATGCAAGCTTCTTAGGATCAGTATTACGGATCTTTTCTAAACGCTCTGATAAATAATCTAGCGCGACATCCCATGATACTGGCTCAAACTCACCGGTACCACGCTCGCTGCCTTTCTTACGCATCATCGGCTGCTGTAATTTAGCCGGCGATTTTTGCTTCATAATGCCTGCATTACCCTTGGCACAGAGCACACCCTTATTCACTGGATGGTTCTTGTTACCCTGGATAAATCGTACTTCGTTATCTTCGACAGTTACTTTGATACCACAGCGACAAGCACACATATAACAGGTGGTGTACTTTCCTTCTTGCTTCTCGTGGTTTTCGAACTGCGGCAGGTTGAGGGCGATTGGTAGTCCCTTAAAAGTTGAGGCCATAGCTGTCTCTTTCATTTCGTTGTTAAGTTAGCCCTGCTTACAATGAGCGGGCCTTATAATTATTGCCGTCGAAACTCGACGCGCCAATAAATTCTGCTGATAGGGCGCAGCGGGTAAAGCTGTACCGAAATTCCTGCGCATTTTGTCATAGCACGAGCCATTTTGATAGCGACTCAGCGGAATCACAAGTGATAGAACACTCCGAGATAGGCGTCTAAATGTGTGCCAGTCGATATACAACATCAACTAGAAATCATTCTTAATAATTACCCTCATAATGTATTTGTTTTGCACATGAACTGCCTACCCCATGGGAATTGTTCAAAAATCACTTCGGCTTAGTTAAGATACGCGCTGAAAAAAGACACTCTAAGGTAGAACAAATATGTCGAATTGGATTGATGGCAAGGTAATCGAGAATATCCACTGGACCGATACTCTCTACAGCCTACGTGTAGAAGGTGATGTACAGCCTTATAAGGCCGGCCAATTTGGACGTTTAGGCTTAGAAATTGATGATGAAATCATCGGCCGCCCCTATTCCTTCGTCAGCGCACCAGATGAGGGCTTCCATGAATTTTATTCCATCAATGTCGCAGAAGGCGCCCTATCCCCGCGACTGGCCGAGCTTAAGGCCGGTGATCACGTCTACCTCGGTAAAAAACCGAATGGTTTCCTGATCCTAGATGAAATCCCTGAAAGCGAAGACCTTTGGATGTTGTCTACCGGCACCGGCATTGGACCGTTCTTGTCGATCCTAAAAACCGATCAAGCTTGGACACGCTTCAACAAACTGGTGTTGGTGCATGCTGTAAGAAATGCCGCTGAACTGGCTTATCGCGAGCTGATTGATGAGCTCAGTGCAAAACACCCTGATCAATTCTGCTATGTCCCCTTCGTCAGCCGTGAAAAGACCGACTTCAGCCTACCGGGACGTATCCCAGCTGGATTTAAGAATGGTTCACTAGAAAAACGTGCTGGAATTAAGGTCGAAGAAGGCAAGTCGCAGATTATGCTCTGCGGTAATCCAGACATGGTGAAAGATACGCGTGAACTGCTACAAGAGCGTGGCTTGACCAAAAACCTGAGACGTACCCCAGGTAGCATCAGCACCGAAAATTACTGGTAACCGCTCCACATCGCAACAACTCAAGCATTTCGCTGATTTAAGGCTTGAGTTGCTGCGGTACGGTAAAATTCAGTAATACACCCATCAAACGGCTGGTAGCGCGCCAATCATCGACTTCAAAACCGACACAATAGTGGCTGCCAGTCGGCAAATCACAGAGCGCATCGCCAGTATAAAAATTACACAGGCTGGTTAATCCCGGATTATGTCCAACTAGGGCAACGTGCTGCCACTCATTAGATAGGGTCTCAACGCGCGCAATCAGGTCAGCCGAATTTGCAAGATACAGACTGGGATCAAAAATAATGTGTTCAGCACTAACCGATAGCGTCTGATTCAAGATCTGCCAGGTCTCCAGCGTACGCCCTGCATCGCTACAAAAAACCCTATCAATCGGCGCCACCATGCCAGTTAAATGCTTCGCCATACGCCCAGCATCGGCCACGCCGTTGAGGCTTAAGGGGCGCAGATGGTCACTACAGCGAGGATTATACTTCGCCTCAGCGTGTCTGAAGATACTTAATATTTTAGTCATTCTTAACTATCGATGAAATCACGGCTACAGATGCTCTACCCATTATTACATTAAATAGTGGCTCAAAATTGCCATATAAATGTGTCGCCTTAAATTGTTCTGGCAAGCTGATCATGTAGAATAGCCGCCAAAGTTACCCCCCTATGTTTTATATTACCCAAGACTGATCAGGAGAAATATCATCATGTCAGAAAGAATTGTAATGCGAGTCGGTGAATCTCTAGTTGCTGGAGGCCCTGCAGGCACCGCGGCTGAGCCAGAAGTTATTATCGGTGAGCTAGACGGTCCAGTTGGAACTGCTTTTGCTACCCTACTTGGCGATCAAGTTAAGGGGCATAGCCGCGTATTGGCTATCCTGAATACCGACATCCAAGTGCGTCCTGCAACCTTGATGGTCTCCAAGGTCACGGTTAAAGATGAGCGTTACACCAATATCCTCATGGGTACTGTGCAAGCCGCAATCGCAAACGGTGTATTAGATGCTGTACGTGCTGGTGACATTCCAAAAGAAAAAGCCAACGACCTAGGTATTATCGTTTCGGTTTGGTTAAACCCAATGGTTGCCACAGCCGATGACCTAGATCACAAGGTCTTATTCGACATTCATCGCAAAGCAATGTCTAACGCGATCCACAAGGCCATGAACAATGAGCCGGATATCGACTGGTTACTTGAGAACCAAGAAAAGATCACGCACAAGTACTATCAGATGGGCCTAGACGGAAAAATCTAAGTCA
>DGKH01000031.1:11838-19834 GCA_002386945.1 Proteobacteria bacterium UBA4575
GATATAAAATCCAGACCAACTCTTGTATGCTTTTGGCTCCGACGTGTTAACCGCCGAGCCCAAACAAGATGTCCCCTAGCAAGCCCTCATTTCGAAATCACTTTGCGCTAACTGCAGCACTTGGCCTACTGCTATTACTCAGCGCCTGCGGTAAAGAAAACCATGGCCCACAAGTCAGTGGTGAAACCATGGGCACCAGCTACACCATGCAGTGGCATGGGCAGGCCAGCACACTAAAAATAAAAACGGTACGTCTAGCCGCAGAACAAAGACTCGCCGAGATCAACCAATTGATGTCGACCTATATCCCAGACTCACAACTCAGCCTGTTCAATGCGCAGGACCATAGTGGTTGGTTCGCTGCCGATGCTGAACTGATCTACGTTTTAGATCGTGCCTACAGCGTCAGCCAAGCCAGCAAGGGTGCCTTTGATATCACTGTTGGGCCACTAGTAAACTTATGGGGCTTTGGTGCCAAGCTGGAAGGGTTTGCCTTTCCTAGTGCAACTGAGGTGCGTATTGCAAGACTGACCTTGGGCTGGGATCGCATTCAAACCCGACAACAACCGCTTAGTATTTTCAAGCCAGCAGAAAATGTCTATGTCGATTTATCGGCAATCGCCAAGGGCTATGGCGTCGACCAGCTGGCCATGCTCTTAGATAATTTTGGCGTTAAAAACTACATGGTCGAGATTGGTGGGGAAATTAAGGCCAAGGGTATTGCCGAACATGGTGCTGCTTGGCGTATAGGTATAGAAACACCGATGCATGCAGGCCGTAGCGTGGAAGCTGTCATCGGCCTAGATAATTTAGGCGTTGCCACTTCAGGTGACTATCGCAATTACTTTGAGCATGAAGGTCAGAGCTATTCACACACGATCGACCCTCGCACAGGCTACCCGGTTCAACATAACTTGGCCTCGGTCACGGTGCTACATGAGTCAACTACAGTGGCCGATGCATGGGCTACTGCACTATTAGTCTTAGGGCCACAAGAGGCTTATGCCTATGCCGAAGAAAACGATCTGGCCGTACTCTTAATCACGCGAGAAGAAAAAGGTTACGTCAAAACATTCAGCAGTCGCATGCGACCCTTCATACTCAACTAATAGCCGCGCTGATAACTCGCCACTGTAATTCATGATTCTTTTGAATCGTTAATCACTCGTAGCTTTTTCCAGCCAGCCGCACGAAAGCGCCAGTAATACAGCGCACAGTAAGCAACAATATTTAGCGTGATAATCAGCCACAATAAAGTCACTGTTGCGGCCCCACTCTGAACATAAAAGTAACAGGGTAAAATCAACAATAAAAACGATAATAAAAAACTACTGCGCATAATAAAACGCGTATCTCCAGCCCCTTCTAGCGCACCCAACAAGACCAAAAACATCGCATCAAAGAGTCCAAAGAAGGCAATAAAGCGTAACAGAACAACCACCAGCTCATGGCTGCCATTGAGCCTATCCAAGCCTCCCTGTTGCGTGAAAGGCCAAATAAAAAATTCGGGTATTAAAATATAGGCTGTACCCAGAATCGTAAAAAATACAAATGATATATGAATAGCAGACCAGACTGAGCGCTCGGCCAGCTCTGGCTCACCTTGACCTAAGCGCTGACCAACTAATACCGATACCGCAACCATCATGCCGACCATCGGCAAGAAAGACAGCGCATTAATATTAAATGCGATATTACTCGCCACTAACTCAAGCGTACCGAGCAACCCAACCAATAATAAAAAAGCAGCAAAGGCAGACATATCAATAAATAGACGCACGCCATTTGGCAGACCAAAACGAATCAGACGAAGAAACAAAGAGGCATCAAAGCGCCAGCGCTTAAGCGTGTGAAACCTATCTCGGCTGACCTTAGAAGTGATCAGAAAAACGAAGGTGAAAAAACCGGCAATGATACCAATATTAGTCGCAATAGCTGCACCACGAATACCCAACTCAGGGAATCCCCAATGACCGAATATCAAGGCGTAGTCTAAGACCAGATTAATCACTAATATCAGCAGGCTGACCCACATCAACACTAGCGTTCTCCCCGTCCCAGAAAAGAAACTAGAGAGTGCATTATTCATCACTTGGAACACTGCTGAGTACAACAGCGTCTTGAAATAAATCACCTCAAGTTCTTGCACCGCAGCCCCATGTCCCGCGGCGGCAAATAAAGCTTCAGCGAGAAAATACATAGGCACAATAAGTAGCAAGGACAACAGACTGAGATACACACCCTGCCAAATAATAGCGCCAATCTCAGTGTATTCATCAGCACCAAAATACTGTGCAACAAAGGTATTCACAAAGGCAGATATGCCGATAAAAAAAGCCAGCAAGGCAAAGCTAGTCATACCGGCTGGCATCGCAGCCGCCACCGCCTCGGGCGAATACCAGGCCAAGAACATCCGATCAAAAAACAATAAAAAGCCCCAAGCCCCAGTGCTTAAAATCATTGGCAGGGCGATTTGCAAGACCTCACGATAACCGGCCGGGCTAGACCATCGATGCAGAAAGCGTGCGCGCAGAGAAACTGCACTCATGGTGTTGTCTGTTGAAATCGACGGATTCGCTCAGCCGTGGTTGGGTGGCTAGACGCGTATTGCCAAACTGAATTTTGATCATCACCACTAATGCGTTGCAGAATATCGGCAAATGCCTGCGTACTTAAACCTTGGGCTTGCATATAGTTTAGACTGAAGTCGTCTGCCTCACGCTCAAGATCTCTCGAGTAGCCCTGCTCTAATAACATGACTGGCAGCGCCGCAATAAAACCAGTGCTGGCACTAAAGTCTCCAGTGACTACTGTTATCAATAGGGTCAATGCCGAACCCTGTAATAACAGACGCAGTCCATGGCGATTCACCACATGGCCCATCTCATGCAACAACACACTAACGACCTCGGCATCAGTCTGCGCTAAATTCACCAAACCATCAGTGACAAGAATAATGCCAGAGGGAAAGGCAAAGGCATTCGCACCCAAGCCCTTACGAAAAATCAGACTAAAGCTATGCCCATCATCCAGCTGATTAATAATCCGCGTAAATTCAGTCGCTATCACCTGCTGACGTTCTAGTGGAATCTCACTGGGCTTGAGCAATTTACTCTCAAGCAAACTACTGGCACCCTCTGACAACTGCTGATCGATAGACAATGGCAACGCAAGCGCTACACCCTTCGACAAGGCAGGCAAACCGTAAGTGACCATACTGAAGGCAAAGACAATCACAAGCACCGCTGTTATCAGCACAAAATGCCAACGCGACTCCATCAAATTTACCCAATAGAGCAAGCCTCTGCTTCTTTGTTTAGCATCTTGCTGCGCCTCCATCCATGCTAATACTGCAAGATCAGAGATCTCACATTTGGCACCATTGGGTAGCTTTAAACTACGTGCGGTCTTAGCTAATGCTGGGCTTAACTTAGCCTCGGCCCAAACAAAATCATACTGCAAATCATCCGACAGTAATTGGCAGTCACCATTTTCTTGTAGCCGCAGTTCGGCCTCGACACTTGATGCAGAATGGCCATCAAAATAATTGACTGAAGTCTTCATCATAAGCCGATATCGATATCCAAGAGATCGCCCATCTCACCACCGAAGCTACCCACCTTCATTTTCTCATCGGCGATAATACGATCGAGATCACCATGCATTAACAGTGTCATCCGATTAATTTGATAACGCGCTAAACGCACCCTAGCCCATGGGATAAGCAAACCTAAACTGATTGCTGAGGCGATGATATTGGTCAGATAAACGAAGAAGAGTGGATTCACCTTAAGCTCTGTGTGAAAACTCATAAGCTGCGTTGGCGGTTGATCAGCGGCATCCATTAAACGCGTCATACTCCACACTTGATTAAACACCCGCACCTTCAGATAGGCGCGTAGATAAAGCAACATAATGGAAACAACTATTAACGTATAAGTCAGCTCAAGATCTATTACAAAATCACCTGCATCAACACTAAATGTAAACGATAGAAATAGTATCAATGCGACCGAGAATCCTAGCGCAGCAATACTAAAAAATATAAAGAACTGTTTCAGAGAGGCCATCATCGCGAATGACAAGCGACCATAGTGAGAATGATTGACGTAATAGTGCTGCAAATAATAGCTAGACAAGACCCACCAGATAAACAACAACAGTAGCGTGGTGCCTAAAATAAACACCACCCCGCTCCTTGATACTGCATCCTGCCCAACACCGAGCACTGGCCCCAGTAGAGAATACGAGGCCAGTATAATTAACATGGGCGTTATCATACCCAGACCAAGCACTACGGCATAAGTCTTGCCAAGGCCGCCAACAAAAGCAAAATGCAGGTTACGATAACTAGAATAACGCGCATTAAACATCAGGCCACGCAATACTAGCCACGGCAGAATGAATAAAAACAGTGGCGAATAAAGCAGATCTAAGAGTGGGTAATAACGAGCAAGAAAAGAAAACAATAACAGTATAGCCACCACCAACAATCGACCCTTCAAGATCATAATTGGGTCTGCACTGTATTCAAAGGCACTACCGGCAACCATCGTATTACCGTAAAAATACTGCTTATTACGCACCTTGGCCCAGGCCGAGTAAATCCCCAAAGTAACAATGGAGAGGAATAGATTCACAATCCAAATGCGGAAATACTCAGCCGCTTCACCTCGAAATTGAAACGATTGACTAGCGTTCATAGCAAACACCCCTCAGCCATTTATCAGCTGATCATGGCCGAACTTACGTTCTTTGCGTTATGCGGTTTGC
Organism: Proteobacteria bacterium UBA4575; assembly: GCA_002386945.1. Classification (GTDB taxonomy): domain Bacteria; phylum Pseudomonadota; class Gammaproteobacteria; order UBA4575; family UBA4575; genus UBA4575. The sequence goes on from DGKH01000031.1 coordinate 16,612, forward strand.
GATCTTGCCAATCCCTTCTACTTCGCATTCAACCACGTCACCAGGCATTAAATACTCTGGCGGTGTACGGGCATAGCCAACACCCTCTGGAGTCCCGGTAGCAATGATATCACCTGCTTCTAACTGCATACCCTGTGACAAAACTGCAATAACATTCGCGATACTGAAGATTTGGTGACAGGTATTCGATTCTTGTTTGAGATCACCATTAACCCAACTACGAATAGCCAAGTCATGTGGATCAGCAATCTCATCGGCGGTCACAATAGCCGGCCCCATCGGGCAACAACCAGCATAACTCTTACCGATAAAAAACTGTTTATGCCATTTTTGGCGATCTCTGGCAGTGACATCATTCAATACACTGTAACCAAAGACATGCTGCATCGCATCTTCTTCTCTAATACCGATGCCACCCTTACCAATAATCACCGCCAGCTCAGACTCCCAGTCCATCTTCGCTGAGATAGCTGTATCAATTGCGATATCACTATAAGGCCCATTCATACTATTGGCCGCCTTAGTAAAGACAATCGGTGAGCGTGGTAATTTGACCTCCTGTGTTGGATCCGTATTAGTTTCCGCCACATGATCCTTGTAATTCAGGCCTAGGCACATCACGTTTTGTCGTGGTCGTGGGATCGGTGAGCTAAGCTGTTCTGGGGCAAATGCACATAGACTGGCAGCTTCAGGCTCAGCAGCTAGTATTTTCAACTGTGCCAATGCAGCATCACCAGCATCGATCAACGCCAACATAGAATCAATCCTCTGATCCCAGCGGCTATCTAGTAGTGGTAAAAATACTTTTTGACCCAGTTCAACTGCAAGCTGAACTTTTCCTTGAAAATGATAACTAATTAAACGCATATGACTCACTGCATGACTGGATAATAAAGGCAAAATCATACATCCTAGTTCACGTGGATGTAAGCATTGCGGTAATTTAAAGCCTCATCCGATACCTCTGACCCCGTGGAAGCCTATGATGAAAAAAGCTCTTTTACTGATTGCAGCTATCTCTTGCTTTACCTTCATTTTACTCTCAGCATCCAACATTGATTGGAGTCTCGCTGGTCTGCAAGATCGGCAAAGTGAACTGGCGCAGGCATTTCACGACCAGCCTGTGCAATTTGCTAGCCTGTTTTTTGCATTCTATGTCATCGTGACGGCGTTCTCCCTACCGATGGCGGCCATCATGACGCTAGCTGCAGGTGCCATATTTGGCTTTAGCAAAGGCCTGTTTATTGTCTCCTTCGCCTCCACTATTGGCGCTAGTCTAGCCTTCTTGATCGCTCGTTATATCGCCCGTGACTGGATCCAAACACGCTATGCCGAGACCTTAAAAAAGATTAATCAAAAGGTTGAAGAAGAAGGTGCCTTATATCTGTTCTTCTTACGCATGGTCCCACTGTTCCCGTTTGGTCTGGTCAATGTCGTCACCGCAATGACGCCAATACGTCTAAGCACTTATTATTGGGTCAGCCAGCTCGGCATGCTGCCAGCGACCATGGTCTATGTAAATGCCGGTGTGCAGCTGGCTAGCATCCGATCAGCTCAGGATATCCTCTCGCTGAAGCTGATTCTTAGTTTCTTATTACTAGGCCTGTTCCCACTAACCGCCAACAAATTTATGCAGATCCTGCGCCAGCGTAGGGCCTATCGAGGTTTTCAACGACCCAAGCAGTTTGACTATCACAACATCGTCATCGGTGGTGGTGCCGGCGGCCTAGTCGCCGCTTATAGCAGTGCCACGCTACAAGCCAAAGTTGCCTTAATTGAAGCCTCCGATATGGGTGGTGATTGCTTAAATACTGGCTGTGTACCGTCAAAATCGATCTTACGCAGTGCGAAATACGTACATAGCTTGAATCAAGCGCAGCACTATGGCGTAGCCCAAGTCGACTACCAGCTACAGTTTGGTGATGTTAGACAACGCATCATGAATAAAATCGCCCGCATCGCACCAAAAGACTCACGCCAACGCTACCGTGAACTAGGAGTCGATTGCATCCAAGGTCAGGCCAAAGTCATCTCACCTTGGCAGGTTGAGGTCAATGGCAAGGTACTCAATACCCGCAACATTACCATCGCCACTGGCGCACGCCCCAACACCTTAGATTTACCTGGCATCAGCGAGATCAACTATTACACCAGCGATAATATTTGGTCATTACAGACATTACCGCAACAGCTATTAATCATCGGTGCTGGCCCGATAGGCTGTGAACTGGCGCAGGCTTTTCAACGCCTAGGTGCAGAAGTCAGCATGATTTTTCCATCTGAGCATATCTTAAACCGTGAAGACCCCGAACTCGCAGCAGTGGTAGAACAAGCCTTAATCGCCGATGGTGTGAAACTGTTCCCAGGCTTTAAAAGCCTGCGTTATGAAACAACAGATGCAGGTTCACGCCTTATTGGTGAACAATATGGCAACAGCCTACAGGTCGAGTTCAGCCACCTACTAGTAGCCGTAGGGCGACAAGCCAACCTGACTGGCCTAGAAGCCCTAGCCCTAGAAACTAATGAACAGGGACGCCTAGTCAGCAACAACTATCTACAGACACGCTTTAATAATGTCTATGCCTGTGGTGATGTCACCAGCCCACTTAATTACACCCATGTCGCTGCACATCAAGGCTGGTACGCTGCAGCCAACGCCAGCTTCGCCCCGTTTAAGCGCTTTCGCTGCAGCCTAGATCACGTACCGCTGGCGATCTTTACCGATCCAGAGATAGCCTCCTTAGGCCTGAATGAAGAAGCCGCCAAACAACAAAAAATCGATTATACGGTTACGCGCTTTGATATGGATGAGATTGATCGTGCCATCACCGATGAGCACGATTCAGGCTTTATTAAGGTCTTAACACCAGTTAACAGCGACAAGATACTAGGTGTACAGATAGTGTCAGAAGGCGCCAGCGAACTGATCCATGAATTTGTCCTCGCTAGAACCCACGGCCTGGGTTTGAACAAGATTCTACAAAGCATCCACCTCTACCCAAGTCGCAGTGAAATCAATCGCTTTGTTGCTGGAAAATGGCGACGCGAACGCTTTAGCGACCGAGCCAAACAATTACTACAACGCTATCAAGCATGGCGCTTAGGCTAGTGATCTAGTAACGTAACTTATGCGCGAAACTAAACCCCTATTATTCCCCAGCGATTTCCCCCAAATCCGCAGACAATCCAGTGATACTTTGCAGGTCAATCTGGGTTATCGTTG
>DGKH01000008.1:0-12763 GCA_002386945.1 Proteobacteria bacterium UBA4575
TTACTTTAATCAGATTTTCTTCTGATCCCAACACGCTGCATCAGGCCATCTAAATTAACATAGAGAACAATCATCATTGCTATTGTTGCGTGTGCTGCAATGCTGTACTGCCCTGCACCTAAGCAAGCACCAATTAAGCCACAACCCCAAATTGTTGCCGCAGTGGTTAATCCAAATAATTGGTGGGTTTCAGACTGCCGCATAATAATACCGCCACCTAAAAATCCAAAACCGGTAATTAAACCTGCAAGCACTCGACTAAATGCTTCTGGGTGATTCCCAGTTTGATTACTTATCAACATCATGGTCATCGTTGAGGTAACTGCGACAACACAGTAAATCCGAACACTTGCATTTCTTCGGTTGTACCAAGAATCAATCCCTATCAGCAAGCCAACAACCATCGCTAAAGATAATCGTAGTAGGATTTGCTGTTCTGTTATGTGTTCAATCACTTACCTCTCCTAATACTTAACTCAATTCCCTGTTAAGTACACAAACACCGAGTAATAAAACGGCTATAAAGATTATGCCTGTTTTTGAAAGGTTGAATTTGGATTTTACTGCTTTTGAATTATGGTGGCTATGGGTGGACTCGAACCACCGACCCCAGCATTATGAATGCTGTGCTCTAACCAACTGAGCTACATAGCCTTTTCGAAGTGAAGCCGCAACATACGCGACCACTGAAACCCTGTCAAATAAGAGGGCTTAACCGATGCGCTAGAATATCAAACATTGAAGCGAAAGTGGACAACATCGGCCTCTATCATGATGTATTCCTTGCCTTCTAAACGCCACTTCCCAGCATCTTTTGCACCCTGCTCACCATTGCCATCAATATAATCTTGAAAAGCGATAACTTCGGCACGGATAAATCCTTTTTCAAAGTCGGTGTGGATGACGCCAGCAGCTTGTGGACCGGTGGCACCGACGCGCACTGTCCATGCTCGCGCCTCTTTCGGCCCTGCAGTGAAGTAAGTTTGTAAGCCGAGTAATTCGTAGCCGGCACGGATAACACGATTGAGACCGGGCTCGGTTAAATTAAGATCGGCTAAAAACTCATCACGCTCATCATCTTCTAATTGGATGATTTCGGCCTCTATCTGGGCACAGACAGTGACAAACTGGGCTTTTTCTTCAGCAGCCAGAGCCGCTAGACGATCAGCCAACTCACTACTATCTTGTAAGGCATCTTCGTCAACATTAGCGATATACATCATCGGCTTTGCTGTAATCAAGTGTAGGTCACGCACCATCTTGCGTTGATCTTCATCGACATCAAAACTACGTGCCGGATTACCTTCGTTCAGGTGTGCCGCCAGCTTTTCTAGTAGATCAATATTCGCCAGTGCTTCTTTATCACCCGAGCGAGCTACTTTTTGGTAACGCAACATACCTTTGTCGACCGAATCAACATCGGCCAAGATCAGTTCTGTGTTAATCGTCTCAACATCACTCAAAGGATCAACCCGGCCATCGACATGCACCACATCATCGTCTTCAAAGCAGCGTACGACCTGTGCAATGGCGTCGGTCTCACGGATGTTGGCTAGAAACTGGTTACCCAGGCCTTCACCTTTAGAGGCGCCTGCAACTAAACCTGCGATGTCGACAAACTCCATCACCGCTGGAATAACTTTTTCAGATTTAGCAATCGCAGCCAACGCATCTAAGCGTGGGTCTGGCACTGGTACGATGCCAACATTAGGCTCGATGGTACAGAATGGGTAGTTCTCGGCGGCAATTTCTGCACGCGTTAAGGCATTAAATAAGGTTGATTTACCAACATTTGGCAAACCGACAATTCCACACTTNNAATCCCATAGCGACTATTTCACATGTAAGACGCGCATGGCGGCTTCATGATCGCCTGCGAGTACGTCGTTAAAAGTATCGAGCACCTGCTCAATAGAGTCATCAACCATTTGTCTTTCTTTGGCCGATGGTGACTTCATGACAAAGGTTAGCACTTGGTCTTTGTGCCCAGGATGGCCAATACCAACGCGCAGACGCCAGAAATCTTTGCTGTAATGTTTGAAAATATCGCGCAAACCATTATGACCACCATGGCCACCGGCGCGCTTTAAGCGTGAAACACCTGTTGGCAGATCGAGTTCATCATGCACAACCAATGTGTTTTCAGGCTCTATTTGATAATACTTAGCGAAGGGTCCCAGTGCTTCACCACTGAGATTCATGAAGGTCGTTGGTTTGAGTAACCAGAGACGATGACTAGGCAGATCGACTGCCGCCACTTCAGTTTTGAATTTGCTTTCTTCACGAAAACTGACGCCATAATGCTGGGCCAGTCGGTCTAAAAACCAAAACCCGGCATTGTGCCGGGTTTCAGTATATTTAGCACCGGGATTCCCGAGACCAACAATCAGTTTGATTGGGCTATTGGCAACCACGTTTTACTCCTTAAGCTTGAGCGATTACTCGCTGTCGCCTTCACCTTCTTCTTCACCTTCANNCAATGCAGATACATCGACTTCGATAAACTCGATCAGATCTTTAGGTAGACAGCTAATTTCAACTTCTGTGGTCTGGTGACTAACAGCACCTGATTCCAGCTTAACGCCAGGACAGATGTCTTCACCGATGAAGTGTAGTGGAATATGTACATGCATAGCTTCATTTTCATTCACACGTTGAAAGTCCATATGCATGATTAAAGCTTTAGCTGGGTGACGTTGTAGGTCACGCAACACAACTCTTTCTGTCTTACCGTTTAGGCTAATTTCTAGAATCTGTGAGTAGAAGGTTTCTTCTTCAAGATTGTGGATGATTTTGCTGTGATCTAAAGTAACAGAGACAGGTTCGCTACCGAAGCCGTAGATAATTGCAGGCACTTTACCAGCGTGACGTAGGCGGCGGCTCGCACCTTTCCCCAAGTCTTCACGCATCTCTGCATTAATTAAAAAACTAGAACTCATGACTAACTCCTAATGCTTTACGCATCTTCATTAAAAAATTCAGCGTGGCTTGCGACCAGCCATGCTGCGGTTTACTTCGGTTTAATCCATAAAGAGCGAGCTAACCGACTCACCGCTACTGATGCGGCGAATGGTTTCAGCCATCAGACCAGCGACACTCAACTGACGAATGCGCGGACAATATCTAGCCTCTTCACTCAATGGAATAGAATCAGTAACGACTAACTCATCGAGTACTGATTCCTCAATATTTTCTACTGCTCGACCCGACAACACAGGGTGCGTGGCATAGGCAATTACAGACTCGGCACCATGCTCTTTCAAGGCCTGTGCCGCCTTACACAAAGTACCCGCGGTATCGACCAAATCATCAACGATGAGACAGGTTTTACCTTTAACTTCACCGATAATATGCATTACCTGCGCCACATTGGCCTGTGGTCGACGTTTATCAATGATCGCTAAATCAGCATCATCTAAACGTTTAGCGACAGCACGAGCGCGAACTACACCACCAACATCAGGAGATACGACGATGAGGTTTTTATGCTTTTGACGATAAATATCGCCTAATAGCACCGGTGAAGCGTAGATATTATCCACTGGCACATCAAAAAAGCCCTGAATCTGATCCGCGTGCAGGTCTACCGTCAAGACACGATCGGCACCTACCGAGGAAATCATATTCGCGACCACCTTGGCCGAGATCGGCACACGCAGAGAACGCACACGGCGATCTTGTCTGGAGTATCCAAAATAAGGAATAACAGCGGTAATCCGCTCTGCCGATGAACGCTTCAGCGCATCGATCATAATCAACAGCTCCATGATGCTGTCGTTGGTGGGCGCACAGGTTGGCTGCACCACAAAAACGTCGCCACCGCGTACGTTTTCTTGAATTTCTACTCGAACTTCGCCATCACTAAACTGGCTGATCAACGCTTTACCGAGAGGGATTCCTAATTTCTCAGAGATATCTTTCGCTAATTGAGTATGCGCAGTACCCGCGAATATCATCAAACGACTATCGTCGCGTAATCGACTATTTATAGCCATGCTTCACACTACCTAGGTAAAATATGGATGGCTGGGCCGGTAGGGTTCGAACCTACGAATGCGGAGATCAAAACCCCGTGCCTTACCACTTGGCGACGGCCCAATCTTTTACTTCCTATTGAAGGGTTATTTTCTATTGAGTTAGCTGTTGACGCAATGGGGAAATATTTCTTCCCTTTGCAACCAGAACGCGCACATCGTGTATCGCTTGCGCCTGAATCGCTAGAGCATCCTGCTCACTCTCACAAGCGATTACAACACACCCTCCAGTACCCGTTAAAAATGGCGTACCAAACGATGCTAACCAATCAAAAACCCTGTCGACTTTAGCGTAACGTTTTCGTACCAGTGGCTCAAAAACATTAGCGTAAGTCCCTACTTGAGGGGGGCACATTGTGAGGCGCGGACAATTCCGTGTCAATTGCGAATTTACAAACATTTCAGCACTGCTGACATGCACGCCCGTATCGATCACCGCATACCAAGGTTGTGCCAGGGTCAAAGGCGTGATTTTTTCACCCACTCCCTCAGCCCAGGCGGCCAAACCTCTAACGAAAATCGGCACATCTGCGCCTAATTGTAGGCCTAAAGTGGCTAAATCATCTTCACTTGCGGCTAAACCCCAAATCTGATTTAAGGCATGCAAGGTGGTGGCAGCATCTGAACTAGCACCACCTAAGCCGCCACCAATTGGAATATTTTTTTCTAGCGAAATCTCAATACCCGCTGTCATCCCACCCTGATCGCGCAATAAATGTGCAGCACGCAGACATAAATCCTGCTCTGGGGTCACCCCTGGGATCGCTGAAGCTTGTTTAATCCGGCCATCCGGGAGGGGCATAAAACGCAATCGATCAGATAACTCTAAAAACTGGAATACGGTCTGTAACTCATGCATGCCATCAGCGCGTTGGCCGGTGATATGTAAAAACAGATTAATTTTAGCCGGTGCCAACCAGACAGTTGATGCATTCATCGCTTTAGCTCACTCCACTGCCGGCAGTTGCCATTGACTAATTTCCGCACGCAAACGTACCTCATCAATAGAGAACTCGGCCTGACTCGGTAAACGTTGGCCAGACTGTTGGCTATAGGCTAGGTATTTGAGTTGCCAGCCCTGTTGCTCGATCTTGGCAGCCAAACCATCGGCACTGACTTGTAACAGTTGATACGCGCTTGCAGGCGCTGGCACACCCAGTAGCCAATAACGCATGCCACTGATACGAATCGGTAGATTAAGCAATTCCTCTATCAATTGATCGGCATCTTCACCTTGATAATGCTGCCCCTTAGAAGTCTTCAGACTGACCTGACCTGGAACACCCTCTAAGACTGCGACCGTGCGACCAATAAAGTCCTTAATCTTGATTTGATAGCGATCTCCCTGTTGCTCCCACAACAGGCGCAGCTTGAATTTCTCAGCACGATCTTGGCCATAGATAACCATCTGTGCCTGCCATTCTGATAGTGCTTGCATCTGTTCAAGATGCGTTGACCAATCCACTACTGGGGCCTCTGTGCGCAGCGCAGACTGGGGGCCAGCACAGCTAGCGACCAGCCATAGGACAGCGCTAATGGCTATTATTTTCAAGCTTGAATTCATAGACAGGGGTAACAGGCGCTCAGCTTAAGGGTAGCTCTGCTGCAAACGCTGTAGGTAGACGTCGTCTGGGAAATCCTGCAAGCCCTGCTGTAACAGCTGACGTGCCTGCACTTGTTTCTCTTGTGCCCATAACACCTCGACCAGATGGCCAATAATTTCAGCTTCTGGCATCAGCTTGAAGGCCTTACGCAGATAGTTCTCAGCCTCGCTCAGCCTGCCAATACGGTAGTTGACCCAACCCATGCTATCTATGATCGCTGGATCAGCCGAACTCAATGCATAGGCTTGCTCAATAAAACTGCGTGCTTCGTCCAGACGCAGATTATGATCAGCCAAGGTAAAACCCAAGGCATTCAATGCATTCGCATTCTTAGGGTCTATCTCTAAGATATTTCTCAGATCGGCTTCAAGTCTGTCTATACGACCTAGCTTCTCTGCTATCAGTGCACGTGCATAGAGTAAATCTGGGTGGCGCGGATACTCCAATAGACCTTCGCTATAAACCTCATAGGCCATTTCATATTCGGCCATATTATATAAGAGGCCACCTTCAGCCATAAACAAGCGGATAATATCTGGTGTATTGCGTGCATTCTTTCGAACCAAACCAATATGTTCTAGCGCCCTATCCATGCCCTCTGTCTCAGCATAAAGATCGGTCAATCGAATCATAGAATCGAGGAATAGCTCACCAAAGGCAACGCGACTAAAGTGCTCTATTGCTGCATCCAAGTCATTTTGTTGTTGCGCGATACGGGCGAGGTAATAGTGCGACTCATCCAGACGTTGATTCGCGGCCACCAGTTGTTCCAAATATTTTTTAGCCGGCTCTAACTCTTGTGTCTGCAAGTGAGCCAGCGCAATGGTATAAAGCAGCTCAGAGTCATCAGCACGGCGTTTCAACAAGACCTGCAGCTGCTTAATCGCATCACTGTAACGCTCGGCCTGTAACAGCAGCCGTGCATAGGCCAGCCGCAGTGCAAAGTTATCTGCATCTTCCGCCACCATATCAGCCATCTCAGCAAAGGCCATTTCACTCTCACCTAGCTGAGACAACCCTTGCACTCGCAGGGTCTTAGCTACAGTCAGATCGGGGTCAAAGCCAATCGCAAGCTCGGCTTGATCGATCGCCAAATGGTATTGCCGTGCACGCATAGCCAGGTCAGCATAGACATAGTGGGCCTTGGCATTAGTAAAATCTTTTGTGACCAGCCGATCCATCAGGATCAGACTGCGTTCTTTCTCATCGACCTGACGTAGGGTATTGGCAATCAGCCTATAAACATCATTGGCCGTCTCCTGCGCCTCCTTAATTAAGGCCAGGAACTGCTCTTCAGCGGCATCGATATCGCCTGTACGTATATAGAGAAGACCAAGAACATGCCGACTCTCACTATTAAAACCCTGCTTTTGCACCCAACGATGAGTGGTTTCTAGGGCCAAGGGCCAGTCTTCGGCATAAATTGCGATACGCATGGCGCGTTCTAGCACCTCAATATCATCTGTTAGCTCTGCCGCACGTGCGTAATGCTCTCTGGCCAGCTCAGTTTGACCGCGTTTCCCTGCCATTTCAGCGACTAATAGCTGATACATGACATCGGCACGTGGATCATCCAGTACTTCCGCCTGGGGGAGAATATTTAAGTCCTGCTCCACCATTTCATCACCAGAATACGCTCTCGAACCGGGTCCACCAGCACAACCAGCAAGGAAACTGGCCACTATTAGGAGACTAGACAAATGGGGCAGGTGCTTCAGACAAGTTAAATGAGGCATAATTACGCTTTTGGCAACCGAATGACGTGATGTACTTCGATTCTACGTTATTTCTACTGCTAATTCATAAGGTCGTGTTGGACTAGTCAGTGCCTTACGCCTTGGGTTGAGACTCGGGCTGAAGACAGATCATGGCCATGATATTGAATAAACTGCTTTAGCGCGGATTGCTTAGGTTAAAATACCGTACATGTCATTACTCATCTTAGGTGTAAACCACGCTAGCGCACCGATTCAGATCCGTGAGCACCTAGCGATCGCGGATGAAACGCTGCCTCAAGCACTGCGTTCATTGACCGATCTTGCGCCTATTTCTGAAGCGGCTATCGTCTCCACCTGCAATCGCATTGAAATCTATTGCAGTGTCGACTCCAGCGCACAGGGTGAACAGGTACTGACTCAGTGGCTGAGTGATTTCAAGCAACTAGCCATCGAACAGCTTCACCCTTACCTCTACTCGCATAGTGATGAAGATGTGGCTAAACATCTGTTTCGCGTCGGCAGCGGCTTGGATTCTATGGTGCTAGGCGAGCCACAAATCTTGGGCCAACTGAAACAGGCCTATACCAAAGCGGCAGGTGCTGAGACCTTAGGCAAAGACCTTAATCAGCTGTTTCAACAATGCTTTAATGTCGCTAAGAAAGTGCGCACACATACTGCTATTGGTGCCAACCCAGTCTCGGTAGCCTCCACCGCGGTATCACTCGCGAAACAAATTTTTGCTGATCTTGGAGAACAACGCGCTCTATTTATCGGTGCTGGTGAGACGATTGAGTTGGCCGCTCAGCATATGCATGCCAATGGCACTAGAGACATCACCATTGCCAATCGCAGCCTACAAAAAGCACAGCAGTTAGCGAAACGTTATCAAGGCCAAGCGATCGAGTTAGCAGACATCCATACTGTGCTGCCTAACAGTGACATCGTCATTACTGCCACAGCCAGCCAGCTCCCTATCCTAGGCAAGGGTTTGTTAGAGCAAAGCCTAAAGCAGAGAAAACATAAACCTATTTTAGTATTGGATTTAGCAATACCTCGCGATGTTGAACCAGAAGCAGCTCAACTTGGTGATATCTATCTGTATAGTGTCGATGATCTACAGAAAGTCATTCAACAGAACATGCAGTCTCGTACCGATGCAGCGGCCCAGGCAGAAGGTATCATTCAAGTTGAAGTGGATAGTTTTTTCCATTGGTTGCGTGGACAAGATGCAAGTGAAGTCATTCGTCGTTACCGTGAGGAAGCCAATCAGCTGCGAGAGCTCGCCACTGAGAAAGCACTGCGATCGCTTAAACAAGGCAAATCAGCAGAGGAAGCCCTACAGCAATTGGGTACCCTGTTAACCAACAAGTTATTACACAAACCCACTGAAGCGATTAAAGCGGCTAGTGCAAAAGGACAGAGCGAGACTATTCGCACTGCCAAAACCATCCTCGGCATTGATGACGAATAAGGTCCTCATATGCCCTGCCCTGATTATTCAGCAGGCCTAATTTAAGCACCCCAGAATTTATGAAAGAATCGATCTCACTCAAACTTGAAACCCTACAAGACCGGCATGAAGAAATTGCCGCCTTACTGTCTGACCCGGGAGTCATCGCTGATCAAAATCAATTTCGCCAATACTCGATGGAGTATGCCCAGCTAGAGCCAGTGGTTAAGGCGTTCACGCAATATATGCAAGTGCGTGATGACATGCTGGCAGCGCGTGAAATGATGAATGATAGCGATAGCAGCATGCGTGAGATGGCGCAGATGGAGTTAGCTGAGCTAGAAGAAAAACAAGCACAATTTGAATTAGACCTACAAAAACTACTACTACCAACAGATCCATTGGATGGCAGTAATGTCTTTATTGAAATCCGCGCTGGTACTGGTGGTGATGAGGCGGCAATCTTTGCCGGTGATCTATTTCGTATGTATAGCCGCTACGCTGAAAAGAAACGCTGGGAGATAGAGGTCATCAATAGCAATGAAGGTGATCACGGTGGCTACAAAGAGATTGTCACTCGTATCATCGGGCATGGCGCCTACTCTATTTTAAAATTCGAATCGGGTGCGCATCGTGTCCAACGTGTGCCTGATACAGAATCCCAAGGCCGCGTACATACTTCAGCCGCAACCGTCGTTATCATGCCCGAGGTCGATGCAGTCGATTCAGTCGATATCAATACTTCAGACCTAAGGATTGATACCTTCCGTGCCTCTGGTGCGGGTGGTCAGCACGTCAACAAAACTGACTCTGCAATTCGTATTACCCACTTGCCTACCGGCGTTGTGGTTGAGTGTCAGGATGAACGCTCTCAACATAAAAACAAGGCACGCGCCTTGTCCCTACTAAGTGCCCGTCTATTAGACGCTGAACGTGCAAAACAATCATCAGAACAAGCAGCCACTAGACGCAATCTAGTCGGTAGTGGTGATCGTTCTGAACGTATTCGTACTTACAACTTCCCACAGGGTCGTATCACCGACCATCGCATCAATCTCACTTTGTATAAACTCGATGAATTAATGCAGGGCTACTTAGATCAGGTTATCGAACCACTGATCAGTGAGCATCAAGCCGATCTACTTGCCTCCATGAGCACTGAAGAATAAACAATGACCGAGATGCCTAGCATCCGACAAACGATGCTTGTTGGTAGACATCGACTAGCCAACCTCGGTGATCAGGCTATGCATGAGTGCCTCATCTTGCTACAAAGTATTACGCAAAAAACCAAGGCCAAATTACTCGCCTTTGATGAAGAACTACTTACAGTAGAACAGTATCAACATTTTATACAACTAGTAGAGCGGCGAGCTGCTGGCGAACCCAGCGCGTACATCATTGAGGAAAAAGAATTTTGGTCCTTACCCTTAAAGGTGACGGCTGACGTATTAATCCCACGTGGTGACACCGAACTCTTGGTTGAAACGGCACTGACCGTATTAGCAAACAAACAGCAGCCCAAGATCCTCGACCTAGGCACTGGTAGTGGTTGTATCGCTTTAGCGCTGGCCTCTGAATTGCCTCAAGCTCAGATCACCGCCTGTGATCGCAGTCCAGCCTGTTTAAGCATCGCGCACGAGAATGCAAAAAACCTAGGCTTAAACAATATTAGTTGGCATGAAAGCGACTGGTTTAGCGCACTACCCGTGAGACCTTATGACTTGATCGTCAGCAACCCACCGTATATTGCAGTCGATGATCCTAACCTAGCAGCTAGCGTCGCTGAATACGAACCAATCCACGCACTGATTGCACAAGACCAAGGGTTAGCTGACCTGAATAAAATAATTCAACGGGCTGGTGACTACCTTTTAGACACTGGCCATCTTATCTTAGAACACGGTTGGCAACAGGCAACTCAGGTGCAAAGTGCACTGCAGCAACAAGGCTTTAACGCGATAGAAACACGTACTGACCTACAAGGTCATGAGCGAGTTAGCATGGCGCAATATGATCCGCAAACCAGATAAAAGCAGGAGATAAATAGGATGAATGTAGAGCGCGATGACAGTGGTTTTTTGGTCGACCCAGATGATTGGGATGAGACCCTTGCCACCGCTTTAGCCAAAGAGGAATCCATAGACCTGCAAGAAGATCACTGGCGTATCATCCATCTTATACGTGAGCTCTATTTTAAGAGCGGTGTGGTGCCGGAGTTACGCCACATTATGAAACGGCTAAAGACAGAGCTAAGCGCCGATCAAGCCACACGCAAATACGTTTATCATCTATTCCCTTACGGTTACGGCCAACAAGCTTGTAAGATAGCTGGTATGCGTTTACCCCGTAAGCTGTGGTTGGACGTATAAATATAATGGTCGATCAACAACCAAGGATGAGTACCATGAAACGTTTTGCAATCGCAATATTTAGTATCGCACTCGTTAATGGCTGCGTCAGTACAGCAACACAACCGGCAGCAAAGAGTTTTAGCGCGCAGGGTTGGGGGGCAACCAACTGCCAAGAAATGATGGATGACCTAGCCTCTGCCGATGCAGACTCAATCCAGAGCCTGAACAAACATATGTATGAGGCCTGGCTCAGTGGATTTATTAGCGGTGTCAATTATGCCGATGCGGCGCTGTATGATGTCGCTGGTGATATGGGACCGGAGCAAGTACTGACACTATTAAAGGCGTATTGCGCTGAGCACCCTGAGACTGATGTACCACTCGCCATGAAGGCCTTATTCCAAGATTGGATAGAGAGCGGTAAGAGCGTTAAAGAATCACCCTAAGCAGCCTAGTTTAGACACGCTATTTATAAACTCTCAACGAGATCTTCAAGCTCAAGCAACATTGCCTGACGAGCTGCATCATCTACTGCCGGCACTGCGTAAAATACCTTCTGCACTATCTGACTGACCCCACAAAACGACAAAGTCGCGCGTGTGCCGCTAGCACAAAGTTGATCTGCATCGACACCAAAGTCGGCTTGATTACCGCCAGTGGTAATCACCAGCATGACGCGTTTAGAACCTAATTGACCTCGCAACTGACCGTCTTCATAGGCAAAGGCAAACCCATTGGTAAAGACACGATCAAACCAACCCTTAAGTACTGCCGGACGATCGAACCACCACAGCGGGTAGATAAAAATAAGATTATCGGCCCAGCTCACCTGCTCTTGTTCTAGCGCAACATCACTAGGTACACAACCCTGCTGCACTTCGGCTAACTGCTGGCTATCTAAAATGGGGTTAAAGTTTGCCTTATATAGATCGCGCGTACGCACCTCATCACCACGAGCACGCAGAACTTTTTCTACGGCAGCGACTAAGGCGTAATTAAAACTTTTTGGATTAGGGTGAGCAAATACAATCAGGGATTTCATAACCATCTTCAGCGTAAGGCGCTATTACTGCGCAATCTAATCGCGAACTAACTTTGCCTTTAGCAAATCAGTAACTTGTTGCGGATTGGCCTTACCTTTGGTCATCTGCATCAACTTACCCACGAAAAACCCAAACACTTTATCCTTCCCAGAAAGATATTGCTCAACCTGTTTTGGATTGTCCTCTACAACCTGTGCAACCAAGGCCTCTAACTCACCCACATCAGAGATCTGTTGCAGACCCTGTTGCTGAATAATGTCGTCTGCACTGGCCTGACTTGTCCACATCGCTTGGAACACATCTTTCGCAGTCTTGCCAGAAATCGTGCCATCAGCAATGCGTTGAATCAATTGCGCCATTGCCTCAGCATTAACTGGACTCTGTTCAATCGAGAGTTCATCTTGCTTTAACTTAGCCGCCAGATCACCACAGACCCAGTTTGCAATCAGCTTGGCAGACTCGGGGACTATGGCTACCACTGCATCAAAGTAAGCGGCACCCTCTTGGCTCACCGTAAGCTGTTGTGCCTCTTCCAAGGCCAGCCCATAGCTGTCTTGATA
>DGKH01000008.1:12916-26894 GCA_002386945.1 Proteobacteria bacterium UBA4575
ATTCTACCGCCACTCTCAATAACATCGATCTGGCGTTCAACCTCATGATTAATCGCACGCTCAACAAAACGGAATGAATTGAGGTTTTTAATCTCAGTACGCGTGCCTAATTCTTTCTCGTCTGTTGGACGCACTGAAACATTAGCATCACAACGGAAAGAACCTTCCTGCATATTGCCGTCAGAAATCTGCAGATAACGCACAATAGAATGAATCTTACGCATGTAGGCAACTGCTTCTTTGGCCGAACTCATCTCAGGCTCAGAGACAATCTCTA
The DNA here is from genome assembly GCA_002386945.1 of Proteobacteria bacterium UBA4575. GTDB lineage: Bacteria > Pseudomonadota > Gammaproteobacteria > UBA4575 > UBA4575 > UBA4575. The sequence goes on from DGKH01000008.1 coordinate 13,194, forward strand.
ACAACGGGGTGCCGGCGCGATTGAGATCAATGCCAGTCATCCCTGCAAAATCTTCATGCAGTGATTTACCCGCATCCTCTTCTAGATGAGCCCGTGTGATACCGATCGTCTTGCTGCCTTTTTCCAGATCGATGATCAACTTACCCTTGCCGACTATAGGCAATTCAAACTGACTGATTTGATAGCCCTTAGGCAAGTCTGGATAAAAATAATTTTTACGCGAAAACACGGACTGTGACGCAATTTCCGCACCCACCGCCACGCCAAATTGCACCGCTTTGTGCACCGCTTCCTTATTCAATACGGGCAACACCCCTGGCAGACCTATATCTACCGCACAGGCTTGTGTATTTGCATCGGCACCATAGGCCGTGGCTGCAGAAGAGAAAATCTTACTCTGCGTATTTAGTTGAACGTGGATCTCTAATCCAATTACGACTTCCCAATTCATATTGTCTTACTCAAACTCGGCCGGTGTTTGTAGATGCCAATCGGTATGCTGTTGGAACTGATGCGCAATACGCAACAAAGTATCTTCAGAAAAATAAGTACTCACCATTTGCATCCCTACAGGTAGTTTCTGACTGAAGCCTACCGGTATTGAGATACCAGGCAAACCCGCTAAATTCACCCCAATCGTGTAAATATCAGAAAGATACATAGTAATCGGATCGTCTACCTTCTCATTGGTCTTAAACGCCGTTGTTGGCGTTGTTGGACTTAATACAACATCAACTTCAGCAAAGGCTTTTTGGTAATCCTCACTGATCAGACGTCTAATCTTTTGTGCACGCAAGTAATATGCATCGTAGTAGCCCGCGGATAGTGCATAGGCACCGACCATAATGCGACGCTTCACTTCTGGCCCAAAGGCCTCACTGCGCGAACGACTATAAAGATCGGCAAGATCTACCGGGTCTTCACAACGATAGCCAAAGCGAACCCCATCAAAACGCGATAGATTGGATGAACACTCAGCCGGTGCAATAACATAATAAGCCGCAATCGCTAACTTGGCATTAGGTAGAGAGATCGGCTTGATCACACAACCGAGCTCACGCAGCTGATCACAGGCGGCATCGATCTTGGCGCGGATATCAGCGTCTAGACCTTCTTGGAAAAATTCTTCTGGCAGACCAATTCTCAACCCGCGAATATCTTCATTAATATTAGCAGTGTACTCATCCACAGGCTGATCAACACTGGTTGAATCTTTTGCATCATGCCCAGCAGTCGCTTGCAATAGATAGGCACAATCTAATGCCGACACACCAAATGGGCCTGCCTGATCGAGGCTGGAAGCATAGGCAATCATGCCGTAGCGCGATACGCGACCATAGGTTGGTTTCAGTCCAGTGATGCCACAAAAGGCTGCTGGTTGACGAATCGAGCCACCGGTATCGGTACCCATGCTGGCACTGGCTAGACGTGCGGAGACGGCTACTGCCGAACCACCTGATGATCCTCCAGGCACACGTGATAAGTCCCATGGGTTTTTTACATCACCATAATAACTAGATTCAGAAGACGAGCCCATCGCGAACTCATCCATATTGGTCTTACCCAAACTGACTGCACCCGCTTGTTGTAGCTTAGTCACCACTGTCGCGTCATAAGGGGCAATAAAGTTATCCAGCATCTTAGAGGCGCAACTAGTCTTGACTCCCTGCGTACAAAAAATATCTTTTAGTGCTAATGGAATACCATTCAGCAAAGGTTTGTCAGTACTGCGTTGATCTGCTCTCTGTGCCTCTTCTAGGGCACGCTCAGGCGTAAAAGTGATGAAGGCATTCAGGCTGTCCTGATGACTCTCGATACGATTGATGTAATGTTGTGTAAGCTCGACACTGGAAAATTCTCCAGCGGCCAATGCCTGTAGTTGCTGCGCAAGTGTAAGGTTATGCATATACTTAATTTAAATTAGGTCTGTATGAATCGGGTACTGAGCGGTTGACTGATCAGTTACGGCCTTACTCAATCACTTTTGGTACTAAGTAGAGGCCATTCGCAGTGGCTGGGGCAATCGACTGAAAGCGCTCCCGTTGGTCGGATTCAGTGACCACATCCTCACGCAAAGACTGTGACATATCTTGCGGGTGAGCCATAGGTTCGACGCCATCCACATTGACCTGTTCCATCTGTTCTACAAAGCCCAATATGGCCGATAAATCTTGCTGATAATCCACTAGCTCTGATTCTTCCACGTGTAAACGTGCCAGTTTCGCTATGTTTAAGATTTCCGCTGTGGTCAGTGCCATCAAATATTCCTTCTGCTGAGCCTTGTATTGGAGTAGAAAGGTACCATAGATAACGTCTTGCCCAAACCCATACCCACTGTTAGAGTTGGGCAATAACCACTTAATAAATATAACTGTAGCCAGAAAATCCTATGATCGGACGCATCCTCGGAATCTTCTCCAACGACCTCTCCATTGACCTCGGTACAGCAAATACGCTGATTTATGTCCGAGACAAGGGCATTGTGCTTAATCAACCATCAGTAGTTGCGATCCGTAAAGACCCCAATACCGGTGCACGCAGTATCGAAGCGGTCGGGGCGGCGGCTAAAAGCATGCTTGGTCGAACACCAACAAATATTGAAGCCATCCGCCCTATGAAAGATGGTGTGATCGCTGACTTCACGACTACCGAGAAGATGTTGCAGCACTTCATTCGTGCCGCGCATAAAAATATGATCTTCCGTCCTAGCCCTCGCGTACTGGTCTGTGTCCCCTGTGGTGCAACCCAAGTAGAACGACGCGCGATTAAAGAATCGGCCGATGGTGCTGGTGCACGTAAGACTTACCTGATTGAAGAACCGATTGCAGCAGCCATTGGCGCCGGCCTACCTATCGATGAAGCCCTCGGTTCAATGGTGCTGGATATCGGTGGTGGCACCTCAGAAGTCGCTGTAATGGCCTTGAACGGTATTGTTTACTCGGCCTCTGTGCGTATCGGTGGTGATAAGTTTGATGAATCTATTGTGAGTTATGTCCGTAGAAATTATGGCATCTTAATCGGTGAAGCAACTGCCGAACGTATTAAGAAAGAAGTTGGCACCGCCTATCCTGGAAAAGAAGTGACCGAGATCGAGATCAAGGGCCGTAACCTTTCAGAAGGTATTCCAAAAAGCTTCACTATCAATAGCAATGAAATCCTCGAGGCCTTGCAAGATCCACTACAGGGTATCGTTAGCGCTGTTAAAACGGCCTTAGAACAAACCCCACCTGAACTAGGCTCTGACGTTGCAGAACACGGCATTGTACTCACTGGCGGCGGTGCACTGCTGCGTGACCTAGATCGTTTAATCATGGAAGAGACTGGCATCCCAGTGATTGTTGCCGAAGATCCACTGACTTCGGTTGCTCGCGGTGGTGGTAAGGTACTAGAAATGATCGATCAATATGGTGGTGATTTCTTAACCCACGGTTAAGTTAATATCTACGACCAATACTCGTAGACCCCTTTGAGTATACTGACCGAATCATTTTGGTCAGTATAAATACTTACTCTGATGTGTGACGGCAGGCCCATATGAAGTCTTTGTTCACCCTCAATCCATCGACACCTGCCCGCTTACTGGGCCTGTTACTGGTATCCATTGCATTAATGGTCTCTGACCATCGTTACCACCAAACCCATTTTATTCGCAGCACCATCGGTGGTGTACTCTATCCTTTAGAACGCTTAGTCTCAGTACCGGGTGACATTTCAAAATGGCTTGCAGTTTACTTCACCACACGTGCCAGCTTGCAATCACAAGTGGAATCTCTAGGACGCTTAAACCTTTTTCAGCAGGCCAAGCTACAAGAGCTGGCTCGACTAGAGCTTGAGAATAATCGCTTACGTGAACTGCTAGATTCACCATTACAACGAAATAAAAATAGTGTGCTCCTAGCCGACATTATCCGCGTCAACCTGCATCCTTTCCGCAAATTGATCGCCATTGATCGTGGACAACAGGATCGCGTGTATGAAGGCCAAGCTATTGTTGGTGCACAGGGAATCATTGGTCAGGTGGTCGAAGTCTTCCCTATGCATTCCAATGTATTACTCATCTCCGACCCCAGCCATGCCTTACTAGCAGAAAACAATCGCACCGGCCTACGTGCACTGCTAGTAGGTAGTGGTGAAGCTGATCGCGTCTATCTGCAGAATATCTCTTCCTCTGCTGACATTCAGATCGGTGATTTATTTCAGACATCTGGCTTAGATGGACTCTATCCGCGGAACTACCCGGTTGCACGCGTTCTAGAAATTGGACGCATAGAGGGAGAGGCTTTTTTAAGCGTCACCGCTAAACCGCTAGCCCAATTAGACTCCATTCGTGAGGTCTTATTACTCTGGCCAGAACAAAATATTAGCGGGAAGTCACAGCCGATTGGACATGACAAATGAGTACGCAAAAATCCAGCCCGGTTAATACACCTAAGAATAGCCGCCGCAATCAGGCCACGCTTTCCAATTTCTTATTTTCCATCGTCATTGCATTGGCGCTTACCCTAATGCCATTACCTAGCAATATCGAACAGTACCAACCTGAATGGCTGCTACTATTCCTGATCTTTTGGGTGGTTCGGAAACCGGAAACCTATGGGCTGGGCACGGTCTGGATACTGGGACTGATTCTGGACGTTATCCGTGGCGCCTTACTTGGGCAGCATGCATTGGGTTTTGTTATCAGCTGCTATCTCTGCCAGCAATTCCACCAACGCGCTCACCTGTTCTCTATGCCACAACAATGTATTCTTATCCCGCTAGCCTTATTGCCTCACTTCATCCTATCTTATTTGGTTTACGGTCTACTAGACCAATCCCCCAGCAGTTGGCACTACTGGCTGCCTATAATCAGCAGCACCGCGATCTGGCCCATCATATCCATTGTGCTAGGTGGCTGGCGTGGCGCAAAAACCTTTTAAACCTGGTTAAATTTTTAGCTCACTAATAGATCTGCTTTATCTTCGTTCATGCCGCATTTTTTCCAACTGTTGCTTAAACTCAACACAGGGATCCAGCGACCGGCTGCCCGGGGTGAAATATATAAAGTCATAACTTGAGTCATCTTCAGATAGCTCGTAGTCAGCGGCATGAACTAATTCAGGATCAACCTCTAGAAAAGCAATACTCATGACCGAATGCCCTGTCTTTAATAAGTAAACGGGTACGCCAATGTCTTTACGCACATGGACCGAACCTGAGATTAAGACAGGGGCAGAACCTGCCTTATGTGCCTGCCATAAGCTCAAGGCAAAGGAAGCGTCTTTTGCTGCCTGCATCTTAAGCAGAGGGGGCAAATGCTTCGGCTGCAACATGCCACAGTGCGAACGATCAATCAGTGTTTCCAAGCGGTGGCGTGACTCTGGCTTCAGCACATCACAGAACGCCAAGACCAAACCTTCGCGTTGTAGACTGCAGTGCTCATTTTTAGCATAGTCACGCAGTTGTTGATGACTCAAGTTAGCTGCCAATATCGGCAATTGTTTAATCACTGCAAAATCAGTAATCGGAGTGTAGATCGGCCAGTCCCACTCCTTTGCATGCTGTTGCAGTCTTTCAGACAACAGCCTGCGATCACTCCACCGCTCGGGCTGTTGCCATCGCTCCAAAGTGAGCATCTCAAAGACTATGGCAGTCTCTGTCTGTTGTCGCTGCCAGCGTGCAAGCAACTTCGCCTGCCCTCTATGATGATCAACGTTAGAGTGTGTTTCCCCTAACAGCAGGATGTCGGCCTCTTTCATCGCGCTATCAACCGCATACTGACTAACAAATTGCTTATGCTTACTGTCATAGATCTTGCCAACTAGAGGATGTGCAAGATCTTCGGTCGACTGCCAGACTGGCGCCGACTGTGCACTGCTAGTAACAGTCAATAATGAAATAAAAGACACAAAGAATGACGAAAGCAGTAGGGAAATAACGGTGCCACTGGTAAAGTTAACGCCATAGTATTTGTTTCTAAGCTTGTCTCTTAGTCTCATTAAACCGATTTTCATATTTACCCTCATCTTCAGCATGCATCCAAACGTCATTACTACTACAGAACAATTAAACGCTTTCTGCTCTGATTTAGCAGCAGCGCAATGGATCGCTCTAGACACTGAGTTTATGCGTGAATCCACCTATTACCCAAATCTATGTCTATTGCAGATCGCCAGCGATACCGTGGCCAGCTGCATTGATGTCATTGAATTAACCGATATTGAGCCTCTGCTCTGCATATTGAAAGACCCAACAAAGGTCAAGATTGTACATTCAGCAAGACAGGATCTAGAGGTCTTATACTCCAGTTATAACCTTTCTATTGAGCCACTCTTCGACACCCAAATCGCAGCCAGCATCCTCGGTATGGAGGCTCAGGTGAGCTATGGCGCTTTAGTTGAACAGATTGATGGGACTCAATTAAGTAAGACCCAGAGCCGTACCGACTGGCAGCGTCGACCATTGACTGCTGCACAAATTGAATATGCCTTAGACGATGTGCATTACCTCGGCACACTCTATACACAGTTAAAAAACCAATTAGGAGCAGTTGGCCGTGAACAGTGGTTGGCAGAAGAGTGCCAACAGCTCGCCACAGCAGATACATTTGTTACTGATCCCAATCAAGCTTGGAAATCCTTAAAAGGAGTTGGCAGTGTCGAGCGTAGGTATTTACCCTGCATCCAGCAACTAGCCGCCTGGCGTGAAAAACGCGCACAAAAAAGTAATCGGCCTAGACGTTGGTTATTACCTGATCTCAATCTGATTGAGCTCTGCCAGATGGATCCCAATAAGATTGCTCAGTACCTACAATCTGAAGTGCCTAGCGCTAAATCAAAAGAAAATGAGATACGAGCGCAATTGCAATTGGTCGATGCGAGCATCGCCAGCCAGCCTGAATTTGAGATCATGCCACAGCGGCTTGCACGCGAAGACCAAGATAAGGTCAAAAAATTGATGCAGCACGTCAAGGCAACGGCCGAAGAGATTGGTACTTCCAGCACCCTACTCGCCAATCGCAAATCGATTGATCGCTTGGTCATGGGTAAAACCAGTAAAGTCGAGCAGGGCTGGCGCAAGGTGGTGGTGGGTGATGCATTACAGCATCAGCTTGCAGCTTTAAATTCGGAAACAGAAGAAACTCAAATCAAGTAGGCTGTCGGCCTAGCTACACATATTCAAAGATAAATAGCCTGCCTATATAATCCAGGCTCGCTTAAAGGACTAACTATTATGAATTGCGAAGATATTAAAAAATTGATCGAAGCGGGTATCGCTGACTCTACGGCTACCGTCACCGGTGATGGTGGTAAATACGAAGCGGTAGTTGTAAGTACTGCCTTTGATGGATTGAGCATGCTGAAAGAACATCAGCTGGTCTATGCGACAGTGAATGCAGAGATTGCCAGTGGCGAATTACACGCATTAACTATCAAGGCATATACGCCTGAGGAATGGGCACAGCTTTAAGCCGTCAACCCACCACTCATCAAGAGTTTACGGGCTTCAGTACTTACTGAAGCCCGCGCTCTTACTACTACTGAGGTAGGTTAAGGCTGTAAACGCCTTCCAAGCCGTTGTAGTAGGCCGCTAGATCTTGCATATCTTGCTTGCTTAAGCCTGCTGAAATACCTGACATGATCGCATTCTTACGTGCGCCTGACTTGTATTGGCTTAGGGCATTGAAGAGATAATCTTCAAACTGACCCGCTAAGATTGGAAAAGTAGTCATTGCGCTAACACCAGCAGCACCATGACAACCGGCACAAGCCTGAGACTTGGCTTCACCTGCAGCGGCATCACCTGCCGCCATTGCTTGACCGCTGACTAAAACCATCAGGGCGACTGCTAAAAGCATCATTTTACTAAGTTTCATTCTATATCCTTGGTAAAAAAGCTGATTTAAATCAGCTAGTTACTTAGTCATTGCGGCAAAATATGCTGCAATGTCTTCAATTTGTTGATCATCTAAGCCGGCCGATTGTGCCTGCATAGTAGGGTGACTACGTTCACCTGAGCGATAAGCTTTCAGTGATGCTGAGATATAATCAGCGTGCTGACCACCAATACGTGGGACGCGGTAAGTGGGGTACACATTAGTGTAGCTAACGATACCGTGACAGCCGAGGCATGTTTCGCCACTAATGGCACCACGTTGAGCATCACCGGCAGCGTGAGCATTAGCGCCGACTAGCAGCATAGAAATCATTAGTAGGTTTCGAAGATTTGCGATCATTGGTTATCGTTCCTATCCAAAATCATGGGTTGAGTGCAATTTTGCGGCGCTTAGTATACCGCGAAATATATTTTTTGATATGCCCGCATTAAGGGGTATTTTGAGCATAAAATCACATGTTCTGATAGATAAATAAACTTATTTACCGTAAGACGCTATGTTTCACTACTCTGAACTCAAAAATGACGCACTAAGGCCAATCTTGTCGGCTTATTCGATGCGCATCATCGAGCTAGCCGAAAATCAGGACATTCCTTATAGCTTTTGGGGTGAAACTGAGGCCGGGCGCTTGGGTAATACACTCTATGTGCGAGTGGATACGCCACTGCATTCAGTATTACATGAGCTTTGTCACTATATATGCATGCCCGCTACTGAACGCACTAAGGATTTAGTCGACGCCGCTGGCTCTGCTGCCGAAGAAAATGCCTGCTGTTTTCTTCAAATCATTCTTGCCGAATTCATCGATGGTTATGACCAGTCTCGTCTATTTCAAGATATGGATGCTTGGGGCTATAGCTTCCGTCTCGGCTCAGCAATCCGTTGGTATAACGAGGATGCCGAAGACACGCGCGAGTGGTTAATCGAGAAACACATCCTATTAACCAATAATCAACCGAGCTGGCAACTGCGCAATTAGCCCATTCAAGCCTCTACAGAGCCCGCTTAAGCCGCACTGCAACGTTAGCCTCATCGCGCCAAACGCGTTAAGCTCTAGCCCTTAGATCACCCACAATATTAGTGCTATGAAAATAGAAACAATTGCCATCCACGGTGGCTATTCACCTGAACCGACGACTAAAGCAGTCGCTGTGCCCATTTATCAAACCACTTCTTTTGCGTTTGATGACACCCAGCACGGTGCCGATCTATTTGACTTAAAGGTCGAAGGTAATATCTATACGCGTATCGGAAACCCAACCAGTAGCGCACTCGAAAAGCGAGTAGCAGCAATGGAGGGCGGTATAGGCGCATTGGCACTTGCCTCGGGGATGTCTGCCATCACCTATGCGATCTTCGCCATTGCACAGCAAGGCGATAATATTATTTCAACCGCATCACTCTATGGTGGTACCTACAATTTATTTGCGCATACCCTGCCACGCCTGGGTATAGAGGTAAGGTTTGTTGATCATCACGACATCGATGCCATGCGTGCCAATATCGATAGTAAGACCAAGGCGATTTTTGCTGAATCATTAGGCAACCCAGCTGGCAATATCTTTGATATAACGCCGGTTGCCGAGATGGCACATGCACAGGGTGTGCCCTTAATCATTGATAACACCGTACCCTCACCTTATCTTTGCCGGCCGTTTGAGCATGGCGCAGACATTGTGATCCATGCGCTAACAAAATACATGGGCGGTCACGGCACCTCTATTGGTGGCGTCATTGTTGACTCAGGTAAATTCCCTTGGGCTGAACATGCCGAACGTTTCCCTATGCTGAATGAGCCTGACCCGTCCTACCATGGCGTGGTTTACACCAAAGAAATGGGGGATGCCGCATTTATTGGGCGTGCACGTGTGGTACCACTACGGAATATGGGTGCGGCTATCTCACCTTTTAATAGCTTCCAAATCATGCAAGGCATAGAAACCCTACCGGTACGCATGGATCGCCATTGTGAGAATGCAATGCTCGTAGCCAAGTATCTAGAAACACACCCCAAGGTTAGCTGGGTGCGTTATGCCGGACTAGACAGCCACCCAGATAAACCGTTAGTAGATCGCTACATGGGCGGCCGAGCCTCAGCTATATTAAGCTTTGGCATCAAGGGTGGCGCCGTCGCTGGTGGTAAATTTATCGATGCACTGAATCTGATTGTACGTCTGGTCAATATTGGTGATGCCAAATCACTGGCCTGCCATCCTGCCAGCACAACGCATCGACAACTGTCCCCTGAAGAGATGGAGACGGCCGGTGTCAGTGAAGATCTGATTCGCCTCTCTATCGGCATAGAGCATATCGACGATATCCTTGCCGACCTCGAACAAGCGTTAACTAAAGCAGGCTAATTACAATCGCAGTACCAGTCTATCAAGCGCCGCGTTTACTCCGCGGTGGACACGCAAATAGCATCCTAACGTCATCTCCCGTACGTCACTGGTGCAATACTAAACTTGTTCATGCAATGCGTGCTAGCAGCGTCTCACGCATCATCACTACTGCCAGCGGTGTGCGTTTAACTGCCAGCTATAGCCTCCAAAACCAGCCCAAGAAAGCCGCCACAGTCGTGCTACTACATGGCTGGTTGGGTTGCAGTGAATCGCCATACATTGTTTCTTTAAGTCATGCGCTGATCGGCCAAGGCTTCAATGTCGTACGTATTAATTTCCGTGATCATGGCTACAGTGAGCAGCTAAACCCCGAGGTATTTCACTCCTGTCGTCTAGACGAGATGATCGAAGCCTGTGAGCATGTGCAGCAAGAGCTACCGGAGCAACCATTATCTCTAGTTGGCTTTTCCCTAGGGGCCAACTTTGTATTACGGATCAATGCCGATAGCGACCCTAGTCGCCTACGCTTACATCGTGTGATCTCTTTTTGCCCAGTACTCTCAGCCGAGAATTCATTAATCGCATTGGAGAATGGTCCTGCCCTCTACCGACGTTACTTCATGTATCGTTGGCGGCAGATTTTACGTAGAAAAGAACGCGCCTTTCCGCAACTCTATGCAAAGAACAAGCTAGCTCAAATTCAAGACCTACGCAGTGGCACTGACTATTTAGTACAACGCTGTACTGACTTTGCTGATCTCACACAGTATATGGATGGCTATTCTGTCGTTGGTGATCGTTTACGCCAACTACAAACTCACTGCCATATTGTTTTAGCTAAAGATGACCCTATCATCCCTTGGCAAGATCATAAGCGACTCGCCGCTAGTCAGAATTTAGAGATCTATCTAAGCGAGCATGGTGGACATTGTGGCTTTTTAGATGCACGACTTAGTAGTCCTTGGCTTGATCGATATTGCTTAGATGCACTCACCAGCTAAACAACATAGGTCGCTTTAAAAATGGTTTATGCCTATATCGCTTAGTCAAAAGAAAGCAGTCTTAACAATTGCTTGAAAACGCAGAAACAAGAAAGATTCAAACATAGCAGCAGCCGAGTTGGTTTATTTGTAGCTGCAAACTACCCCTTGTTTATTTCATGAGAATTACAACAATATGAATTAACAACTAAAAAATCAGAAATTAGAGATCAAGCAGTAGATATGAGGGAACGACAATAAGTTGATGAAGCAATAGAATTTAGTAACAATGGCTCAGGCCATGAGCCACCCTACTCACCTAGAATTAGGTCATTAAGTATGTTTGATTTTATAATCGAGCTTTCAGCCTTACCGGTTTACCGCTATGGCCTGATGTTTTTTTCATTAATCGCAATAGTACCCGCTATTGTCAGTGGCAATATGGCACAGCATTTAGCCAGTCAATTGGTAAAAGGCAATGCCACCACACAGAACGCCAAAAATCTTGCACTCAACTTAATCATCTTTATTGCCTGCGTAGGCTGGATACTATTTACGCTAATAACTTATCTACGCTAAGTCGTCTTCTGCAACACACGCAGAACCTGCGCCTTATCGACTTTCTCTTGCTTTAGCTTTTCCTCTACTGCCAAAGAGTAATGACTGATCTCATAGTTTTCTTTGATCTGACACGCAGCAAGAGCCGAATACAGATGCACCTCACCATAGGCCTCTAAGCTGGCCTGCATCTGACTCACGCCATCGGCATGCAGCATCGCATCTTCACGCAAAATCAGCACACCCTCCTTAGGTAACGCATCCCAGGCACGCTGAACGACCGCTTGATAATCCACAACCGAGGTGTCGGCAAGCACATCACTGAACATAACCACATCGGCATCAAAATTATTAATCGCCTGCACCTGCTCCACTGCAACTGCTGCCGAGTCAGCGCCTGTATGAGGGGCAAAGTAATTATTCACACTCTGTAACCAGCTCGCTCTATGTTGACCCAGCTGAATGCTCTTTGCAGAACTAATGGTGACAAATGGCGACAGCTTACTGTCATGTCCTGACAGCCCATAATCACGACCAACATGCAGCACACGAGTGGCTTTATCCTTGGTACGAAAATCAGCAACGATACCTTCTAAGGATGCACTGATAGAGTAGCTACCCCAAATCAGTTGGCTCATCTCCTGAAATTCAGTGGCTAGTTGCTCACTGTTTACATCAGCCCGACTCAGGTCAGACAACATCAAGTTACTGCGTTCAGCAAAAAACCATTCAATACTGCTAGGCATCTCAGCTGGCCATTTACGGCCCACACGTAGCGACATCACGCCATCATTTTCAGCGGTGATATTACTAAAGCCAGTCCAAAGCTGACGACTAAGAAAGATATTCTCTAGAAAGCTACGCGACCAAAACCCTTTTTCAGCCGCCTGCCCCTCTGGATAAACCGGCAGGATAATACAGCCACCCGGTTTCACTAGCTTGAGCAACTGCAGTAGGAAGGCAGCACCCCAATAATTAGCGTAGAGAGAAACACTGATGCCGATATAAATACGATCTAATGAGTTGATCGCTGTTGGGAAAAAAAAGTTCGCCACCTTGTCGTCACCTAGTGTGAAATCAATCTCACTAGAGCTAGGCGTCATACTGTATATATTGCGATCGGGACGGACTTGATTGTTTTTGTCGCGCTCACCTGAAAAATAATATTCCAGATCTTCTTCGATATTCTCGGGGCTAAGATGTAGTACTACCTGATCCATTGTTTACTCACATGCATGACATCACTGTCTAAAAAAAGGTACGGCTAAAATTCAATGCCTAATGTAGCAAAATAGATCCATATCGTCACCGCAGCAGTGCCGGCTTGGGTCTATTACTTACCGATAGCGAATGGCTGTAATGAGATAGCGCTTTTCGCCCTGCGGCAAATGCACCACGACCTCATCGTCTAATCGCCGTTTAAGTAGTGCCTTAGCCAAAGGCGCATCCATGCTGATGTATTCATCTGCGTCATCAAATTCATCCGGTCCAACAATCCGATATTCGCTGATTTCACCGGCATCATCTTCTAAACACACCCAAGCGCCAAAAAACACTTGCTCTTGCTCTTCCGGAATCGCATTAACTACCGTGATATCGGCCAGCCGCTTGCGTAAATAACGCACTCTATAGTCGATTTCACGCAATTGCTTTTTACCATAGATATATTCGGCATTCTCCGAGCGATCGCCCTGCGCCGCTGCTTCTTGCACTGATCGAGTCACCTGTGGACGCTTCTCTCGCCAAAGATAGTCATGCTCTCGCTGCAATTTTTCTTTTCCAACCGGTGTAATGTACTTCGAGCTAGGTGCGGCCGGTGGACGATAACGACCCATAACTAGGCGTCTTTATCTTCTGTCCAGCCATCCAGCCCTGCTGGCGCTGAATGCTGCGTTAACTGATCCCACACTACATAACCGGTGTTTTGTACAAAAACAGCGCTAGC
>DGKH01000008.1:26985-27501 GCA_002386945.1 Proteobacteria bacterium UBA4575
TTAGCCACATCTGTATCTAAACGGTATTCAAGCATAGATTTCTCCTAGGCTAGTTGTATACTTTATTAATTATCAATTTAATTCAAAAGGAAAGGCCATGAGTATTGCGAAGTTTGTTTTCCATGGCATGTATCCTGATGTCACTCAAAAGCCAAAAGAGAGTCATCAGGCATCAGACTGCGACAGTGAGTCATCTGCCACCACCATAATTAAAGTGGTATTTGATGTCGAATTCGAGAACCAATTTCACTCCCATCTGATGGCCGATATCGAACAGATCGAGCAAGACGGGGAAACGTGTTTTGAAGTGCGTCGACGCCTACCCTTTGTCTGCGACGATTTCCCACAGGCAGCCGTGCAATATTATACCTTTATTACTGGCCCTCAAAATCAAACCGTCAGTCATAGTGGACCTAAAGGCTTAAGCATTGCCAGTAATAATGTAGTCCGTGCCGAATGGTCGATAGAACTTAGCGCACAGCCACTACACAACTGAATCAGAATTAGCTGCTACTG
>DGKH01000008.1:27597-31758 GCA_002386945.1 Proteobacteria bacterium UBA4575
AAGTATTCCACCGCCAAGGCAAACTCTTGTGCATAGATCTGCCAGTTCGTACGCAATATAAACTCAGGGCTAGTCTTTAATAGACTAGGGAAAATAGGATGACCATGCCAGCGACGTTGTAGATGACTAGGCTTAGGCCACGGATTAGGATAGAGCAAATAATGTTTCTCGACTGGCCACTGCCTCTGCTCCAGCAATTGCCAAAAATGAATCAGGTCTGCGCGCAAAAAGATTACCGCATCAGAGGCCAGCGCATGGTTCTTGGACTTATCTAAGCGCTGCGCTGATTTATCTATCGCAATAATCAAATGATCGGGGTACTGCAAGGCTAGCTGCCAACTGCTTTCACCAACACCACAGCCACTATCTAAGATGATCGGCCGACCATCTGCTCGCACGGTTTTGTCTAACTCAGCAAAAGCCTCACGCGCATATTGCGGTATAGTATTGCGATAGTCATGTTGAGCATGACGCGCCACCACCTTAGCCAAGTTTTTATGTGGTGCCAGCTGCGAACTCTCTATCTTTGGCGACTGCCCTAACAACATCTTTGATACACCATAAAATAATTTAACACAGTAATTTAAATATGAGCCTACCTGCACCCATTGCACACAAGATCACCACTTCGATAGAGCAACACAAGGAAACTCGCGTCGACGATTATGCCTGGTTACGCGATCCTAACTGGCAAGCCGTGATGAAACAGCCAGATCAGTTACGCTCTGATATTAGAGCATATCTTGAGGCTGAAAATTCTTATACCGAAGACTACATGCAAGATACGCAAGTTCTTCAAGAAAATTTATTTACAGAACTTAAAGCTCGCATCAAGTCGGATGAATCCACTGTGCCAACAAAAGATGGTGATTACTTCTATTACCTTCGCTATGAGAATAATGCCCAGCACCCTCGCCTCTGCCGTTATCTTGCCAATGACCCAGATCAAACAGAAGAATGCGTGTTAGATGCCAATGCATTGGCCGCTGAACATGATTATTTTGATATGGGTGGCTGTGAACACAGCCCGGATCATCGCTACCTTGCTTACTCGGTAGACACTAAGGGCTCTGAATTCTATCAATTGTACATCCTTGATTTGAGCTCCGATACACTATTGCCTGAGACAATCGATAATGTGCAGGGTGATATTGTTTGGGCGATGGACAATCAAACACTGTTCTACACCACCTTAGATGATCATCATCGTGCCGATAAAGTTTTCCGACATACACTGCATAGCGCTACCGATCAGGACACCTTGGTCTATACCGAAGCGGATAAGGGATTTTTTGTTAGTCTAGATCGCACTGAGTCAGATAATTTTATTCTCATCTCGGCGCATGATCACAACACCTCAGAGTCACATTACATTCCTGCTGACCAGCCAACAGTAGTGCCTCAATGTTTTCAGCCTAGAGTAGAAGGCATCGAATATTACCCCAGCAATCAAGCCGGTCACTGGCTGATAATGACCAATGCGAATGGCTGTGAGAATTATAAAATCATGCGCTGTTCATTTGATCAGACACAGATTGAACATTGGCAAGACTACTATCTGCCAGCTGAAGGCAGTCTGCTCAAGAACATGTTTTTGTATGAGCATTATTTAGTCCGCACCGAACGCTGTAAGGGCTTACCTAAGATTACTATTCAGGCAGTGGTCAATGGTGAATTAACAGCCGACGCCTATTCTATCGATTTCGATGAAGAGGCCTATGAATTAGGTGTTGATGGTAGCAGCGAGTTTAGCTCTAACTTGCTGCGTTTTTCTTACACCTCAATGACCACGCCGACTCAGATTTACGACTTTGACATGCACAGTCGTAAACGCGAATTACGTAAACAACAAGAAGTGCCAAGTGGGCATGACAAAGATGATTTTTGCACACGTCGTGTTTTTGCCGACAATAATGGCTGCCAAGTCCCGATCTCTTTGCTCTACCACCGTAACACTCCTTTAGATGGCAGCGCCCCCTTACTCTTATACGCCTACGGCTCTTATGGTAGCAGCATGCCAGCAAGCTTTTCCACAACGCGCTTATCCTTGGTCAAGCGTGGCTTTGTCTATGCGATTGCGCATATCCGTGGCGGCATGGAATTAGGTTACGACTGGTATCGCCAAGGTAAGTTAATGCAGAAAAAGAATACCTTTGCTGACTTCATTAGCGCGAGCAAACACTTGGTAAAAGAATCTTATGCAGATGCCGACAAGATCACCATACATGGTGGCTCAGCTGGCGGCATGCTGATCGGTGCGGTACTCAACCTGGAGCCAACGCTGTATCACAGCGCGATTGCCGACGTCCCATTTGTCGATGTCTTGAATACAATGTCAGATGACAGCCTACCGCTGACACCACCTGAGTGGCCAGAATGGGGGAACCCGATTGAAGATCAGGCAGCCTATGATTACATCAAATCCTATTCGCCTTATGAGAATGTTAGCGCACAGGCCTACCCACATATTCTGGTTACTGCCGGTCTAACCGACCCGCGCGTGACCTATTGGGAACCGGCGAAATGGGTGGCTAAATTACGCGAATACAGCAGCAGCGACCATACCTTGTTGTTGAAGACACATATGGATGCTGGCCATGCTGGTGCATCTGGTCGTTACGATAGCCTGAAAGAAGTTGCGCTGATGTATGCCTTTGTCTTAAAGATGCATGGTATGACTGACTCCGACTAGATAATCTACGAAGTAAGCCGGCTACAACTACCCTATGGTGCCAAACGTGTGATCTGCCATTGGCCGTCTTCTGCTAGTCGATAGCAGAACCGGTCATGCAGGCGACTAGGACGTCCCTGCCAAAATTCGAGACTGTCTGGTAAGACACGATAGCCTCCCCAATAATCTGGGCGTTGAATCTCCTCACCATCTGCATACTGCTTTTCTACCGCCTGCACCTGCTGCTCTAATTCTGCATGCGAACTTAGCTCGGTACTTTGACGTGAAGCAATCGCCCCGATCCGGCTACCTCGTGGACGACGGCTATAATAGTGGTCGCTCTCTTCAGCGCTGACTTTCTCAATCACACCCTCAATACGTACCTGTCGTTCCAAGTCACCCCACCAAAAACATAGGGCGGCACGACTATGCTCGGCAAGATCATTCGCCTTGCGACTTTCATAATTAGTGAAAAAAGAAAAACCACGCTGATCCAAATCTTTCAACAAGACCATACGTGAAGAGATGACACCATCAGCAGAACAGGTCGCAAGATTCATTGCAGTGGGCTCCAGCACCTTGGCCTTACGCGCAGCATCCAACCACAACTGAAATTGCTGCATCGGGTCAGACGATAAGTCAGCGCGAGTCAAACTGTCTTTTTGGTAATCTTTCCGTAAATCTGAGATTGATTTATCACTCATAATATTCTCTATCACTATCTTTATTGATTAAGTCCAAATATACGCCAAGCCAGTAAAAATACGAGTACGCTTGCACTGCACAAGAGGCTAGATCGATGTTGTTAGTGGGTAGTCGACACCAATTCCTACCAAGCCACAGTAGCCCGCGGGGTTTTTTGCTAGATATTGTTGGTGATACTCTTCGGCATAATAAAACTCAGGGGCCGGCATAACCTCAGTCGTGATCGCCGCAGTGACACCCGCTTGCTGCAGACAATTTGCATAGGTTGCACGCGCAGCCTCCGCCAGCTGTAAATCTGCTTCACTATAAAGATAAATACCTGAACGATATTGCGTACCCGTATCATTACCTTGGCGCATGCCTTGAGTAGGATTATGTGACTGCCAAAAGACTGCAAGCAACGACTCCAATGTGGTTTTTGCTGGATCATAGACCACTAGCACTACCTCGTTATGCCCAGTCATACCAGTGCAAACCTCGTCATAGGTCGCATTCGGAGTGAGGCCACCGGCATAGCCGACAGCAGTAACCAAGACACCCTGCTGCTGCCATAGCTTGCGTTCAACTCCCCAGAAACAGCCCATGCCCAGCAACAGCTTTTTGCTGCCTTCAGCGAAAGGGGCTTGCAACGACGAGCCCAGCACATGGTGTGGAGCAGACACAGGCAGTACCTGAGTACGACCGGGTAAGGCTTGTTCTGCCGTCGGCATCATTAGTTTTTCGGATAAATTGAAAATGGCCATGCTTTCTCTTTTTTTGTATATTTAATCATCACCTAGCAATTG
>DGKH01000028.1:0-4401 GCA_002386945.1 Proteobacteria bacterium UBA4575
CTCACATTACTTCTCTTCATACTTTCAATCGCCTCAGCCAGTGCTGCCGACTCTAACGAGCATTATCAGGTAATGGGTCTGGGGCATACGAGTTGCAAAGCCTTTGTCGCGAGTGACGCAGAAGGGAAGGCTTTCTTTTATAGCTGGCTCGCTGGCTATATGACCGCTTATAACCGTCTTGAAAAGGATACTTATTCAATATTAGGGCAATCAAAAAAACTAGCCAATATCGAGGGCTGGTTACAAGATTATTGTCATTTGAATCCTACTATAGATTTTTCAGATGCAATACATAAGCTATTGATTAAACTGTATTATTCTCGCATCATACATAATCCAACCAAATAGTCTGGAAAATAAAATGAGCCGTTTTAGCTAGGCTGCTATATTATTTTGTCGATAAAAATATAACTATAATTAGGAACCCAAGTGGAAAATCAAGAGTTACGCCGTGTTGGCTTAAAAGTCACCTTGCCGCGCATGAAGATACTTGAGATCTTAGAAGAGGCCGTGCAACCACACCTTAGTGCAGAAGATATCTATCGTATATTGCTCGACTCAAAAGAAGAGATTGGTCTCGCCACTATTTATCGTGTGCTCACTCAGTTTGAAACTGCAGGATTAGTAGAGCGACATAACTTTGAAGGCGGTCAAGCTGTATTTGAGATCGACCGTGGTAAGCATCATGATCATTTAATCTGTGTTCGTTGCGGCAAGATCGTTGAATTTTATGATGCAGAGATAGAGGCAAATCAACAAAAGATTGCCGATGCAGAAGGCTTTAAAATAACAGATCACTCACTGACTATTTATGGTGAATGCTCCTCTGAGAGTTGTAAAGAAGGCATTAAATAGCCCGTTCTTTAAGTCATACCTGACATGGCTAGGGAGCTATAGACTAACTGCGAACACCGACCCCACGACTGATTAGTAGGTGTACCACCGCATATAAGACAATAACAAAGGCACTAATCACACTCAGCGAGAGTAGGGGGTCGATATCACTGACCCCCAACATACCCAGCCTAAAGGCATCCACCATATAAAGAATCGGATTGAGCATAGATAGCTCACGCCAAAACGGCGGTAGCATATCGATGCTGTAGAAGATTCCACCTAAATAAGTCAACGGCGTCAGAACAAAGGTTGGTATCAACGAGATATCATCAAAGCTATTGGCATAAACAGCATTCACTAATCCTGCCAGTGAAAATAGAATACTAGTCAGCAGGGTCACCAGTAGCAGCAACCATACGTGATAGACATGAATCTCTGTAAATAGTGTGGCAGTTAAGCTAACGGCTAACCCAATTAATCCACCACGGGCAACACCGCCTGAAACAAAGCCCCAAATAATGATATAGGTCGGCATTGGCGAAACCAACATCTCCTCAATATGGCGTTGAAATTTACAACTGTAAAAAGAAGAGACTGTGTTGGCATAGGAGTTAGTGATAATCGACATCATGATCATGCCTGGCACGATATAGACGATATAGCTAAAACCTTTAACATCACCAATCTGTGAACCGATTAACTTACCAAAGATAATAAAATACAGTGCCACCATGATGATAGGTGGCACAATAGTTTGCACCCATATCCGACTAAAGCGATAAATCTCTCGCAAGAAGAGTGTGCGTAAGGCAATCAGCTGTTCGATTATAGTCATGTCTGCAAACCTACTTACTAACCAAATTCATAAATAATTCTTCCAAACGATTGGATTTGTTGCGCATGCTGCGTACCCGAATACCGAGATTATGGAGTTCCGCAAAAAGCTCATCCAGACTTAATGTCGTATTTGGCGTGATTTCTAATGTACGCTCATCACTCAGTTGCGCGTGAGCATTCTCTAATTTAGGTGCAGTAGCCAAGGCATCTTGCAGATAAAAGATGAAGGTCTCTTGCTTTAGTTGATCGAGCAAGGCACGCAGGGATGTATCAATAATGATCTTTCCCTGATTGATAATGCCAACGTTCTTACAGAGGTATTCTGCCTCTTCCAAATAATGCGTGGTCAGAATAATGCTGCGACCCTCTGCATTAAGCTCTTGTAGCAACTCCCAAATCGAGCGACGGATCTCAATATCAACGCCGGCAGTTGGTTCATCCAAGATCAACAGCTGTGGGTCATGCACTAGGGCTCTTGCGATCATCAAGCGACGTTTCATACCACCCGATAATTCACGCGGTGTGTTCTTGCGCTTCTGCCACAGACCTAGCTTTTCTAATGTGTACTCTGTGCGCTCTTTGGCTAAGTTAGGGCTAATGCCGTAATAACCCGCTTGATTGCTAATGATCTCGTTGATTGGCTCGAAGGAATTGAAGTTGAATTCCTGCGGGACTAAACCAATCATTCGCTTAGCTGCAGCAAAATCTTGGTCTATATCATGGCCATAAACCTGTACGCGTCCAGAGGTCTTATTGATTAGAGAACAAATAATGCCGATAGTCGTTGATTTACCGGCTCCATTTGGGCCTAGCAGGGCGTAAAAGTCTCCCCGTTTCACCTTTAACGAGATATGATCTAAGGCTAGTAGACCGCCTTTATAGCGTTTTACTAGGTCTTCGATCACCAGTGCATGGCTTGGCATTTTTGTTGAATTCATGACGAGTACTTGTATCCGAGGCCGCTTTAATTCGGCATAGGCTTGTTATCGATCTAGGCGCTGAAACTGACTAAATAAAATCCACGAGAATTATCTATTGTTATGAACTGTTTCTACAGCAAACGAAGTGCTAAAGATATTGAAATTCAACTCTTAGCCGAGTCAGAGACTCAACACTTTATAGACAACAATCAATCTACAGGGCAGTGGCTAGAATCTAGCTTACGCAGCTTAACGGCTGGCCAGCATTGTTTAGTCCCAGCAGCCGATGGTAGCGTAAAGCAGGTGATCGTTATTGTCGCCACTGATGACAATAGTGCCAGCATGTGGGCTATCGCTGCATTGGCCTTAACGTTACCGCAGGCGGATTACTATCTCAATGACAGCATCCCTCAACAACAGAAAACCCAGTTGTTATTAGGCTGGGCCTTAGGTGCGTATCAGTATCAGCGTTACACAAACGATGAAAAGCCAGTCGCTAGAATTTACCGCCAAGACGATGCAGCTGCAAGGCGTATGGACGCGATGATTACAGCGCACTATCTGACGCGTGATCTGATTAATGCACCGCCTAACGACATGATGCCAGTAGATTTGGCTGATGCAACAAAGGCACTAGCAGATGAGTTCTCTGCTAGCTTCAGTGAGGTTGTAGACGATGCACAATTGGCACGTGACTACCCATTGATTCACGCCGTTGGTCGCGCCAGTAAAAATAGACCACGTCTAATTCGTCTCAGCTGGGGTGATTCAAATCATCCTCGTGTCTGCCTTATTGGTAAGGGTGTCTGTTTCGATAGTGGCGGTCTGAATATCAAGCCTGGCGCTAGTATGCGTTACATGAAAAAAGATATGGGCGGTGCAGCACATGTCTTAGGGCTAGCGCGCTACATCATGCAGCAAGGGCTGCCGATCCAATTAGAGCTTTGGGTATCAGCAGTAGAAAATGCAATATCTGAAGATGCCTTCCGTCCAGGTGACATTATCAGTGCACGTTCAGGCACCACTGTAGAGATCGATAATACCGATGCAGAAGGCCGCTTAGTAATGGCCGATGCCTTGACTGAAGCGATCGAGAGCAAGCGTGATTTAACCATCGACTTTTCAACTTTAACCGGTGCGGCACGTGTTGCCTTGGGCACTGAAGTCGGCGTATTTTTCTCGAATCAAACAGCGACCGCCCAGGCCTTAATGATGGCCGCTGAAGAGGCGCAAGATCCGGTCTGGCAGCTACCATTACATCAAGGTTATAAGTATCAGTTAAAAAGCGATGTTGCCGATTTGGTTAACTGTGCCTCCAGTGGTTATGGTGGAGCGATCAGCGCTGCTTTATTCCTACAAGATTTCGTCTCTAAGGATGCAGATTGGCTGCACTTTGATGTTATGGCCTTCAATATGCGCAATCGCCCAGGACGGCCTAAAGGCGGCGAAGCAATGGGCCTACGTGCGATGTGTCATTACTTAGAACAGCGCTACACAAAGTAGAGTCGATTATGCCTGCCAGTCATCGTTTCTGTATCGCGCCCATGATGGAGTGGACCGATAGGCACTACCGCTATCTCGCACGCTTGATGTCACAGCATACCTTTCTGTATACCGAGATGGTCACCAGTCTGGCATTAATCCATGGTGATCGATCCCGCTTTCTTACCTATAACCAAGAAGAACATCCGGTCGCACTACAGCTCGGTGGCAATCAAGCCAAACAGATGGCGCAGGCAGCAGAGTGGGGGGCTGAGGCAGGCTTTGATGAGATTAATATCAATATCGGTTGTCCTAGTGATCGAGT
>DGKH01000028.1:4563-5481 GCA_002386945.1 Proteobacteria bacterium UBA4575
GTGGCTGAAGCCGGTTGTGAGCTATTTGTCGTGCATGCACGCAAGGCCTTGCTTAAAGGGCTAAGCCCTAGGCAGAATCGTGAAATACCGGAGCTGCAATACGACAAGGTCTATCGCATAAAACAAGAATTTCCAAGCTTGGAAATCATCTTGAATGGTGGTGTTAAAAGCATTCCTGAGATGCAGCAACACCTAAGCCAAGTAGATGGTGTGATGATCGGGCGTGAGGCGTATAAGCATCCACAGTTCTTACTAGATATAGATCAGGTCTTATTCGATCAGCCAGGCCCTGATCGCAATTTGACTGATGTTGTTCGGCTCTACTGCCGCTATATGGAAGGCAATTTAGAGCAGGGTGTCCCATTGAATGCTATGGCAAAACATCTGCTCAGCCTGTTTCAAGGTGTGCCTGGGGCTAAGCTCTGGCGTCGTCACTTGAGTGAGCATATCCACCAAGTTGGGGCCAATGTAGCGGTCATAGAACAGGCCTTAACACTGCTGCAAGAAGACACCGCTGATATCGACTAACTACAGTGGTTTGAGTATGGCGCGTGCGCTTGAATCCAAGGTCGACAGTATTGAAGGCTGACGCAGTTGCTCTATATCCGCATAGTCATCGACATCAATTAAGGACGGCATAAGCGCTATCTTGCGGCCTGCCTGTCTTGCTCGTTTTACACTCTGCTCTAACACACTAGAACAGCCCCATTGAATCTGTGTAAACAGAGCAGGGCAGGCTTGTCGCATACCGACTAAGACATAACCGCCATCATTAGCCGGCGTGAAAACCACACTACTTCTATGCTGTAACGATTCAAATGCCTTTTCTATAGAATCTAAGCCGATCTCTAGGCAATCACTACCAATCAATAGCACCCGCTGTGAATGCCGTAATTCCTGTTCGATCGCCTGTTGCAT
>DGKH01000028.1:5618-7191 GCA_002386945.1 Proteobacteria bacterium UBA4575
CGTGATTTTACACGCGTAATCAGTGGTGCTCTTGTCATCAAGATTAAGCTGTTTTGCTGCTGTCTCATAGGCATCGGCAGGGCTATAAACGACGACTATTATTTGATTTAGAATCACTGTAATAGCTCTTATATAGGCGTTCTGGCGAAACCCCAAAGTAATATAAGGCACGAAAAACCCACATTGAAAGCATCCCCTTAACAATCCCATGCTGCTGCCAATAGCGCGCTGAAATAGTGACTTTCATCTTAAGGCAAACTGGTTTAGCACTGTCGCGTAGACATCGGCTTAGATAGATATCTTCCATTAAAGGATGAACCTTCATTCCATCTGTTGCTTGTTTCAAATAAACATCACGCCGGCAAAAGATAAGCTGATCACCAGTCGCTATACCAGTCAGTCGAGAGCGTAGATTCATACCGATGGCAATCAGACTCAAACCTAAATGCACTTGCTCAAAACACACATTAAAACGACCCCATATAGAGCGCTGTAAGGTTTGGTAGATGGCGACGAAATGCCGCAATTCTAGGCCGCAGTCTAGATGCATAAAGGCTAGATAAGACGAGCTGCTGGCCTGCACACCGGCATCTAATTGCGCGCCACGGCCAGGTTCACTCGGTATAACGCTAAAGCCCTGTGATTTGGCATATTGCACGGAATCGTCTTCACTGCCGCCATCTACCAGTATTAACTCATAGGCATCGTCTAGCTGTGCCAATAAGTCGGCTGAACGCCTTAATAAGGCGGCTTCATTCAGGATTGGGATAATTATGCTGAGATGGGACATCTAGGCATGGTAGCAAGCCTGCTGTCAGGCGTAAGCACTATCTAGTATTTAGCGTGTGCGCTGCATAGCGGATCTAAACCGACCAAACACATAGCCACGCTTAGCTATATGGCGGGTTTTGCGTCCGGTAACGCGTTTACGCCACATTTTGAAGGAACTGGCCTTCATACTGCTGCGCATGATTTGACGCACCTTATTTTCCTTAAGCCCAAACTGCGCCTCAATAGCTTCAAATGGGGTGCGATCTTCCCAAGCCATCTCGATCAGACGGTCCAGGTCTTCAGGATTGATCATTTCATCTTTCATTCCTAAATCGTCGGTCATTGCCCGCCAAGTGTAAAGCAGGCGAGAGAACTTGCCCGGTACAAGAAGATTGGTTGGATATTCCACTTGTAGGGCGTTAAATCAGCGCGAGGAACCCTTCATGTGCAGTGAGCAGAACCACGGAACTTATTATATATTATCGAGGTAAGCGCTATAAGTTATTGTTTATAATATGCTTGAGAAATACTCTAGCTTTATTAACTGGAAAGATATTCCTTTATCTAATTTAACATAATATACATTATGCGAAGTTATATAGGGAAGATAACACACCGAATCCAGCCTCAACCAGCGAGATAAAACCAAGCCAATCTCCAACTTCCCAAGTCCCATTCATTAAGTGTCCCTATTTCTATCCATCTGAGGTCTATCACCCATTCAGACGATTATCGCTAATGTCTAAACTTCAGAAATATCTCTCCTTGAAATCTGCCGCCTTTTGAATTTGAGAGTCTCATA
>DGKH01000028.1:7347-7619 GCA_002386945.1 Proteobacteria bacterium UBA4575
TTTTTCAAAGGATAGCCTGGGTTATTTGTCCTTGTAGCCAACCCAATTGTCACAAATGATTCAATTAAGCAACTTAACTAACGGTTGGATCTCATTATTCGATGAAAACCTCCTCTATTACTAAGGCGATAAAGTACCTGCTTCTGTGTCTGACTTTGTCATCTGTACTTACCTCTAATAGTTGGGCTGATTTCGCCCCAATAATGGTCGGTGATATTATCATCATGGTACCGATCGCTAGTTCATCGTCACCAGGTAGTGGTCCAGCACCA
>DGKH01000078.1:0-8325 GCA_002386945.1 Proteobacteria bacterium UBA4575
GGTCATGTTGTCACTTCACCTATGGTCGGTACGTTTTATGAAGCGCCATCACCGGGCTCAGCGCCCTTTGTCGAAGTCGGCAAGAGCGTTAAAGAAGGTGACACACTTTGCATTATTGAAGCCATGAAGATGCTCAATCAAATTGAAGCCGACAAGTCTGGTGTCATCAAACAAATGGTGGCTGAAAATGGCCAACCCGTTGAGTTTGGTCAGCCACTGTTCATCATCGAATAAAACTACCCTATCGAGTACGCATGTTAGAAAAAGTTGTTATTGCCAACCGTGGCGAGATTGCATTGCGCATCTTGCGAGCTTGTCGTGAGTTAGGTATCAAAACCGTTGCAGTACACTCTGATGTGGACCGCGATTTAAAGCACGTCAAATTAGCCGACGAGTCAGTCTGCATAGGTCCAGCACCATCGACTGATAGCTATTTAAATATCCCAGCTATTATTAGTGCAGCAGAGCTCACTGATGCCACTGCGATTCATCCTGGTTATGGCTTTCTTTCTGAAAACGAAGCCTTTGCTGAACGCTGTGAAACTAGCGGCTTTATTTTTATTGGCCCTCGCGCGGAAACTATTCGTCAAATGGGCGATAAGATTGCAGCGAAAAAAGCGATGCAAGAGGCTGGCGTTCCCTGTGTCCCAGGTAGTCCTGAGCCACTGGGTGAAAACCTTTCCAGTAATGCTGCACTAGCTGAATCGATTGGTTACCCAATCATTGTTAAGGCCGCTGGTGGCGGTGGTGGTCGTGGTATGCGCGTGGTACATACTCAAGATGAGTTGGCCGATGCAATTACATTAACGCGCACAGAAGCCAAAGCAGCCTTCAATAATGGCACACTTTATATGGAGAAGTTTTTAGGTACTCCACGCCATATTGAGATTCAGGTATTGGCTGACACACATGGCAATGCAGTCTATTTAGGTGAACGCGATTGTTCTATGCAACGTCGTCACCAAAAAGTAATTGAAGAGGCTCCAGCACCAGGGCTAAGCCAAGAGCTACGCGAGATGATCGGCAAGCAATGTACCAACGCCTGTAAGCTGATTGGCTATCGTGGCGCTGGCACCTTTGAATTCTTGTATGAGAATGGTGAGTTTTATTTCATTGAAATGAATACCCGTGTTCAGGTGGAACATCCCGTTACTGAATTTATTACTGGTATCGATATTGTGAAGCAGCAGTTGTTGATTGCGGCGGGTGAGGAAATGACACTACGCCAAGAAGACATCCAGTTGAATGGTCACTCTATCGAATGTCGTTTGAATGCAGAAGATCCTGATAGCTTCATCCCAAGCCCAGGCACGATAACTCACTTCCACTCTGCTGGTGGCCCAGGTGTACGCGTGGACTCACACATTTATGGCGGCTATCGCGTGCCACCTAATTACGATTCAATGATCGGCAAGTTAATCACGCATGGCGACACGCGTGAGATTGCAGTTCAACGCATGTTAGGCGCCTTGCAAGAAATGGTCATCGATGGCATCAAGACCAATATCCCATTACAAGCGAGATTGATGGCTGACCCAGGCTTTGCCGAGGGTGGCTTTGATATTCATTATTTAGAACGCCTACTCGCAAAACAAGACTAGGGTCTAGTCTTGCAACAATTACGCGTTCAACTCGACGCTTCCGCCTTGGATGAGGTGGAAGCCTTACTCCTCTCTTGCGGCGCGCTCAGTCTCTGCCTAGAAGAAGACGGGGTATCTAACCCGATCTTTGAGCCACCCATCGGCGATCATCCACTCTGGCCAAAGCTTTATATCAGCGCCTTATTCGAGCATCTGATAGCTGCTGAGCTGAGCATTAAAGCGCTGGCACACCATGCTCAGGTTGGCACACAGGTGTTATTAGAGACCATTGATGAAACTGATTGGCAGGCAAAGTTCCAACAGCAATTCAATGCCAAGCACTATGGCAAGCTATGGGTTTATCCCTCATGGCAGGAAAACCCTGCGCCAGAAGGTATTAGTCTTAAGCTCGACCCTGGACTCGCTTTTGGTACTGGTAAACACCCAACCACTGATCTTTGTTTACATTGGTTAGGTAAGCAAGATCTAGCTCAGGTGAGCGTCTTAGATTTTGGTTGTGGTAGTGGCATCTTAGCCTTAGCTGCCGCCAAACTAGGTGCGCAGCCGGTAGTTGCTATCGATATTGACCCACAGGCATTGAGAGCGACCGAACAAAATCGTGCTGCTAACGATATCAGCCCAGATCAAGTCTATGTCGCTACTGCAAATGATATCGTAGGACAGCGTTTTTCAGTCGTTGTTGCTAACATCCTTGCTGGTCCCTTAGTTGAACTGCGTGATCAATTTGTAACTTTGCTGCTACCAAAAGGTGAACTGATCCTTTCTGGCATTTTAAGCAGCCAAGTCAACGATATAAAAGCGGCTTATAGTGAGCATTTCGATTTAGTTTCGGTAAAAATACAAGAAGATTGGGCGCGTATCGCTTATAAACTGTCGTAATCCATTCGTCTTACAAAAAGCATTTGGCGTCTCACTTTTATCCTCGTTAAACTGACCCTATGCTTGTCATTCACTCCACCTCCCAAAATCACGTATGAAGATCGGTCCACACGAACTCGATAACGCACTCATACTGGCACCTATGGCGGGGGTCACTGACGTCACCTTTCGTAAACTTTGCCGGCGTTTAGGTGCGGGTTATACCGTATCGGAAATGCTGACTGCCAATACCAAACTATGGAACTCAGATAAGTCTCGACTACGCCGCATCCATCTCGATGAGCCCAGCCCACGTTCGGTACAAATTGTTGGCTCTGACCCAAAACAGCTGGCTTATGCCGCCAAACTGAACGCCGATCATGGTGCCGATATTATCGATATCAATATGGGCTGCCCAGCAAAAAAGGTTTGTAAGGTTGCGGCTGGCTCAGCCTTACTGGCGAATGAACCATTGGTTGCCGAAATATTAGCGAGTGTGGTTGCTGCCGTTGATGTGCCAGTGACCTTAAAGATTAGAACGGGTAGTGATCCTGATCATCGTAATGGCGTACGTATTGCACAGATTGCGGAAGACAGTGGCATTCAAATGCTTGCGGTACACGGTCGTACGCGTGCTTGTCGCTTTTTCGGTGAGGCAGAGTACGAAACCATACGCTTAATTAAACAACACGTTAGCATTCCGGTAGCGGCTAATGGTGATATTACTAGTCCGCAGAAAGCGAAAAAGGTCTTGGCATTCACTAACGCAGATGCGATTATGCTTGGGCGTGCAGCACAGGGTCGTCCATGGCTCTTTCGCGAAGTCGATCACTATCTAAAATATAATAATTTATTAGACAGTCCGCCATTGTCGGAAGTATCGGCTATTATGCTCGATCACCTGGATTCGCTCTACTCCCTCTATGGAAAAGAAAAGGGAGTGCTGATTGCACGCAAACATATTGGCTGGTATCTCGATAACCTTGTTAATGGCCATGACTTTAAAAAGAAAGTCTTCGCTGCCACAGATGCCGACAGCCAGTTCGATATGGTTAAAATTTTTATGCAATGCGAAGTAACACATATGGAGAAAGTTGCATGACCAGCTCTGCGCCCGATTTAGACCTCTCAGACAGCCACTTACCGGCACCAACACAGGCTTTACACGAGTCTGTTGCACAGTCACTACAGAATTATTTCAATAAGTTAGACGGCCATGCGCCAGAAGATTTATACCGCTTAGTCATTGAAGAAGTTGAGCGACCGCTATTAGACGCAGTTATGCGCTATTGCAAAGGCAATCAAACCAAAGCAGCGCAATATTTGGGATTGAATCGTGGCACCCTTCGCAAAAAACTTAAGCAATACGATCTAAGCTAAGACTATGACTGAATCAACACCTTGCCGCATCCAGCGCGCCCTTATCAGTGTTTCAGATAAGAGTGGGATTATTGAATTTGCCACGGCACTCGTGGCTAAGAATATCGCGATCTTATCGACTGGCGGCACTGCTAAAACCTTAAAAGAGGCTGGCATTGCGGTTACTGATGTCAGTGACCACACCGGCTTTCCTGAAATTATGGCAGGCCGTGTAAAGACGCTACATCCAAAGATTCATGGTGGTATTTTGGGCCGTAGTGGTACCGACGAAGCAGTGATGCAAGAGCATGCTATTGCTGCTATCGACCTAGTGGTTGTTAATCTCTATCCATTCGCTGCAACCATTGCTAAGCCTGATTGTAGCTTTGACGATGCAATTGAGAATATTGATATTGGTGGGCCAGCAATGATCCGTGCAGCGGCTAAAAATCATGCGCGCGTCGCGGTTGTGGTTGACCCACAAGATTACAATACACTGGTGTCTGAATTAGACAATGAAAGCCAAAGTCTCAGCGTCAGCACACGCACTGAGCTGGCACGTAAGGCCTTCAGCCACACAGCCAGTTATGACGGCATGATTGCTAACTATCTTGGCCAGCAAGCAACTAGCGATGCTGATCAGAAAGGCCCAGCCTACCCTGCCGACTTACACTTAAGCTTTAAACGTAAGCAAGACTTACGTTATGGCGAGAACCCACACCAGTCAGCCAGCTTCTATGTTGAAAGTTCTGCTGCAGCGTCTAGTGTCAGTGGTGCCACCTTTATTCAAGGCAAGGCCCTATCGTTTAATAATATTGCCGACACCGATGCAGCCCTAGAATGTGTCAAACAATTCTCAGCACCTGCCTGTGTCATCGTCAAACATGCCAACCCCTGTGGGGTGGCAGTTGCAGCTTCGATTGATGAGGCTTATGACAAGGCCTACCAAACTGATCCAACCTCTGCCTTTGGTGGCATTATTGCTTTTAATCAAACACTGACCTGTGATCTTGCAGCAAAGATCTTAGAGCAACAATTTGTCGAAGTGATTATCGCCCCTGGCATGGAGGCTGGTGTAGAACAGATTCTAAGTCGCAAGCCCAATACACGCGTATTAGATTGCACTAGTACTGAAGCCGATTACTCTGGCCATGACTTACGCCGCGTCAATGGTGGCCTGTTGGTTCAAGATAAAGACTTTGCAATTATTGGTGCTGCAGATTTACGCGTAGTGACCAAGATACAACCCAGCGAAGAACAGATTCGTGATCTATTGTTTGCATGGAAGGTGGCTAAGTTCGTTAAGTCGAATGCGATTGTTTACGCCCGTGCAGAGCAAACTATTGGGGTCGGCGCTGGCCAGATGAGTCGCGTTTACTCAGCCAAGGTTGCTGGCATCAAGGCAGCAGATGAAAACCTCGTGGTGACCGGTGCTGTGATGGCATCAGATGCATTCTTTCCATTCCGTGACGGTATTGATATGGCTCATGCCGCAGGTATTTCAGCCATCATCCAACCGGGTGGTTCACGCAATGATGAAGATGTTGTTGCCGCTGCTGATGAGCATGGACTCGCCATGGTCTACACCGGTGTGCGTCACTTCCGACACTAAGCCAAAACATTTCAGGCTGGATAATATAAGCGCAATATTATCCAGCCTGAAATATGAACCTATCTAATACGTGCATGACATGATCTCAAGCGCAATCTTTATTCACATTGTCCAGATCATGTTCCCAATTGTTGCGATTGTCTTACTCGGCATCCTCATTGGCCGCTGGCAAAACCCTCAGCTCGATTCAATCAATAATATTAATCTCAATGTCTTCATACCGGCATTGGTCTTTGCTTCTCTGATTGAGCATGACTTTGCATTACAGAGTAATGCCCTACTAGCCTTTGTCGCATTGCTACTGATGTTGGCCACCGGCTTGCTGGCTTTACCTCTGAGCCGTTTACTCAACACAGAATATCGAACCATAGCACCTCCTTTAATGTTTCATAACGCAGGTAATGTCGGCCTACCGTTGATGTTATTGGCCTTAGGTGATGCTGCCTTAGCACCTGCCTTAATCTTGTTCCTAGTTGGCAATCTGGCGCACTTTGCAATTGCTACTTATATTTTGAATCGAGCATCCAAGTGGTATCTCAGTCTATCTTCACCTGCAATTCTTGCAGCATTTCTTGCACTAGGATTACAGCTGACTACGGTAGAGATCACCCCAACAATTATTTTACCTATCAGGATGCTTGGTGATATTGCTGTGCCATTGATGCTGTTTGGCTTAGGCGTACAGCTCAGTCATGCTCAATTTAGTCATTGGCGTTTAGGCCTTGCGCATGGCCTGATGACACCCGTGATTGGATTTAGTCTAGCGTTCTTGTTCAGCCAGCTTTTTAATTTAGAGCCAATCCAAACTGCAGCATTACTATTGTTTGGCACACTCCCACCAGCGGTAATGAATTTCTTATTGGCCAAACGCTATGCGCAAGAACCTAGCAAGGTATCTGCTATAGTATTAATCGGTAATGTTTTAGCAGTATTCAGCCTGCCATTGGCATTACTCTATGTACTCCCACGATTTACCTAGAATGAATAAGCTATGAAAAAAATATTAGTCATTGGCAATGGTGGACGCGAACATGCATTGGCATGGAAGCTGAAGCAATCAGACGATGTAGCAATCGTTTATGTCGCTCCCGGTAACGCCGGCACTGAACAAGAAGTAGGCATTGAGAATATCGCCATTGCTAGTGATGATATTACTGCCTTACTTTCATTCGCCCAAGAACAGCAGATTGACCTAACTGTTGTTGGTCCTGAGGCACCTCTGGTCGCTGGCATTGTTGATGAGTTCCAATCTGCCGGTATGAATATTTTTGGTCCACGAAAGTTTAATGCTCAGCTGGAAGGTTCAAAGAGCTTTGCTAAACAGTTTATGCAAGAGCATGGCATTCCTACTGCGGCCTATGGTGAGTTCACTGCAATCACACCAGCATTAGATTTTCTTGCACAACAAGATTTACCAATCGTAATCAAGGCCGATGGTCTTGCTGCCGGCAAGGGTGTCGTCATTGCACAGACTGCAGATGAAGCGCAGCAAGCGGTACACGATATGCTTAGCGGCGAGGCACATGGTGCCGCTGGTCAAAAGATTGTGATTGAAGAATTCCTCTACGGCCAAGAGATCAGTTTCATCTGCATGGTTGATCATGATGTAGTGGTACCGTTGGCTACCTCACAAGATCATAAGGCACGTGATGATGGTGACCTGGGCCCAAACACCGGAGGCATGGGTGCGTATTCACCAGCCCCTTTGGTAGACGATGCCATGCATCAACGCATCATGCGTGAAGTGATCCATCCGACAGCTCAGGGTTTTATGGCCAGTGGTAAACCGTTCCAAGGTTTCCTTTATGCCGGCCTGATGATTTCGGATGAGGGTGTACCTAAAGTCTTGGAATATAACTGTCGTTTTGGTGATCCCGAGACCCAACCGATTATGCAACGCCTGCGCAGTGATCTCACCGAACTCTGCTTGGCAACAGCGAAGAATGAATTACAACCAACTGAATTAGATTGGGACCCACGCAGTGCTTTAGGTGTTGTACTTGCTGCTGGTGGTTACCCTTTCGACTATGCCAAAGGTGAAGTGATTTCAGGATTGAATCAAGACTTAGGTAACGATTGCAAAGTCTTTCATGCCGGCACCGCTAGACAGGGTGAAGACATTGTTACTGCCGGTGGTCGTGTGCTCTGTGTCAGTGCTTTAGGAGATGATATTGCACAAGCGCAAGCAAGGGCCTATCAGGCGGCTGCGACTATTAACTGGCGTGATGTTTATTTTCGCCGTGATATTGGGCATCGGGCGATTACTGATAAGTCGCAAGACTGAATATTATTTCAGGCTTGCGACTGACTGAATTGCGCTTAGCGTTTCATCGCATGGAAGAAGTCGACATTATTCTTGCTCGACTGCATACGTCCAAGCATGAACTCCATCGCCTCTAGCTCATCCATAGAGTGTAGGAATTTACGCAAGATCCACATCTTTTGCAGCACATCAGGTTCAATCAATAACTCTTCACGGCGTGTGCCAGAGCGGTTGATATTGATCGCTGGGTAGATGCGTTTTTCAGCAATACGGCGATCCATAT
The DNA here is from genome assembly GCA_002386945.1 of Proteobacteria bacterium UBA4575. Taxonomy (GTDB): domain Bacteria; phylum Pseudomonadota; class Gammaproteobacteria; order UBA4575; family UBA4575; genus UBA4575. The sequence goes on from DGKH01000078.1 coordinate 7,977, forward strand.
GAATCTCCATATTACCGGTGCCTTTAAATTCTTCGTAGATCACGTCGTCCATCTTCGAGCCAGTTTCTACCAATGCGGTGGCTAAGATCGTCAAGCTACCACCCTCTTCGATATTACGTGCGGCACCAAAGAAGCGCTTTGGACGGGTTAATGCGTTGGCTTCAACACCACCTGTTAAGACCTTGCCAGATGAAGGTGCAACAGTGTTATAAGCACGTGCTAAACGGGTAATTGAATCAAGTAAAATAACCACATCACGTTTATGCTCGACTAGACGTTTGGCTTTTTCAATCACCATTTCAGCAACTTGTACGTGTCTACTAGCTGGCTCATCGAAGGTACTTGAAAC
>DGKH01000078.1:8421-23876 GCA_002386945.1 Proteobacteria bacterium UBA4575
GTAATACTCTGTGCAATGTTCTGCAACATAATCGTCTTACCTGCCTTAGGAGGTGAAACGATAAGGCCACGCTGACCTTTACCAATAGGGGCAACGACGTCGATAATACGCGCTGTAATATCTTCTGTACTGCCATTACCGCGTGATAAAGATAATGGCTCTTCAGCATGCAGTGGTGTTAGGTTTTCAAATAATACTTTGGATTTTGCGTTCTCAGGAGTATCAAAGTTGATCTCATCAACCTTAAGCATCGCGAAGTAGCGCTCACTGTCTTTGGGTGGGCGAATCTTGCCGGTGATGGTATCACCGGTGCGTAAACCAAAACGCCTAATCTGACTTGGCGAGACATAGATATCATCTGGCCCAGCTAGGTAAGAACAATCTGCCGAACGTAAGAAGCCAAAGCCATCTTGCAGGATCTCAAGTACACCATTACCAAAGATATCCTCGCCACTCTTGGCATGCGCCTTAAGGATAGAGAAGACAATATCTTGTTTTCGGGATCGGGCTATATTTTCTATGCCCATAGAGTTTGCTAGATCAACGAGTTCTGCGGCGGATTTTTTCTTCAGTTCGGTAAGATTCATGGGTTCTTGGGTTCTTGGATTGTTTAAGTATTGAGAACGATAACGGCGGACAAAAGAGAATTTCCGCAAAGATAATAGTGGCTCGCCACACGTAGCCGAATAAGAAATTGTTTTTAAATATAGAGATCGGTAAGGCGAGGGCGCGCTTGGAAGCGCGATTCAGTTGTCAAAGTATCACTATTATGGGGCATCGTCTACCCCATACAGCAAGCCTGATTTCAGTTGTTACGAAATTAGCATCTACAACCTTAAATACTCTGATCAATAAAGGCGGTCAGTTGTGACTTGGATAACGAACCCACTTTGGTCGCATGTACTTCACCTGCCTTAAAAATCATCAGGGTAGGTATGCCACGAATACCAAATTTTGGTGGTGTTTCTGGGTTTTCATCGATATTCAGCTTAACGATCTTCAATCGCCCTGCATACTCACTGGCAATATCTTCTAATACTGGAGCAATCATTTTGCATGGACCACACCACTCTGCCCAATAATCAACTAATACGGGTTGTTCGCTCTTTAAAACATCTTCTTCAAACGATGTATCACTTACAGCTGTGATATTTTCACTCACGATTTTAGGCCTCTCAGGCTGGTGGATTAAAAAAGAAAAGCAAACCCGGATGGCTTTACTCTAAAATCTATTTTTATCTGAAAACGCAGGGGAAAACAAGCTTAAGCTGCAGAATAAACCGATCCTGTGCTAAGTAGTACAGAGACTGTTCTAGCCACTCCCCTGACACTAGCTTTCGCTATACTGTAGCTATCATGACTAAAAAAATTGCAATATTAGGTGGTAGCGGCTTTGTTGGTAGTGAACTTTGTCGTCGTTTAACGGCAGAAGGACACACGATACGTGTGCTTAGCCGAAAACTAGCGACTGCCACAGCTATTTCTGACCTGCCTAATTTAACGCTACATCACTGCCCCGAGTACTCAGCATCTGAGCTCGTGCGAGAAACTCAATCCTGCGATGTCCTGATCAATTTAATTGGGATACTCAATGAGAAAGGCCGTGATGGCAGCGGTTTTGACGCCGCACACTATGCGATCACTCAAAATGCCCTGCAGGCCTGCATTAGTAACGCCATCCCACGCATGCTCCAACTCAGTGCCTTACATGCAGATGTTGATGGGCCTAGTCACTATTTACGCAGCAAGGGTAAAGCAGAAACTTTGCTTAATAACTGTCGTGACATTGATATCACTATTTTTAAACCATCGGTTATTTTTGGCCCAGGCGATAGCTTTCTTAATCGTTTTGCCGATTTACTGCGTTTCACCCCAGGGGTTTTCCCGCTAGCTTGTGGCAACGCACGTTTCGCCCCAGTTTATGTTGGTGATGTGGTTACCGCCATGGCTAACTCTCTTGAGCAGATAGACAGTTATGGCAACAGTTATGAGCTCTGTGGTCCTAATATCTATACCTTAAAGCAGCTGGTCGAATTGACCGGTAAGTTTTCTGGTCATTCTCGTTGGGTGATTTCACTGCCGCCGACGCTCTCCAAGCTGCAAGCGATGATGTTAGAGTTGGTTCCGGGCAAGCCGATGTCGGTGGATAATTTTAGATCATTATCACTAGATAGTGTCTGCGGCGAATGCACCCCCTGCCCAACGTCATTAGAATCGATCGCACCCAGCTATCTTAAAAAGTAGTAGCACCGGCTGAGATATCATTCTCAGCCATACAATTCTTTTCTGTGCGCTACCTAAGCATGTAAACTGTAGCTTAGTTCAACTTTAATAAGACATCATGCAGACCTATCTTGTTGGCGGTGCAGTCCGTGATCGACTGTTAGACCTACCGGTGTTCGAACGTGACTGGGTGGTCGTTGGCGCAACGGCAGCCGAACTTATTGCACTTGGTTATCAGCAAGTAGGCAAAGACTTTCCTGTTTTCCTGCATCCACAAAGTAAAGAAGAATACGCCCTCGCTAGAACCGAACGTAAAGTCTCTAAGGGGCATACTGGCTTCACTGTGCATGCCGCACCAGAGGTCACTTTAGAGGAAGACTTAATTCGCCGTGATCTAACGATCAATGCCATTGCAGAAGATGCTGATGGCAATCTCATCGATCCTTACGGTGGCTTGAAAGATATTCAAGAACGCAAACTGCAGCATATCTCAGCGGCCTTTGCAGAAGACCCTTTACGTGTATTACGAGTCGCTCGTTTTGCCACCAAGTTAAACCCTCTAGGCTTTAGCATCAGCCCATCGACATCCGCATTAATGTGCGCGATTGCTGAGTCTGGTGAGTTGGGCTTACTCTCGAGGGAACGCGTCTGGCAGGAAACACAGAAGGCCTTGAGCTGTCCGCAGGCACAGATCTATTTCCAGGTGCTGCTAGAACATAAGGCCTTGACCCAGCTGGCACCTGAACTTGCGCTAGGCTTGGAAAAGCAGCGCGCTACGCTGACCCAATTGGCTCAGTTACCAAATGCAGATATTCGCTTTAGTGCCAGCGTATTACTCGCCTGCCAGCAACAGCAGGGATTTGACTTCATCCGCTGTGAAACTATTTTGAGTTATTTCGCTACACCGAAAGCCTTACAACAAGAGACCCTGTTGATGGCGAAGCATTGGCTTGCATGCGAGCACTTCTTTTCTCATTCCGCGGCAGAAAATTTAAAGATGTTATCTGCGCTGGATGTGTTTCGTCGCAATGATCGCTGCCAACATATTCTGGAGGCCATGCGCCTGATTGCAGCACTGTTAACACCACCAGAGTCTGCCGATGTAATGCAACAACGACTGCGTGCAGTTAGTCAGATAGCCGGTGATATCGGCTTAGTGCGACTGCCCATGGCAGAACAACAACGCCTGCAGGGTAAGGAGATTGGTGATGCCCTAGAAAAGGCAAGATGTCATGCGCTAGAACAAGGCATGAATAAGGCTAAGGAAGGTCAGGCGCTTTAAGCAAGACTATAAGAAAACCAACAAGGCACCACCCAGCGCAAGACGATAAACAACAAATGGGATTAAACCTATCGTTGTAATCAATCTCAGAAAGACAACAATACAAAGATAGGCGACCAGCGCTGAAACCACGATAACCAAACATAGATCAGACCAATCAATCGCTATCGCCTGTGTTGATAGATCACGCACCTTAAAAACAACGGCACCAAAGATAGTTGGAATTGACAACAAAAAGGAAAAGCGTGCCGCTGCCGTGCGATGTTGTCCCAACATCAAAGCGGCCGTCATCGTAATTCCAGCACGAGATGTCCCCGGGATAAGGGCAAGCACTTGTGCACAACCAATCAAAATCACAGCTCTTAGGCTCAATTGATATTCATCGCGTAGTTCACGCGCACTGAGTGCGGCATAGGCAAGCAGCAGCGCAAACACCAGCGTAGTGATTGCAATGATGAACGGATCACGCGTATATCGCTCAATCCAATCGGCAGCAAAAAGAGCGACTATCACGATCGGTAAGGTGGCAACAAAAAGATGGCCGACTAAGCGCAACTCCTCACTGTTCTTACTCACACCTGGAGCGATGCAGGCAGACATCATTTGCCATAGCTGCACACGAAAATAGACCAAGACCGCAAGCAAGCTACCGGCATGGGCCGCGACATCGATGAGTAATCCTTGATCTGGCCATTCCAGTAGTTTTGATAACAACACCAGATGCGCAGAGCTAGAAATCGGTAAGAACTCAGTCAGTCCTTGCACTATTCCCAACCAAATAAGTTGTATCGTATCCATAAGGTCTTAGGTCGCCGGCTTAACTTACTCAGTGAATCGGATGCTTATGTTCTTGTTTGTGTACTGGGCAGGGCTTAATAGACTGACTTACACATCTATTCGAGGGCACCCTAACTCTTGTAGTCTTAGTGTGCTCGCGTTGTGATTGATCTAATAGTTACGCTAGTCTTTATCATAACGCCCATCATATATTTATTTTTTTCAGCATGGCCTATTAAAAATAGATCAGTAACAATACTCAAAATAAGAATAGCTGAATAAGAATAGACTATCCAAAACGGAAAATTTTATGACCGAACATACAACGACTAAGGTTGCCTTGTTAACGGGTGCCGCAAAGCGTATCGGCGCCGAAACAGCACGCGTGCTGCACGCAGCCGGTATGAATATCGTTTTACATCACAATTCCTCGGCCGAACTGGCCGATGCCTTAGCTGCTGAATTGAATGCGGTCCGTCCCCATAGCGTGGTCACGGTTGCCTTTAATCTAAAGCAGATTGAACGCCTACCCGATTTGGCAAAACAAGCCGCTGCTGCCTGGGGTCGCATCGATCTTTTAGTCAATAATGCCTCAACCTTTTATCCCACTGAGATGGAACAAATCGATCTCGAACAGTGGCATGATTTAATCGCGGTGAATCTACAAGCCCCTTTATTTCTAAGCCAAGCCTGCAGCCGCTTCTTACGCGAAAACAACGGATCTATCGTTAATATTGTCGACATCCACGGTGATCGACCGCTAAAAGGTTATCCAATCTATTCTATCGCCAAGGCCGGATTAATCGCCATGACCAAATCTTTGGCACGCGAATTGGCGCCTGAGATACGCGTTAATGGCGTCGCACCAGGCGCAATTATGTGGCCAGAAGTGGAAGCCTATGAATCGGTACATCAGGAAATCATTGATCGCACCGCACTTAAACGTGAAGGCCATCCGCGTGATATCGCTAAAACCGTACAGTTTCTAAGCAATGGTCCAGATTACATTACTGGCCAAATTATTGCCGTTGATGGCGGCCGCACCCTGAGCAATTGATCACCCTTGGGTAAGCAAATACGTCAGAGCCTAATTCAAGAAGACCTGACGTAAAGGCTCATACTTATCGGACTGCTGTTGCCATAGTGTACGAAAGGAACAATCACGCCCAGGACAGATCATATCGCCAGAAATATCCACTAAAGGCTTGAGTACAAAGGGATATTTCAAGATATCATCGTTTGGCACCTTGACTGTATCGGTGTCGATCTGCTGATCACCGTACAGTAATTGATCTAAATCCAAGGTTCGCGGCACAAACTGGTTGGCACTAGTCCGGCGACGGCCATGGGCTGCCTCTAATGTGCGCAAGTAGGTAAAGACCTCATCTGGCTGCATATCCGTGTCAAAGGCGACGACTAAGTTATAAAAACTATCACCAACAAAGCCTACTGCCTCCGTTTCATACACCGGCGAGGCCTGTAAGTTATCAAATCGCTCACTGAGCTCGAATAACACCTGATTGATGTGTAGGTGCTTATCGATATTACTACCGATCCCAACAAAAACTCTTATCATGAGGGCTTCTGCCCACGTTCAATCACCACACCAACAGCGGCAGAACCACGTACAGCACCTGGTTTAGCAATCGAAATACGTAACCAAGGGATGTTAAATTCAGCCATCAGCGTTTTTGCAATTAACTCAATTAGCAGCTCGACTAATTGTGGCTGGCTTTCTTCGACTAAGACGCGAATGCGCTGTGATACGGCCTTATAGTCGAGCGTATCTGCAATTCCATCGCTAGCCGCGGCCGCACTAATATCAGTACCCATCTCTAAATCGATACTGATACGCTGCCGAATTTGTCGCTCCCAATCAAAAACACCGATCACGGCGTCAATCTTGAGTTCTTTTATAAAAATTATGTCCATTTTTCTTATTCTTCTTAGGTTCTCTTGATGTTCTATTAATAGTGCCACTTTATAGGCTGTTTTATTGCTAAAATGTTGTCTCTGCCGAAGCTTTCTGCTAACGTACGCCGCCCTAACAGAATAATATTGAACTGATTTAAATCATTATGTCTAGAGTCTGCCAAGTAACAGGTAAACGACCTGTAGCGGGAAACAACGTTTCTCACGCTCACAATAAAACGCGTCGTTGGTTCTTACCGAACCTACATTCCCACCGTTTTTGGGTGGAAAGTGAAAAGCGCTGGGTCAAACTACGTGTATCCACAAAAGGTATGCGTATTATCGATAAAAAAGGCATCGACACAGTACTTGCGGAAATCCGCGGTCGTGGCGAAGCAGTTAAGTAAGGACCAGAACAATGCGCGATAAAATTAAATTAGTTTCTAGTGCCGGTACCGGTCATTTTTACACTACGACCAAAAACAAACGTACTATGCCAGACAAATTAGAGATGAAGAAATTTGATCCTGTTGTACGTCAGCACGTGATGTACAAAGAAGCAAAAATCAAGTAATTCGCTTACTTCGCGTAGTTATATACGGGCTGCAATCGGTAGCCCTTTAACGACTGCGCGAAATCTTGCAGTATCTCTATTCCGGTCTGCTCGGCCATTTGGCACCATTCCGCCAAAGCATGTAATAAACCCTCATTATTTTCATAACGTTGTCGCCATAATTGCTTCAACTGTTGCTGGCACTCATAAACCACACGCAATTGCTCACTGTCGGCCAATACTTGATTCAGCTCATGTAACTTAGCGTGACTGACTTGGTCAGGCTCTAGTACTAAGGTCTTTTTAATACGACTGAGCGCCCGTTTATACACATCATCGGCCAACCCCATTTCCTTTCGCAGTATCGGCAGGGTGACCTTATGCGCATAATCTGCCATCAAATGTAATCGGCTAGACACCATTGCACTAACGGCCTCTAAATCTAAAGTCGTAGAATAACGGTCACTTGCCAGTGGGCGTGGCGCAACCTTACGCACAGAGGCCAAACCAACGCTCTTCAGCAGCCAGATGTAACCCCAACCCAAGTCGAACTCCCATGGTCGGATGGAAAACTTGGCAGAGCTCGGATAGGCATGATGATTATTATGTAGTTCTTCGCCACCGACGACAAAGGCAACATTCATTAGATTGGTTGCGGAATCATCGGTCTCAAAATTGCGGTAGCCCCAATAGTGCCCTACGCCATTGATAAATCCAGCGGCAAAGATAGGGATCCATATCATCTGAATTGCCCAATAAGTCAGCCCCATAGAACCAAATAGTGTGACAAATGCGATTAATAAAATAATGATGCCTAGACTCGAGTAGCGCGAGTAAACATGGCGCTCAATGAAATCATTTGGGGTGCCATGACCATATTCACGGCTAATCTCAGGGTCACGCGCGGCACGCGCATACAGCTCAGCACCTTGCGACATCACCTGCCATATACCCAGCACCTGCGGACTATGTGGATCTTCATCGGTCTCAGTTTTGGCATGATGCTTACGATGTACCGCCACCCATTGGCGCGTCACCATAGCGGTAGTCAGCCACAACCATAGACGAAACACGTGACTGATTAGAGGATGCAGATCGACCGCACGATGCGCCTGACAGCGATGCAGATAGAGCGTCACTGAAACAATCGTGAGATGGGTGCTTGCTAGGACAAAGAGGCCTTCTTGCCACAGGGTCCACTCGAGTAATCCGTCTAAGAGCTGCATTTAAAAATCCATTCTAATAAGAACACCTGATGATACTTAGGCCGAGCAGCCCCCGCAAGCAAGCGACCAGTGCAAACAAGGATTAGTCGATGAAAACTATAGATCTCGATGTATAGATATGAATTTGAACAAGGGTTATCTCGACACCTGAAAATGATACTATTAGCAGTCTGTCAGCAAGGTTTTAATAGCCCACAGACAGAAGCGATAGGAAAACCTAAGATCAAGCATGCAACGGCACATTCTGCCAAATCATAGCGACATGGATACTAAACAACAGCAACTACACCTCAGTACGAGCAACAGTGATGATCAGGCTGGCTTTAGACTCTGTTATGGCAATCAACCGTCTACCGATAGCGACTTATTGATCCCACTGCAGGGCTTACAGGCAAACACTTGCTACGATCAATGGCAGGGACTAACACCTTTAGCCGTTGAACAGTCAGCCTCTGTCTTCCACAACGACGACTATCTACTGGCCGTTGTATCAAGCAGTGAGCTGCAAACAGATGACATGTCTGCTGCCAGCTATGCAGGCTACAGCCGCATCTTTCAACTGATGGAAAAACATGGCTATCCGCAATTGCTACGCACCTGGAGCTACTTCCCCAACATTACTGAGGGTGATCAGGTCAATGCCTATCAACAGTTTTGCTCGGGCCGAAGCCAGGCTTATCAAGAACATGCCGTCAGCTCTAGTGAGCCCAAGTATCCAGCAGCCACTGTCATAGGTCATCATGCCAGCGGCTTTCAGCTCTATTTTATAGCGGCTAAACAGGCTGGCATCAGTATAGAGAACCCGCGCCAAGTTAACGCCTTTAATTACCCAGTGAGCTATAGCAAAGATGCGCCTCTATTTGCCCGAGCGCTATTGCATACCACCGCGACACAACATGTTTTATTTATCTCAGGCACAGCAAGCATCATTGGCCATGAGACTCGGCATCAAGACCAAGCCTTAGCACAGCTACAAGAATGCCTACGCAATATTGAACAGTTATTAGTAAATGCTGAGCAGTCTGATTTTCCAAAAACTGCATTAGAAAATATGACGCAGCTCAAGGTCTATATTAAAAATGCCGAAGACTATGCTGAATTGCGAGCCGCCCTGGCCACTCGTCTAGGCTCGCTAGAACATGTTCAATTCTTTCATGCTGACATGTGTCGTAGTGACCTATTGGTAGAGATTGAAGCGATCGCCATGCAGCCGGTGTGTGCAACTTAGATCATGCCAGAACTACCTGAGGTCGAAACAACCAAACGTGGCATAGAGCGTCACGTCACTGAGGCCACCGTCCTCGGCGTAATCGCACATAGCCCTAAACTACGCTGGCCGATCCCACAGAATTTAGCTGAGTTACTGGTAGGCCAGCGCATTGAATCAATTAGTCGACGCGCCAAATATCTTTTGCTCAACACCGCCAAGGGCTGCTTAATTATTCACCTCGGCATGTCCGGCAGTCTGCGCATTGCACCTCCGAATAGCCAAGCCAAAGCACACGATCGTTTTGAACTCATCCTGAGCAGTGGCATCCTACGTCTACGTGACCCAAGAAAATTTGGCGCTGTACTCTGGACTGAAGAACCTATTGAACAACATCGTTTGATTGCACCTCTAGGCCCCGAACCATTCGCAGCAGAATGTAATGCTGATTATTTGTTTCAACGCTCGCGTGGGCGTAACGGCAGCATTAAGGAATTCATTATGAATTCCCATATCGTGGTTGGGGTTGGCAACATCTATGCTGCCGAATCTTTATTCGCCGCTGGCATCCATCCAAAGCGCGCTGCGGGCCGTGTCTCAAAAAAACGCTATGCCATCCTAATAGAGCATATTCAACANNTCAACACATCCTAAAAAAAGCGATTGCACAGGGCGGCACCAGCCTACGTGATTTTGTTAACGAAGAAGGTAAGCCGGGTTACTTTAGTCAGGAACTAAAGGTATACGGACGAGCAGGTGAAGCCTGTGTGAACTGCCAGAGTATTCTACTCAATCTGCGGATTAGCCAACGTAGTAGCGCTTACTGCCCAACATGCCAACACTAATAGCAGAACACGCTTAATCAAACACTAGCGCAGAGCCATGTCCTCTAGGATCGGCCGCAGCCTTTACCTTGCCACTAGGCAAGATCCATTCAATGCCATGCATGTCACCATAACTGCGCTTCAACTCATTCAGCTTATGCCCTTTTGCAGCCAGTTTATTTTGCTCTAGCGTACTCAGCGCACCCAATTCAAATTGAATCTCATCGGGCAAGTATTGGTGATGGAAGCGACGAGCAGCGACAATATCAGCTACTGGTAATCCTTGCGAAAAACGTAGCGCCGCTAGCGTCAGCATACTAATAATGCGACTACCACCTGGCGTGCCAATAATCAGCAAGCGGTTCTGATCACGTATAAATAAAGGCGTCATGCTTGAGAGCATACGCTTACCGGGTTGAATCTCGTTGGCCACACCACCGACCAAACCCCAGACGTTAGCTTGGTTTGGTGCTAGTGCAAAATCATCCATCTCATCGTTCAGCAAAACACCAGTCCCTTCAGCGACGAAGCCGCTACCAAAGGGATAGTTGATCGACAGGGTGGCCGCCACATAATTGCCTTCACGATCTAAGATCGAAAAATGTGTAGTGTCCTCACCCTTAGCTGTCGCTGGCTTTTCTAGATCACTACTTAGACTGGCTCGCTCTGGATTAAAATCTGAAAACTTTGCCTTTGCATAATCCGCTGCCAATAGCTTCTGTATCGGTACTTGAATAAACGCTGGATCACCCATATATATTGCTCGGTCACGATAGGCACGACGCATCGCCTCAACCACAAGATGAATACTTTCAGCATCATGCCTTAAAGGTATCACCTCTTGTTCTAGCATCGCTAGTATCTGTGACATGACTAAACCACCGGAAGTCGGTAACGGTGGCAGCACTAATTGTAGATTTTTATATTCAGCCTGCAGTGGTTTGCGAACCAGCGCTTGGTATTGTTTCAGATCATCCAACTGCCAAATACCACCAGCTGCCTTCACAGCTGCTACTAAACGCTGTGCTGTTTCACCACGATAAAAATCATCGGCCCCTAGATCGGCGATACGACTGAGCGTGGCAGCTAGATCATGCTGCACGATCTTATCCTTAGCCTGCATTGCCTTCGGTGCAAAAATACGTGCGGCGGCAGGGTTCAGAACCTGTCGCCGCATCTTGAGATATTTGAGATAACGCGCGTGAGGTATAAACCCCTCTTCGGCTAAAGTGACTGCAGGCAGCACTACTTGTTGCCAGGGCAAACGGCCATAACGCTGACTGATCAACTCTAGCGCCGCAAGCATGCCAGGGATACCTGCTGCACGCGGGCCATTGACTGAATCACTACTGATGCTGCCATCGGCATTACGATAGAGATTAGGATGTGCCGCCAATGGCGCTACTTCGCGTCCATCGATCATTACGTCTTGCTGATCCGCCGCGCTATGCAATAACCAGAAGCCACCACCACCCAAGCCACTGCCATAAGGCTCGACCACTGCCAAGGCAAGACTGACTGCAACTGCTGCATCAAAGGCATTACCACCGGCCGCAATGATTTCTTTACCAACTTGACTAGCTAGGGGATGCGCCGTCACCACGGCCGCTTTTATGTTTTGCTCATTACCATGATCAGCCGCTTGCGCGTTGCCCATCATCAAAAAAATCAAAGCCAAAAGAATATGTTGTCGCATTAGCCCTTACTCCCCTTTGTTTTAATCAGTTGCTGATATTTAACTTCCAGCTGTTGCCGTGATTCGACTTGAGTGCTGTCTAGCAAGATGCAATCTACGGGACAGACTTCAACACATTGAGGCAAATCAAAGTGGCCAACACATTCTGTGCATTTATTAAAATGAATCTGGTAGATTTCTTCGCCTTCAAAGATAGCGTCATTTGGACACTCTGGCTCACAGACGTCACAGTTAATGCATTCATCAGTAATATATAAGGCCATAGTGAGGACGCTTACAAGTCTAAGGCTTAGGCTTGTTGGCTAAGGCCTCGGCAACTATTGGATGGACGAAAGGTGAGACATCGCCGCCAAGAAATGCTACTTCGCGCACTAGGCTAGAAGAAACAAAAGAAAATTCATCTGCTGGGGTAAGAAAGAATGACTCCAACTCGCTATCCAGCTGGCGATTCATACTGGCTAATTGGAATTCATATTCAAAATCAGAAACGGCACGCAGCCCACGCAAGATTGCTACTGCTTTCTGTTGTTTGGCAAAGTTAACCAACAAGCCAGAAAAACCACAGACTTCAACTTGTGGCATATCATGAAATACGGCTTGCGCCAAACTCACGCGCTGCTCCAAATCAAACACCGGTTGTTTACTAGGGCTGGCAGCGATACCTAATACTATGCGATCAAACACCTTGAGTGCCCGCCGCACTAAATCACTATGACCGTTAGTCACTGGATCAAAGGTACCGGGGTAAATCGCTGTTTTAAGCATATGCTTTCGCCTTAAGGCGCCTGTTCTTGTTGCTGAATTAAACCGTATTCTACTTGACCCGCCTTGGCCTGTCGCCACCAACACCAAGGCTTGGCTAACGACTTGGGCAACGCATTCCGTTCTGCTTCCAGATAAATCATGCCATCACTATTAATAATGCCTGCGGCTAAGACCGCATCCAGAACCTCACTTATCGTGAAATGCTGAAATGGTGGATCCAGAAATATGAGATCGTATTGCTGATCACAGGTTTTAATAAAACTCAATGCATCGGCCTGTATTACCTCAACCTGCGTTGCCGATAGAGCTGTGACTTGTTGCCGTAAGACATTAGCAATCGATGACTCTCTCTCGACCAGCGTTACCTTGCTTGCACCACGCGATGCGGCCTCGAAACCTAAGGCACCACTACCAGAAAAAAGATCTAAGCAGCTGCGGCCATGGATATCAAACTGCAACCAATTAAACAGTGTTTCACGCACGCGATTAGCAGTTGGGCGCAAACCATCGGCCTGCGCCACGGGCAGTAAGCGACCACGCCATTGGCCCGCAATAATGCGAACATTTTGTGGCGCCTTGCTTAGATTTTTCTGATTACTTCGCGGCTGCTTCATTACCAACAATAACCGTCACTAGAGAATCTAAGTCTACGTGCTTACGAAAGGCCTGACGCACGTCTTCAACACCCACTGCTTCAATCTTTGCACTAAAGTCTGCTAAGTAGCTGAGAGGCAATTGATAGTAGCCAATCATAGAGAGATAACCCAAGACGTCTCGATTGCTATCAATACGTAATGGGAAACCACTAATAATATTGCGCTTACTTAATTCCAGCTCTGCTTCACTGGGGCCTTCTGTTTGATACTTATTCAACACATCCAGACATACTTGTAATGCCTGCTGTGCTTGATCAGCACGTGTTTGTAATCCGATCACAAAGGGACCCGGCTGCTGTAATGGCATGAAGTAACTATAAACGCTGTAAGACAGGCCACGCTTGCTACGCACTTCTTCTACTAAACGCGAGGTGAAACCACCACCGCCTAAAACATGGTTGCCGACATACAAAGAGAAATAATCTGGATCACCACGTGCAACACCTAACTGACCGATACGTACATGAGCCTGTTGCGAAGGAAAGACTATATGTTCCTGTTTGGATTTTGAGTTGGCTACTGCCACACTTTTCGGCGTAGGCTGGCCACTAGCTAATGCCTGACTAATATTTGTAGCGAGTTGCTCCGCTTTATCACGAGTAAGATCACCGACTATGGCAACAACTGCTGTGTTTGCTATGAAGTATTGTTGGTAAAATTTTTCAATATCTGAGCGTTGAATCGCCTGCACTGACTCTGCTGAACCCTGAGCAGATTGAGCATAGGGATGATCCGCATAGATCGCTGCATAAAAAGCTTTGCTAATAATGTCACTAGGACTTTGCTGACCATCTTGTATCGCAATCAGTAAGCGATTCTTTTCACGCTCAAAATCACGCTGTGGAAAACTGGGCTTTGCAATGACCTTAAGCAGGGTATCAACTGCAGACTGAAACAGCGCTTCATCTGACAAACTACGCAGTGTAATCATTGAGCGATCCAAGCTGACACTGGTGCCGTATTGCGCCCCCACATCTTCAAAGCGTGCCGCAATAGCATCGGCATCCATATCGGCTGCACCCTTATCTAACAGACGATGCGTTAGGGTAGCTAAGCCTGCTAAAGAACCATCACGTTCACTGCCTGCGTCTAAGGTAATCGCCACATCGACCATAGCCAATTCATCTGAGGGTGCGAAATAGACGCGTGCGCCATTGTTTGTAGTCCATGATTGAATCTGCGGCAAGGCTGATGCGCTCTGCCATAAAATCAAGGTGCTCGCTAAAACCCCTAGCCATACTTTCATCGTACTACTCCTATTAATCATCACTTAGCGCTCATTCTTAGCGAGCTCTGACTGCTCACTGACTGGGGTTAATACAGCGATTGTTTGCTTGTCTTCGATTAAATATTTTCGCGCCACTGCAAGTACTGCATTGGCGTCGACTTTATTAATTTCACGACTGTAATGCTGCATGCTCTGCCAACCTAAACCTACCGTCTCTAAGGAGCCGAGGACATAGGCTTGGCGCTGAACCGAATCCAGCTGATAGGTTTCATTTGCAACCACCTGAGCCTTCACCCGTTGTAGCTCCGCTGCACTCACCAACTCATCTTTCAACTGATCAATTTGTGCTTCGATGGCTGCTTGTAGTTGATCAATGCTAGTGCCTGAACGCGGCGTACCATCGAATAAAAACAGCGAGTCTTGTGCCGCATATAAGCTGTAGCCTGCACCTGCGCTGGCGGCGATCTCTTGTCCACGGACTAGATGCTTGCTCAAGCGTGAACTGCGGCCACCATCTAAAATCCCAGCCAATACAGCTAAAGCATAGGCTTCAGATCGATCCTCAATGGTATTTAATACCGGCACCTTATAGCCCATTAACAGGTAAGGCAGTTTGGCCACTGCCTTAATCTCAACCCGACGTTGCCCCACTTGTGGCGCTTCAATACGTGGCTTGTAATAGCTCACTTCACGCGCAGGTAACTGACCGTAGTATTGTTCTGCCAAACTAAAGACCTGCTTAGGATCAACATCACCCACTACCACCAAGGTCGCGTTATTCGGGGCGTAATAGCGTTGATACCAAAGACTTAAGTCCTCAACCTGCATGTTATCCAAGTCGTTCATCCAACCCACAATCGGATTGTGGTAAGCGCTACTATTAAATGCCGTGGCCATGAACTGTTCGTAGGTCAACGCATTCGGATTGTCTTCAGTACGCAGACGGCGCTCTTCTTTAACGACTTCAATTTCTTTCGCAAACTCTGCTGGGTCTAATGTCAGATGTGCCATGCGATCAGATTCCAATCGGAAACTGGTCTCTAGATGTGACGCCGCCATGACCTGAAAGTAGGCGGTATAATCTTTCCCTGTAAAGGCATTGTCGCG
>DGKH01000078.1:23973-43644 GCA_002386945.1 Proteobacteria bacterium UBA4575
ATGCCACCGTATTCTTGCGCCGAGCCTACTTTATACCAAACTTGTGAGGTCACCACGGGTGCCCGATGGTCTTCTTTCACAATAACCTTGAGACCATTGTCTAAGATATGAGTAGAGACTTGAGCCGTCGCATTAGCGATCGACAAAACAGCAATCAAAGCAACATTTGCTGCTACAATAAATTTCATCATTACTATGTACCTAATGAGATCGTTTCTAATGGAGTTGAACGTAGGTAGACCATACGCTGGTAGCCAAGTTCGCATATTAGAATAGCATTATCAAACCGCCCTACCAGCAACTGTATATGACCGACCGTAGCTTATTTAACCGATTAAAATCAGGCCTCGCTAAAACGCGTGATCTGTTAAGCCCTGGCTTCTCTAATCAGAAGGCTGCTGAGCTCGAACTCAGCGACGAACTATTAGAGAATTTTGAAGAAAGATTGTTAATGGCCGATGTCGGCATTGAACTTGTGCAAACTTTAATCAATCAGCTCAAATTAGATGTCGCCCAAGCAAAGCGAGAGCATTTACCAACGACCGTCTCTGACTTATTTAAGAAACTGGTCGTCGCCCTACTAGAACCTTGCAATCAAGCCATCATGCTCGGCGACAATAAACCCTTTGCCATCCTAGTGGTAGGCGTCAATGGTGCCGGTAAGACCACTACTATTGGCAAGTTGGCCAGGCGTCTTAAGCGCAATCGCAAGCAGGTTATGCTGGCAGCAGGCGATACCTTTCGCGCCGCTGCAGTTGAGCAGTTAGTCACTTGGGGTGAACGCAATGACGTTCCTGTCGTCGCACAAGCCACTGGCGCTGACAGTGCTGCAGTCATATTTGATGCCTTAGAATCAGCCAAGGCACGTAATATTGATGTCTTGATTGCCGATACGGCAGGCCGATTACACACACAAAATGACCTCATGACCGAGTTACAGAAGGTTAAACGTGTAATGCAAAAGGTAGATCCTGCTGCACCTCATGAAACCTTATTGGTGATCGACGCAAGCATGGGGCAGAATGCCCTTAGACAGGCGCAAGAGTTTCACCGAAGCATGCAATTGACGGGGCTTTGTATCACCAAGCTGGATGGCACCGCCAAAGGGGGAGTCGTCTTATCGATTGCCGACCAACTCGGGCTACCGATACGCTATATCGGGGTTGGTGAGGCGATAGAAGATCTACAGGTTTTTGACGCCGTGCAGTTTGCCGATGCCTTATTAGGGCTTGAACCAGACACCTAAGCCGCAGCATAAATTGAGAGACCAAGGTTAACTTATGATCCGGATGCAGAATGTGGCCAAGCGCTATGCGCAAACCGGTGAAGTGCTGTCTCAGCTTAATCTCGAATTAGACCCCGGTGAGTTTGTCTTTCTTACGGGTGCATCAGG
Organism: Proteobacteria bacterium UBA4575; assembly: GCA_002386945.1. Classification (GTDB taxonomy): domain Bacteria; phylum Pseudomonadota; class Gammaproteobacteria; order UBA4575; family UBA4575; genus UBA4575. The sequence continues at coordinate 25,367 of DGKH01000078.1, forward strand.
CGCTGGCAAAAGCACCTTACTCAAATTGATCGCCCTGATCGAAACCCCCAGCCGTGGCAATATTTATCTGAATGGGCATAACGTAACTCACGCCAAACGTTCGCAAATCGCCAAAATCCGCAGTCGAATGGGCTTAATCTTTCAAGACCACCGCTTACTGCAAGACCGTAATGTATTTGAAAATGTGGCCCTACCGCTGCGCATTTCAGGCTATAGCCAACGTGAGATCCCACGCCGAGTGCGGGCTGCCTTAGATAAGGTTGGGCTACTACGTAAAGAAAAGTCAGAGCCTATTGCGCTATCGGGTGGAGAACAGCAGCGTGTCGGCATTGCCCGCGCCATCGTACATAAACCACGTCTACTACTGGCCGATGAACCCACCGGTAATCTTGATCCCGCCTTATCTTTGGAGATCTTCCAATTACTGGCCCAGTTTCAACAGGTTGGTGTCACCGTATTGGTCGCCAGTCATGACCTCAGCCTGATTGCACAGATGGATAAACGCGTGATTAGACTCGAGCATGGCCATGCATTGACTGGTTTAAGAGGCGATTAAGCGATGTTTTCTAAGGCTTTAGCGATCATTATCAGCTGGTATCAGAACCACCTACTGTGTGCAAAGCAGAGCTTAAACAAGCTCGTAGCAGCGCCTATCGGCTCGAGCATTACGATCAGTATGACAGCGCTCGCCTTTGCTATTCCATTGGCCATCTTTCAGCTATCACAGGGTAGTGCCGCAGCCTTAAGTTCAATGCAAGAGAGTAAGCAGATCACCTTATTCCTTGCTGACGATGTCAATTATGCCAGCGCCGTGACACTGGCCGAGCAACTGAAACAAGACTCCGATTTCAGCTCAGTTGAGCTGATTGACCGGCAACAGGCCTTAAACGATTTTGCCAAACGCAGCCAGCTTGAGGGCTTAATCCAAAATCTACCACAAAACCCATTACCTCATTTGCTGCTGCTTATGCCACGCGAGCAGAATCAGGGCCTGCAACAGCTGGAACAATTGCAGCAACGCTTAGAAGATCTAAACGAGGTCGCCTATTTTCAATTAGACACCCTTTGGCTACAACGACTGCAAGCCTGGCAGGATTTAGCCAATCGTAGCCTGACCATAGTCACCGCCTTATTATTACTCGGCGCCTGCCTGATCTTAATCAACGTTATCCGCTGGGAACTGGCTAGCCGACGCGATGAGATCGACATCATGTACTTGGTTGGTGCAAGTGACCGCTATATACGCCGACCCTTCATGTACAGTGGGTTTTGGCTGGGGCTCTTCTCTGGTGCCTTGGCATTAATCCTAGTTCTGCTTGCCAGCGCCCTAATATATCCAAGCCTAGGGCGTATTGACGCCTTATATGGCAGTGATCTTGCCGCAAAAAGCCTATTAGAGTGGGAAACCTGCCTTATTGTCTTAAGCTCTAGCGCACTCATTGGCCTCTTCAGCGCTAGTATAGGGGCGAACAGCAGGCTACAAATTCGCTAACATACAGTCAGTGTACAGGATTAGCCCGCGATAACTTAGACAAAACCAATACATCTAACCCATTTTGCCATTAGCACTCTCTTTTTCAGAGTGCTAATATAAAGACTGTTTAAGCTAATTTATTAAATGCATATGAACACTGAGCTACGTCTAAACCGTCCTCAGGATTTAGTGGTCAGCACCGGCAGTCTGGATGCCTATATCCATGCCGCCTATCAGCTACCCATCCTATCGGCCGAAGAAGAAAATGCACTCGCGGTTCGCCTACATGATCACGGCGACCTTGAGGCTGCACGTCTGCTGATTACTCATCATCTACGTTTTGTCGTAAAAATTGCACGCGGTTATAACGGTTATGGTTTACAGCTTGCTGACCTAATTCAAGAAGGCAATATTGGGCTAATGAAGGCGGTTAAACGTTTTAACCCAGATGCCAATGTTCGTCTCGTATCGTTTGCCGTGCACTGGATCCGTGCCGAAATGCATGAGTTCATCTTGCGTAACTGGCGTATCGTGAAAGTCGCCACTACCAAGGCCCAACGCAAATTGTTTTTCAACCTGCGTAGCAAGAAAAAGCGCCTAGGTTGGCTTAATCATGCCGAGGTTGAAGCAGTAGCAAAAGACCTTGGGGTGACCAGTAAAGACGTCTTAGAAATGGAATCGCGCCTCAGTGGGCACGATATGGGCTTTGATTATGGTGCTAACGATGAGGACTCAAGTTCTCCGGCCCATTATCTAGAGCACGATGGCTTAGACCCATCCGCCACCTTAGAAGCGACAGACTTTTCTAGCTATCAGTTGGAAAAACTAAACACCGCTATGGCTGCCTTGGATGATCGCAGCAAGACCATTATTCAATCTCGCTGGCTGACCGAAACAAAAAGCACGCTGCATCAACTTGCCGCTGAATTTAGTATTTCTGCCGAACGTGTACGCCAGTTAGAAAATAACGCTATAAAGAAATTACAGCACTGTTTCGCTAACTAAACGGCTAACAGACCTCATTTACTGAGCTAGTACAACGAAGTGACTTAGCTCAGCCGCACTACCCCAATTCCAATATCATCGGTAAATAGCGGTCGAACAATAGCAGCGCGAACAAGACCATCAAGTAGACGATAGAATAGACAAAGGTAGCCATTGCCTTAGGCCGACTCTTAGTCAGCTGTAAGCTAATTGCGTAGTATAAGAAGCCCGCATTCAATAATATCGCCCCGATCAGATAGACCAGCCCGGACATCCCTGTCAAATAAGGGAAGATAGTGATCAAGGACATCAGCACGGTATACAACGTAATGTGTAGACGCGTGTAATCCTCACCATGCGTCACCGGCAACATCGGAATATCGACCTTCGCATATTCCTCTTTTCGATAGATCGCCAATGCCCAGAAGTGAGGTGGTGTCCAAGTAAAGATGATCAAGAAGAGTAGTAACCCATCGGCCTCAACTTGTCCTGTTACAGCAGTCCAGCCAAGTAATGGCGGGGTTGCACCGGCAGCACCACCAATCACAATATTTTGAGGTGTCGCTCGCTTCAGATACATCGTGTAGATAACGGCATAGCCGACTAACGAGGCAAAGGTGAGGACGGCGGTCAGCAGATTGATCTTAAGGATCAATAACAGCATGCCAAGGCCACCAATCACTAGCGCAAATATCAGGACTTGGGTCTTATCGAGGGAACCACTGGGCAGGGGCCGCAGCTTAGTCCTATCCATAGCGGCATCGATGCGACTATCAGCCACATGATTAATTGCTGCTGCAGAGCTCGCGACCAAGCCGATACCGACTAATGCATAAAGCATTTGAGCCAATGTAACAGCGCCTGGCGCAGCCATCAGCATGCCGACGATCACGGTGAATAGCATCAACGCGATAACTTTTGGTTTACACAACTCAACATAATCACGCCATTGCGCGATTACACCCGTTTTTTCAGCCGGGCTCTTTCCCGAAGTGGTTTGCACAGACATCATTGACCTTGCTTACAGATAGCGGCCAGATTTTAACATATAGGTGCTGCTGAGAATGCTGAACAGAAGTAATAGAGCGACACCGTTATGGGCTACTGCAACAGGTAGTGGCAAATGACCCACAACATTGATGATGCCTAAGGTGATTTGTAGGGTTAAAAGACCAACAATAAGCAAACTCACCTTGCGCAATGGCGCTACGCCGACTGCTGCGCGAAATAATCGCCACGCATAAAATAAGATCAGACTGCTCACAACTAGGGCACCCGCACGATGCACCATATGAATGGCCAGACGCGCCGGATGGTCTAACACGCCAAATTCATAATCAACACCGAGCCCACGCCACATGATAAAGCCATTCCGCAAGTCCATGTCCTGCGGCCAGAGCGAGCCGTGGCAGCGAGGGAATTCGGTACAGGCCAAAGCGGCATAATTAGAGCTAACCCACCCACCGAGTGCAATCTGCACCACCAGTGCAGCGATCACAACAATCGAGAAATTACCCAGACCTGATGGTATTCGATGCAGGAATTGGTGCTGATTAGATAAACTCCGTAGCCATTGCCAACCGAGCAAATTAAATAAGGTGAAACCACCTAGCAGATGACACATCACGACCAAAGGCTTCAACTGCCAAGTCACCGTCCACATCCCCAAGACCGCCTGAAAACTTAGCGCCAAGGCGAGCACGACGCCATAACCTACTTGTCGATTACCTTCTTTGTCACCACGAATCAACCACGCAGCAATGAAAAATACCAACAGACCGAGGACACCGGCAAGGTATCGATGAACCATCTCTTTCCAAGCCTTACCTATTTCAACAGCACGATCATAGTTTTCATTGGCCGCTTCAATTGCAGGTGCTGTATCGGGTACACCAACAAGAATGCCGTAACAACCTGGCCAGTCCGGACAACCGAGCCCCGCATCCGATAATCGAACAAATGCGCCGAGTACGATAACGCAGAACGCAAGCACGCCACTAACGGTAACAACACGATTGAAATTTTTATTCATGATCTAACCTATATTCGATAACTTAAGTAATTTTTTAACGTCTTTCAGCATCCCTTTGGAAGTCGCCTGGTCATCGTAGCGCATCATAATATTGCCATTGGGATCAACCAGTAACACATCACCAGCATGCAATAGCTGAGCTTTCATCTCTGGGCTTTCAAGGTTAAGAACCTGTAACTGACCCTGCTGGAGTTTAGGATGCCTTCGTGTGATACCAACATCCACTGAAGCCCCCTCTGCTATCGCCAGAAAATACTGCACGCGACTTATTTCGCGCCCGGTAGCTAAGGCAGCCTGCCGAATCTTAAATAAAGCCGTCTCACAAATCAGATCGCAAGTTTTGTCGACATAGATTAAGTAATTCCACTTACCCTGCATCGACTCAAGATCAAACACTTGTTCGCCAGCAACTAGCTGCAAGGTAGTAATTGGCTGCGCAGGATGCACCAGCTCACCATGCGCAGTGGGAGTAGAAAAAGTCAGGTGGTCTCGTAAAGAATACATCGCCACTGCAATCAGTAGCGGTAATACGAATACACCAAATAGAAAATAAGGTGTTTTACTTTTTTTTGTCAATTCAGTCATTTTTTCTTCTTTTTTCGGAACGAATATAAGTACCATAAGATAGCGACCGCCGCAGCCATCGCAAACCATTGGAAGGCGTAACCATAGTGTTTCATTGCGGGCATCTGGCTGGTTTGCCAATCCCGTCGAAAACCATCTTTTACTTCTGCCGACAGACGTAGAGTAAAGGGCTGCAGCTCAAGTTCCAATCTTTTGCCCAGTTCAGCGAAGTCGATAAACTGTACACGGCGTGGCCAATCATAGTCTTCACCCTCAGCAATCTCACCTAAGCTAAAGGCTTTAGCGTAGGGCACATAGATGGCCCCCATAATCTCTTGCTCATCCGTATTCACAGCTACTGCTGGCAACTGTTCTCGACTAGCACCTTGGGCCAGCCATCCACGATCAATCAACACCCATGCCTGCCATGGCTTTACGTAAAATGGCGTCAGTACGTTATAGCCGACACGGCCATCTCGAATTTGATTATCCAGCATAAACTGTCGTGAACTGTCATAGTGGCCAAGCAGGATCACTCGTTTATTACGCCAGGCGCTAGCATCGACCAATGGTAATTGTGGTATTTCCTGCAACTGCTCTTTGTTTTGCGCTACGCTCTGTTCAATCGCCGCCTTGGCATAGCCACGCTGTAGCTGCCAATTCCCTAAGGATAAAAACAACCCAAGACATAGCAGAGTGGCAATAGTCACCAGCCCGCGTCTCAGCTGTACCGCATTCGTTGAACCCATGCTGCAAAATCCTTAGTCGAACAATCTATTACGTGTTATTTTCTTAAAAAAGGGAATTCTTCATTATGCTTATTAAGACTATCATCATCATTTTATTCTTGTTAATTCTTGCAAGTCTCGTTTCTGCACTTTTACATTTGGTAAGTAACAAAGGTGATGGTCGTGGAACAGTACGTGCACTAACAGCCCGTATCGCATTATCTGTATTCGCCTTTATCTTCCTGCTAATCTGCGCGCAAATGGGCTGGATACAACCGCATGGTTTAGGTGGCTGAAGCCGGATTTAATGTTACAGAATTTAGTCCTAAGCTAGGACTGATACACGATCTATCGGATATTGCACCCGCAGACACTAAAGATGTTGTGAGGCCAGCTGAACTTGATTCTAGCTGACCCCACTTATCCTTTAAATCTATACCAGGTAAACAAAGACAAACAGACCCAACCACACCACGTCAACAAAGTGCCAATACCAAGCGGCAGCCTCAAAGGCGAAATGATTGTCTGAACTAAAGTGGCCCGACATACAGCGGAATAAAATCACTGCCAGAATAATCGCGCCAATCGTCACGTGGAAACCATGGAAGCCAGTCAACATAAAGAAGGTGGTTCCATAGATACCACTACCCAATGTTAAGCCGTAATGCTCATATGCTTCTTTGTACTCAAGTACTTGGCAAGCCATGAAGATCGCACCTAGTGCAACCGTCAAGAACAATCCAATAATCAACTGTGCACGGTGACCCGCTTTCAGAGCATGGTGTGCCCAAGTCAGTGTCACGCCACTACTCAATAGTAAGGCTGTGTTGATCGCTGGCAAACCCCAAGCACCCATCGGCTTATATTCACCACCGACGTTACCTGGACCATTTGCTGCACTCGGCCATGAGGCCTCAAAACCTTCATATAAAAACATGTTAGTTATCGCGCCACTGCCTTCACCACTCAACCAAGGTAGTGAATAATTACGGGCGTAAAATAATGCGCCAAAGAATGCAGCAAAGAACATTACTTCAGAGAAGATGAACCAGAACATACCCCAACGAAACGACACATCAACCTGAGCGTTATACAGGCCTGCACGGCTTTCTTTAACTACTGTGCCAAACCAACCGAAGAGCATAATGACTAACAGGCCAAAACCAACCAGCGCCATATTGCCACCCCAAGAGGTGCCATTCAGGTAGTTCGCCATGCCTACTAGCAAGGTACATACTGCAACCGAGCCAAAAATAGGCCAGTGGCTCCCATGTGGGACGTAATAAGAATTTTCTGCCTGTGCCATTAATCTGTCCTCATTATTTATAAGCTAATACGCCGTCTAATTGCTTTTCTGCGCTAGCATTTTTTGTTATGTCAAAAAAAGTGTACGAAAGTGTTACCAAATTCACGTTTGGCGGCAGTCCTGGGCTAAGCATGAAGCTTAACGGCATATTGACTGTCTCTCCCGCAGCGATCATTTGGTTGTCGAAACAAAAACATTCCGTTTTTACCAAATACTTATTTGCGGCAATCGGAGCCACACTCGGGACTGCTTGTCCGACCATTTCTTCTGCAGTTCGATTGCTCGCACTGTAGAAGGTCGTATACACCCGTCCCGGATGTACTTCCATTACTTGCATTTCAGGTTTCACGCGCCAAGACATACCTTGGTTCATTGAAACATCAAATTGGATTGTCACCACACGGCTGGTATCTTCTTCCAGCTCTTGCGGTGACAGTGCAACCGCTTCTTCGTCAGTAAAACGAAGGCCGGTTAAATCACAAAATACATCATACAAAGGTACGAGTAGATAACCAAAACTAAACATAAAAACCGCTGCCAGAGCTAGCTTAGCTGCCCCTCTAGTGGTTTTTGATGTCTTATCACTCATGCCGTATACACTAACAAGTAAAAGCCAATGTAGACTGCAAGAGCAACGAAGATAAGCGAAAGGACTGTGAATCGCACAGCCTTTTTCTGTTGTTGCTTAGCGTCCATTTAGCTCCGCCCCTCGACTACTTAATAGCCGGTGGAGTTGAGAAGCTATGGTATGGCGCTGGTGATGGCAGAGTCCATTCTAGACCTTCTGCATCTTCCCATACTTGGCTAGTCGCCTTCTTACCACTGCGGATAGCCTTGATTACTAGAACCAAGAACAGTAGTTGAGATAGACCGAAACCAAAGGCACCAATAGTCGCCATCATATTGTAATCCGAGAACTGTAGTGCGTAGTCTGGGATACGACGTGGCATGCCTGCTAGACCAACAAAATGCATTGGGAAGAAGGTCAAGTTAACGAAGATAGTAGACAGCCAGAAGTGGGTCTTACCAAGGCCTTCGCTATACATGTTTCCACACCATTTAGGCAGCCAGTAATAAACCGCCGCAATGATTGCGAAGATTGAACCTGGAACCAATACATAGTGGAAGTGAGCTACTACGAAGTAGGTATCGTGGTATTGGAAATCCACCGGCGCTAGCGCCAACATCAAGCCTGAGAAACCACCGATTGAAAACATCACAATAAACCCTAGAGCAAACAACATCGGTGTCTCAAAGGTCATCGAGCCGCGCCACATGGTCGCAATCCAGTTAAATACTTTAACGCCCGTAGGGACCGCAATCAGCATGGTTGCGAACATAAAGAACAGTTCACCAGCTAATGGCATACCCACCGTAAACATATGGTGAGCCCAAACGATAAAGGATAGGAAGGCAATCGCACCTGTCGCATACACCATAGAGGCGTAACCGAATAAAGGCTTACGTGCGAAGGTTGGGATAATACTTGATACCACACCGAATGACGGCAGGATCAAGATATACACTTCCGGGTGTCCAAAGAACCAGAAAATGTGCTGGAACATAACGGGGTCACCGCCACCGGCAGCATTAAAGAAGCTGGTGCCGAAGTATTTATCTGTTAACAGCATGGTGATACCACCTGCTAACACTGGCATAACTGCAATCAGTAGGTAAGCGGTAATTAACCAAGTCCATACAAACAAAGGCATCTTCATCAAGGTCATGCCTGGGGCACGCATGTTCAGTACCGTTGCAACTACGTTGATCGCACCCATGATTGATGACAGACCCATGAAGTGCATAGATAAGATTACAAATGGTAGTGCGTCACCTGTCTGCAAAGTCAGTGGTGGGTATAAAGTCCAACCACCGGCAGGGCCGCCGCCATCCATGAATAATGTTGAAAGCATCATCGCGAAGGCAAATGGCAGAATCCAGAAGCTCCAGTTGTTCATGCGTGGTAGCGCCATATCTGGTGCACCAATCATCATTGGAATCAGCCAGTTAGCTAAACCTGTAAACGCAGGCATTACCACACCGAAAATCATCATGATGGCGTGCATCGTCGTCATCGAGTTAAAGAACTGCGGATCTACAAATTGTAGGCCTGGCTGGAATAATTCAGTACGAATTACCAATGCCATGACACCGCCGATCAGGAACATGATGAATGCGAACCACAAATACAAGGTACCAATGTCCTTGTGATTAGTCGTAAACAACCATCGCTTTATTGAATAGGGACTCTCTGGATGATCATGATGATCGCCTGCAGCTACCGTACTCATTACGCTCTCCTTACAAAAAAATTAAAGCAAAAACTAAACATTATGTGACCTTAGCGCTATTCGCTAATAGCCGCGTATTCTGTGGCACTCTCTGGCTTCGCATTCGCTGCGACCCACTGCTGATACTCCGCTTCAGGTACGGCACGAACAACCACTGGCATGAAGCCATGATGGCGTCCACAAAGCTCTGCACACTGACCGCGATAGATACCTGGCTCATTCACTCGTGTCCATGCTTCATTAATAAAGCCTGGCACCGCATCTTTCTTCACCGCTAGATCTGGAACCCACCAAGCGTGAATCACATCATTTGACGTAATTAAGAAGCGAACTTTCTTACCTACCGGTATGACCAATTCATTATCTACTTCTAGTAAGTAGTTCTCGCCTTTCTCTTCATCATTATTAATCTGCGAAAGCGAGGTCTGTAATTTACTGTGGAAATCGACACCGTCTTCTACGTATTCGTAGTGCCACAACCATTGGTAACCAGTAATTTTTACGGTTAGGTCGTAGTCAGACGTATCGTACATATCGATTAGAGTCTTAGTCGCTGGAATAGATAGGGCAATTAAGACAACAAAAGGAATGATAGTCCAAATCGCTTCAATGGTTGTGCTCTCATGGAAGGTCGCTGGTGTTACACCACGTGATTTGCGATGGGCGAAGATCGAGTAGAACATCGCGCTAAATACAACGACAGCAATAACAACACAAAGCCAAAAGGCAATCATGTGCATGTTATATACTTCAAGACTGATGTCAGTCACTCCGGGCGGCATATTGATTGGCTGGCCAGCGAAGGCAGAGCCGCTAACGACCGAGATGAATGCTAGACCAAGCCAAGCATTCAAGCGTTTAATCGCAAACATTATTTATTCTCCGTTTAAAAATATTACTTATGAGTACACAACATTATTCAGTGCACTTTTTATCGAAGCGGCTAGTTCCAGTCTTTCATCCTGCGAAAGAAAGGCGCCTACTTCCAGTTCTTTACCCTTAGAGCGTAATACTAGTTGCCCTGGGTGTCCCGTCACAGGTGACGGATGTAACATAATTTTTGTCCACGCAGTCTGAAACTGCGTCGTCTGCACCGCATGATCCCTACCGGCAGCTACCGTAATATAATCGGCATCAATCGATATCACCTCGCGGCGCGTCGCTTTTAAGCAACACCAATATAACCCAGCCGTTAAGGCCGTGATCTCTAAACCGACAAACGGCAAGATCATCCACAGACCCTGTGCCGCAAAGGCTAAAGCCATGCCGAAAGACAAAACCGCCAGACTTATAATCAGCGTTTGATTCGCCTTCCACGACATCGAGAAGTTTGGTGTCACCACAAACTGCATATTCGTCATCCCTGAACCCCTAGGCTGCTTCCGCAGGCTACCGATTCTCCTACTGTTCTTTCGGGCCGCGACATATTAGCAACTATCTATCTCAAATGCATTTTCAAATAAGTAATACTTTCAGTCTGTATGATCGACTAAAACGCATCGCTTAAGCACTATCCAAACAGGCCAGGATGTGCAGGATGTGTACGTTTAGTGCACAGATCCTCTGTTGTTTCACTGTTCAGCATCGCCCCGCCAAGCAAAACCATAAATTACCTCGTAGCTTGCATAATACTGACCATCCTCGGTCTTATAGGCCTCATACTCGCTAACTGCCGCCTGTAACCGCCTCGGCGTTAGTAGGCCACGCGAGCGTCCACCCAACTGATTAGTTGCTCCAGTATCCTTTAGGCTGCGCAGTAATTGTTGTGGACTAGCATAATTAATACGAATCACTTCACTTTCTACATACGAACAAGATAGCCTGTTCTTTAATAATAGATCGTTCACCTTCTGTCTATCCAAAAAAGGATTTACTCGCGGATATGGGTCAACTGCCGCAAAACTACTGCGCAATTCCTTCAGCGTATCCGGCCCGAAGGTCGAAAACAGTAACAAACCCTGTGGACGTAATACTCGGGCACATTCGAGCAAAGCGCACTCTAAAGCATTCAACCATTGAAACGTGGATGCCGAGAAAACCAGATCAAAGCTCGCCTTGGCAAACGGCAAAGATTCCGCATCGGCGCAGACCAAATCGTCGGCTGAATGGGCTTTTCGCGCATACTGCAGCATCTCCTGCGATAGATCACAGTTGATATATCGGCTTGTTGGATAACGCTGCAGCAGGTCTTTTCGTGCGACCCCCGTACCACCACCCAAATCCAATAGACTATTCGGCTGTAACACCAAATCATCCAGTCGACCTAGCAAGCGCTTACGAATCTCGTCTTGCACCACGGCTGCCGCATCATAACTACGCGCTGCCGCGCCAAAAGAGGCAGCCACTGCTGGCTTATTCACAATGTCCAAAATGGCTTTATCTCTAATTAATCATTCTAATGATGGCTCTAGCCTTCAACCCAGGGCTGAAGAATAGCCTCTGCCACCACTTCCGGATGCGATACATGTGGCACATGGCCGGCATCAATGATGACCTGGCAGTCAATATTAAAGTGTCGAGCTAGGTTTTGTCCGGCTGCCAGGGGTAGAACCGCATCATTCTGGCCATGGATTACACGCACCTGTTGCCCAATCCGCACCAATTCGGCTCGTACATCCATAGTTGATAACAACATTAAACCGGCCCGGCATTCGTCCATATTATATTCTGAGACGGTACAAAGTTGCTGTAACAGGCGCAAGCAAGGCTTTGCTTGTTGCTCCCCTTTTACCTGTAATGTCATAAAACGCTGCAAGGTTTTTTCAGGTGCGTCCACAAAGCGTTGGCTAAAACTATCTAACCAGGCGCGGTCGATGCCATTAATACCGCCCTGATCACAGGGGAAATAGGCTGTACTTGCAATTAAAATCAGTCGCTTAACCTTATTTGGACAGCATGCTGCTAGGCGCAGAGCCAATAACCCACCCAAGGACCAGGCAATCAGCGTCGTGTCTTCTTCCATCACGCCTGCTAACGCATCAATATACTCATCGACCGCCGACATCGAACCTAAGGCCTGACCTGCAGGCAACCAAGGCGGTTCTATCACGTCAATCTGGTAAGCCTGCTCTAATGCTGGAATAATCGGATCCCAGATAGCGGCATGCGTACCCCAACCGCTGATTAATAATGCGTTTACTTTCTTCATGCCAATGGATTAAAACATGTTACCTATCGATTTGTATCAACCCTTCTCGTTACTACTTATAGCTGGCAGCTATATTATTGGCTCAATCTCTAGCGCCGTATTAGTCTCGCGAAGCATGGGGCTAGCTGACCCACGAACCGTTGGCTCCGGTAACCCTGGCGCCACCAATGTGTTGCGCTCAGGCAATAAAAAGGCCGCAGCGTTGACCCTACTTGGCGACTTAGCCAAAGGCTTATTACCGCTGCTAGTCGCAAGACAATTAAATGTAGGGACCGAATTACTCTGCGCCATGGCCCTAGCCGCCATTATCGGCCATATGTATCCACTATTTTTGAAATTCAAAGGCGGCAAGGGTGTCGCTACCACGCTAGGCGCAGTGCTGGGTGTGCAACCATTATTGGCCTTAATTTGGGTGCTGCTGTGGCTTTCCGTTGCCAAACTTACACGTTATTCCTCACTGGCGGCGCTAACGGCAACCCTCAGCCTACCGCTAATTGCATGGTTTGGACTGCATGACCCCAGCATCACCCTGCTCAGTAGCTTGATCGCGATATTGGTTTACTGGCGCCATCGCGGCAATATCAACAATTTACTACAGGGCACTGAAGGGCAAATCGGCAAAAGTTAGTCATCTATCGCCTACTTAGGACTTAAATTAGCGCCAACTGAGTTCGGCTAATGGCCAACGTGGTCTTACACTAATCGCCGCATTAGTATCGTAATGTCCAACCAGTGCATGCTGTAGTCCGGCAAAAGCAATCATCGCACCATTGTCGGTACACAGCCTTAAAGCCGGCAACTGGACCTCAATACCCTCCGCCTGTAGCGCCGATAAACGGCTGCGCAACGCCTGATTGGCGCTCACGCCACCGGCAACAACCAAGGTTTTCAGACCTGTGCGCTGCAATGCACGTCGGCATTTTTCAACCAAGGTATCGATGACAGCGGCCTGAAATGCTGAGGCTACCGCCATTTTTGCCGTGTCATCCTGAGCACTACGCTGATAGGCCAAGAGCGTGTGTGTCTTGAGTCCACTAAAACTAAAATCCAGACTGTCTTTAGCCATTAATGACCGTGGGAATGGGCGATCTGACTGCACCCCTAGGGCCTGCGCCTGCTCACTTAAACGCTCGATTAACGGCCCACCGGGATAGCCTAAACCCAGCTGCTTAGCGGTTTTATCAAAGGCCTCACCAACGGCATCATCAAGACTTTGGCCAAGCACATGATAATCAGCGATCCCACGTGCCTCAACCAACAGCGTGTGACCACCAGACACTAATAGACATAAAAAAGGGAAGCGTGGCGCATGGTCTTGATCAATGAACGGCGCCAACAGATGCGCTTCCATGTGATGAACAGCGACACTGGGCTTGCTTAACGCCCAGGCTAGCGATCGGCCAACTGCGGCACCTACAAATAAGGCACCAACCAAACCTGGCCCAGCAGTGTAGGCGAGGGTGTCAATATCGTTCAGTCTGAGGTCGGCTTCATTAAGACATTGGCGAATCAGCGGTAAAATACGCTGTACATGATCACGCGAGGCTAATTCAGGGACTACGCCGCCATATTTAGCATGAGTAAGGACCTGACTATGCAAGGTTTCAGCAATAAGACCGTCTTTTTGATCGACAATTGCGATCCCGGTTTCATCACAGGAGGTTTCAATTCCAAGAACTTTCATGCTTTAAATTGGTTAAATGAGGTAAAAATGATTAATAACAGTTGAAATCGAGCATAGCGTATTTATAATCCACCGTCCTATTTTCCAATTAAGTAAGAGATCCGAGGATTTATGCCTGGAGTACGAGTTAAAGAAAACGAGCCGTTTGATATCGCTCTACGACGTTTCCGTCGTTCATGTGAGAAAGCGGGCGTCCTAACTGAAGTTCGCCGTCGCGAATTTTACGAGAAGCCAACATCTGTGCGCAAGCGCAAGGCAGCAGCTGCGGTAAAACGTAACCTAAAGCGCGTTTCTCGCACCGGTCTTAAGCGCAAGCGTCTCTACTAAGCCTAGTTGTATTTATACAGTGGCGAGTGACGGTACGATAAAAGAAAACCTAGTTGCGGATATGAAATCCGCGATGCGTGCCGGTGAAAAATCACGTCTCGCAACTATTCGTCTAGCGCTCGCTGCTATCAAGCAGATTGAAGTCGACGAACGTAAAGAGCTAGATGAAACCGAAGTGCTGCAAGTACTCGATAAGATGTGCAAGCAGCGTCGGGAATCTATGTCCCAATTTGAACAAGCGGGACGCACAGACTTAGTCGAGAAAGAGCAGGCCGAGTTAACCATCATCGCTGAATACCTCCCACAAGCATTGAGTGAGTCGGAAGTGGAGCAGTCGATCACTGCCGCTATCGCACAAACCGGTGCCAGCAGTATGCGTGAGATGGGAGCCGTCATGGCGATACTTAAACCACAGATGCAGGGACGTGCCGACATGTCCGCTGTCAGCGCCCTCATTAAATCAAAGCTGTCTAACTAGACAAAGTCTTAACGGCAACCCATGATTGTGGCGCCTATCCTCTACTTAGCCCAATATTTGTTATGACTAGTCAAAAAAATGATCGCTTTTTACGCGCTTTATTACGCCAACCTGTAGATGCTACTCCAGTATGGATTATGCGCCAGGCGGGGCGTTACCTTCCTGAATATAGGGCGACTCGCGCCAAAGCGGGGAATTTCCTGACGCTATGTAAAACCCCAGAATTAGCCTGTGAAGTAACCATGCAGCCCTTAGATCGATTTGATCTTGATGCTGCAATTTTATTTTCTGACATCTTAACCATCCCTGATGCCATGGGCTTAGGCCTGCAGTTTGTCGAAGGTGATGGCCCAAGCTTTTCTAATCCTGTGCGCACTGCAGCCGATATAAAAAAACTAGCGGTACCTGATCCGAGTGCAGAGTTACGCTATGTCACTGACGCGGTTTCTTTGATTCGCAAAGAATTGGATGGGCGCGTGCCGCTGATTGGTTTCTCTGGCAGCCCGTGGACATTAGCCACCTACATGGTTGAAGGCAGGTCATCAAAAGACTTTAGCAAGATCAAAGCACTGATGTATGAACAGCCAAAATTATTAGAGCAACTACTGAGCACTGTCAGTGCCAGTGTCGCCAGCTACCTCAATGCGCAAATTGAAGCAGGTGCACAAGCGTTAATGATTTTTGATACTTGGGGTGGGGTACTGACACCAGAATTATATCGCCGCTACTCGCTGGCATTTATGCATTCTGTATTAGATCAGCTCAAGCGCGAACACGATGGCAAAAAGATCCCAGTGATTTTATTTTCCAAAGGCGCCAACCATTCATTAACTGATATCGCCGCCACTGGTGCTGACGGTATCGGTCTCGACTGGACTATCAATATTGCAGATGCCTCCGCAATTGTCGGAACAGACGTCGCAGTGCAGGGCAATCTGGATCCATCCGTCTTATATAGCTCACCAGAAGTTGTGCGTGAACAAGTGAAAAAGGTATTGGATGCCTATCCTCACGAAACTGGTCATGTATTCAATTTAGGCCACGGTATTCATCCAGGCATTGACCCAGAAAATGTAAAGGCGTTAGTAGATGCTGTGCACGAGTTCAGCCAACGCTAAACTCGGTTCGCTTACTGACTGAATGCGTCTTACGGCTCAGCCTAAAAGCTCTGGTCGAAGGCTGGCACGTGATCGATATGAAATACTTCTGGCACACCCTTTGGATCATCTGGTGAGACCAGCAGCCCCGTTTCTGGATTGATGTTGAGTTGAATCATGTCAGCCGGTAACACCGCTTTCACTTCAGCCACATCACGCAACGCAGTACGCATGTAATCAATCCATATTGGCAACGCAGCGGCGCCACCAAATTCACTACGCCCTAATGGCTTATGCTCATCAAAGCCAACCCATACCGTGGTCACCACCTGTGGATGAAATCCAGCAAACCAAGCATCGCGCTGTTCGTTGGTAGTCCCTGTTTTACCTGCGATATCTTTACGCCCTAAGACACGTGCTTTACGTCCCGTACCGCGCTGAACCACATCACGCAACATACTGCTAATCTGAAAAATATTGGCCTCATCGACAACACGCGGTGCGTTATTATTCGACACCTGTGTAAACTCAATTCCCAACTCTTCCAGCTCGCGTTCATGTGCAGCAAGCTCAGAGGCTAAACGTTGACATTTCAAATCACAAACTCGCTGAATATTTGGGCGGTAAATGACTTTGCCCTCGGCGGATTCTATGCGTTCAATAAAATACGGTTTAACGTGATAGCCACCATTAGCAAAGATCGTATAGCCTTCAGCCAACTGCATTGGTGTAACCGCGCCACTACCCAAGGCCAAGGTTAAATCTTTTGGTAACGCATCGGCATCAAACCCAAATTTTGATGCATGCTGACGTGCTAACTTTTGGCCGATGATGCGCAATAACCGAATCGAAACCATATTGCGTGACTTGATTATTGCAGTGCGCAATCGTGTTGGACCAAAGAATTTACCCGAGTAATTTTGTGGTCGCCAAACACTCTCAAGCTTTTTGTCTTTAAACACCACCGGTGCATCATTAATCATACTGGCCGGCGTAAACCCTGCCGATAGTGCAGCAGAGTAGATGAATGGTTTAAACGAGGAGCCTGGTTGACGTTGCGCCTGTGTCGCTCGATTGAACTTACTATGGTAAAAATCATAGCCTCCACTGAGCGCTAGCAACGCACCATCCTGTGGTCGCAAAGAGACTAAAGCACTGGACACTTTGGGTGCTTGAGTAAGACGCCAACCATCGGACTCTGTTTCAACCCTAATCAAATCCCCTACTGCTAAGACCTCATCAACCGCCTTAGGGGTTGGCCCTTTACGGTTTTCATTAATGTAAGGTTTAGCATGCTTAACCGCATCCAAGTTTAATTCGATCTTGCCATTACGCAGTAGGACTAGTGCGCGCTCGACACTGACCTCAAGCACGATCCCTGCCTGCTTTTTACGAATGTCACCGATCTTTTTCAAGCGTTTGACCAAGGCGTCTTGATCCTGCATCTCAGCTCCATCTATATGCTGCTCTGCACCACGATAACCATGCCGCACATCATAGGCTTCTATTCCTTTTTGTACCGCCAACTGTGCAGCCTGCTGTCGCTCAGCCTCTATTGTAGTGAATACACGATAACCACTGATATAGGCCTCTTCACCATAACGTTCATAGATCTCTGCACGTACCATTTCACTGATGTAGTTTGCGTCTAATTCGATCGTTGGGCGATGACGCTTAGCGACCACTGCTTGTGCCTTCGCCGTGTCATATTCGCTTTGCGATATCATGTCTAACTTCAACATACGACCAAGCACATAGTTACGCCGAATTAAGGCGCGACTTGGGTTACTAATGGGATTAAAACGAGATGGCGCTTTCGGTAGCCCAGCAATCATCGCGATTTGGGCCAGATTGAGATCTTCAACATGAAGACCATAATAGGCATCTGCGGCAGCGCCGATACCATAGGCACGATGACCTAAATAAATTTTGTTTAAATACAGTGCCAAGATTTCATGTTTGCTCAGCGCTTTTTCGATCTGTAGAGCCAGCAAGATTTCTTTTATCTTCCGCGTATAGGTGCGCTCATTACTGAGGAAAAAGTTACGTGCCAATTGCATCGTGATGGTGCTGCCACCCTGAGCCTTTTGTCCA
Source organism: Proteobacteria bacterium UBA4575 (assembly GCA_002386945.1). Lineage (GTDB taxonomy): Bacteria > Pseudomonadota > Gammaproteobacteria > UBA4575 > UBA4575 > UBA4575. The sequence goes on from DGKH01000078.1 coordinate 43,574, forward strand.
GTTAAGACCAACTTATATACAGCACGCATGAGGCCCTGATAATCCACCCCAGGATGTTGATAAAACCGATC
>DGKH01000019.1 GCA_002386945.1 Proteobacteria bacterium UBA4575
CCACGCAAAGAATTAGCCGTGCGTACCCTATTTAATCTGCTCGGACCTTTAACCAATCCGGCCGGTGCAAAAAGGCAAGTGATGGGCGTTTTTGATGACGTCTGGCTAGAGCCTTTAGCCAAGGTGTTAAATAGCTTAGGCAGCGAGCATTGCCTAGTAGTGCATGCCGATGATGGTTTGGATGAGATCAGTATCTCAGCACCCACTCAAGTCTGTGAGCTGAAGTATGGTGAGATCACACGGTTCCAAATCCAGCCAGAAGATTTCGGTTTGCAGCGTGCCGATGCCAGTGCGATTCGGGTAGAAGATGCGGCGCAAAGTGCGCAGATGATTCACGCGATCTTCGCAGGTGAGCAGGGCCCAGCAGCTGACATTGTTAGCCTCAATGCCGGTGCCGCGATCTACATTGCAAAACAAGCACCCTCTTTATCGGCAGGTGTTGAAATAGCCGCTAGCCAACTTCAGTCCGGGGCTGCCGCTAAGACCTTAGCCGCACTTATTGAATTTACGACAACCGTAGCATAAACCAAGTCAGAGAAATTATGAGCAACGAAGTACCTGAAATTTTAGAAAAAATCCTTACGCACAAACGAGCTGAGGTGGATGAAAAGAAAACCCGCGTGGCCGAATCGATGATGCAGGAATGGGCGCAGGACAACAAAGGTGATCAGCGACCGTTTGAGCAAATGCTACGTGCCGCAATTAGCGCCGATAAGCCTGGTGTGATCGCCGAGATCAAACGAGCCTCACCTAGCCAAGGCATCTTGCGCGAAAACTTTGACCCGATGTCGATTGCCAGTAGCTATCAATTTGGTGGTGCGACCTGTTTATCAGTCTTGACCGATAGTGAATTCTTTAAAGGTGGTGGTCCAGCGCTGGAGTTTGCGCGTAAGTCATGTGGTCTGCCGGTATTGCGTAAAGATTTTATTATCGATCCGTATCAAATCTATGAGACCAAGGCACTGACTGCGGATTGTGTTCTATTGATTGTGTCGGCACTGACAGATGAAGTCTTAGCCTCTTTGTATGAGCTAGCAAAATCATTGAACCTAGATGTTTTGATCGAGGTGCATAACGAGCAAGAGATGCAGCGCGCTCTAGCCCTGAAGCCGACCTTGATCGGTGTGAATAATCGTAACCTACATACCTTTGAAGTTGATCTAGATACGACCTTACGTCTGCGTGACATGGTGCCGCCTGAAGTCGCCTTGGTTACAGAGAGTGGTATTCACTCGTTAGAAGATATCGCCAAGATGCGTGAAAATGATATTCACTTATTTTTGGTCGGTGAAGCCTTCATGCGTGCCGAAGACCCTGGTCAGAAATTAAAAGAATTATTTTTCCCTAATCGTAGTTATTAAAGCAGCTAGCCGATAAAGGCATGAGTTGAAGGTTTAGGAAAGAATGGATAAAGAGTCGAAGATCAGCCTGTATGGGTTTAACAACCTGACGAAGACGCTGAGTTTCAATTTTTACGATATTTGTTACGCCAAAAACGAACGTCAGCGTACAGAGTATCTGGCCTATATTGATGAGACCTATAATAGCCAGAGACTGACCGAGGTATTGCAGGAAGTAGCTAAGATTATTGGCGCCAACATCCTCAATATTGCGACCCAAGACTATGAGCCAAGTGGCTCTAGTGTGACCATGTTGATCTCAGAAGAGGATGCCTACGATGTTGACGATCCCAACTGCCCAAGTGTGGTTGCGCACTTAGATAAAAGTCACCTAACGGCGCACACTTATCCTGAGTCACATCCGGATAGTGGTATCAGTACCTTTCGTGCCGATCTGGATATCTCCACCTGTGGTCGTATCTCGCCGTTAAAGGCGCTCAACTTCTTAATCGATAGCTTTGACGAAGACATCGTCATTATGGACTACCGCATCCGTGGTTTTACTCGCGATGTGGAAGGTAGGAAGTTTTATAAAGACCACTCGATTTCGTCGATTCAAGATTATCTGTCAGAGCGCACACGGGCCCAGTATCAAATGATTGACGTCAATGTGTATCCGGAAAATTTCTTTCATACGAAGATGATGTTGAAAGATTTTTCGTTTGATAATTATTTCTTTGGGCAGGGCTCGGGGGATATGAGTGCCGCTGAGATCGAGAAGGTCGAAAAGCGTCTTAAAAAAGAAATGACAGAGATTTTTTATGGCATGAATATGCCGGACTAAATCCAGTAGGCACCACTGGTCATACCTTTTGAAACCAGTGTCATGATTTTTTTGATTGGTTTAGGTAGTTCATGTGCGCCAAGTTTTCTGGCTTCTTCACCGTGATGGCGTTCGTCTTCACGCATCTGTTCTAAGATCGCTCGGCTACGATTGTCTTCCACCGACAACTGGCCTAGATGATCATCCAAATGGCGTTCGACCTGTGCCTCAGTCTCTGCAACAAAACCCAAGCTCCAGCGATCACCAACCCAGCCTGCGCTGGCACCTAACACATAGGAAGAGGCATACCAAAAAGGGCTTAAGAGACTGCGTGGGGCGTTTAATTCGGACAGACGGGTCTCACACCAAGCAAGATGATTGAGTTCCTCCTGTGCCGAGGTCTCCATCTGTCGTAAGGTTTGTTGATTTTGCGCAGTTAATGCCTGACCGTGATAAAGCCCTTGAGCAGCAATTTCACCCGCATGGTTGACGCGCATTAACCTAGCCGACTCAATACGCTCTTGCAGACTCAGATCATCTTCAATCATGTCCTGTGCTGGGTAGGGTGCTGAAATTGTTCTGCGTTGTAGGGTGACCACGCGTAGCCCACGGTCAAATTCTTGAATCAGGCGGTCGGCGAGACTGAAGTGGCGTAATGGTTTATTCGGTGTGTTACTCATACTCAGATGTTAACTCAGTTGTCTCGCTAGTAATTCGATCGGGTGCATGATCTCTACCTGTTGGGCCTGTGCACTCAAGGCCATACGTAACTGGCTGCTGCAGCCAACGTTCGCTGACAACACCAGATCGACCTCTGCCGCCGCGATGGTTTGAGCCTTACGCTGGGCTAATGCCTGGTTACTGGCCTCTGGCGTTAATAATTGCACACCACCAGCACCACAGCAGTGCAGATTATCATTGAACTCATGCACATCGAGCTGCGGTATCTTCGCCAATAGCTGATACATCGCTTTCATTGCGGCTGGGTTTGCATGCAGGCTACAAGGGATGTGCAGTAATACTTTTTTGTTTAGAGCACGTGGCTTTAGCGTGTTAAATGCGTCCTGCGCCAGCAGCCATTGCTGAATGTCCCAATGCTTCAGGCCGGCCTTATCTATCTGCTCTAGCTGGCTACCGCAGCCGCTGGCAATACTGACGACATCACGGCATGACAGCGTGGCCCAGTGCTGGCGTAGTTGCTGCCGTTGTTTTTCGGCATAGTCAGGCAAGCCAGCATGCTGCGCCAGAGCGCTACAGCAATCGCTAGCGGCACTTAGGCGAGGTTTGCATCCCATGGCGCGGATAAGCAGTTGTGCGCTGTCTAAGGTGCGCTGATCCATTATGCGGCCGCTGCAGCCTTGGAATAACAGTACCGATTGACCCGAAGCAGCAGCCGTGGTCTTTATGGGCGCTATTTTGTCTGCGCTCGTGATACTGGCAGCGAGCCTAGCGAGCTGACTGAAGGCAGAGGAACCAGAGCGATTCAGTCGTCGTGCCAAGGGTAGGCTGGCCTTGATTAGGGTTTGGCCGATACCGCTACTGAGTCCGTGGATCAGCAGAGTCTGTAACAGTCGTGGAATAAGAGGTAAATGCTTACGATAGGCACTACGTCCGGCATCGATGATCGCCTCGAAATCAACTTTAGCTGGACAAACCTGCTGACATTTTAGACAGGTGGTGCAGCTCTGTAGGTGTTGGTTTAGCGCTGGGCTAGGGTCTAATTGCTCTTCTAAGAAAGCCTTGACCAGTGAAATACGTCCACGCGGCGACTCTCCCTCATGTTGGCTGACCGCATAGGTTGGGCAGTGAGGCAGGCAGAGGCCGCACATTACACAATGCTCAGTGTTTCTTATACTGTCAGTAGGATGCGACATCGATGGGCTACAGCGGCTTACATTTCGGTTAAGGTTAACTATTCACCAGAGTTTAGGATTTATTGCCATGAGTTACTACAAACGCCATATGTTTATTTGTACAAACCAACGCGAAGACAAGATTTGCTGTCAGGATCACGGTGCCGCTGAAAAGCGCAATGCAGTGAAAAAGATAGCCAAGGAGCTAGGCCTTAGCGGACAAGGCAAGATTCGTATCAATAATGCGGGCTGTTTAGACCGCTGTTCCGAGGGGCCAGTGGCGGTGGTGTATCCGGATGAGACCTGGTATCGCTATGAAAGCGTGGCCGATCTCGAGGAAATCGTGCATAAACACCTCGATCAGGGGCAGCCAGTCGAGCGTTTGAAGATCTAGGGGAGCTAACTGCTGTACAGGATGATTACCGTTAATCGATTGGTAAAGCTTGACAAGCCTTTACTAATATTAGAAGATGCAAATATTCAAATATTATTGAATATTGCTTTACTCCTCTTGTGGTATCCATTACGCGACGGCCTTAATTAGGCCGCCGCGTTTTTTTTTGCCTAAAAAGTAACCGCGAAGCGTTTAATTGGCTTGTTTAGCCTCAACTACTCTAGTAGTATTGCGCGCCTTTACAGAATTCTATTACCCGTATGAAAACACTAAGCACAAAACCTGCTGATGTCATTCGCCAATGGTTTTTGGTCGATGCCACTGATAAAACATTAGGTCGTCTATCGACTGAGATTGCTCGTCGCCTGCGCGGTAAGCATAAGCCAGAATACACGCCACACGTGGATACGGGCGATTACATCATTGTAGTTAACGCGGAAAAAATTCACGTTACCGGCAATAAGTTGAACGACAAGATGTACTACCACCACACTGGTTACATCGGCAACATGAAGAAGACTAATCTTTCTGATCTATTGGAAGAGCACCCAGAACGCGTCATTGAGACAGCGGTTAAGGGTATGTTGCCAAAGAATCCATTAGGTCGTGCGATGTTCTCCAAGCTTAAAGTCTATGCTGGCCCAGAACATAAGCATCAATCGCAGCAACCAGAAACTCTGGATATTTAAAGAATATGGCTACTACACAATATTACGGTACCGGACGTCGCAAGAGTTCCTCTGCACGCGTCTACCTTAAGCCTGGCAAGGGCCAGATTGTTGTTAACTCGCGTGAAGACAACGTGTATTTCGGTCGTGAAACTTCACGTCGTATTATCCGTCAGCCGCTAGAAGCAACCGACACATTATCTCAGTTTGATATCAGCGTTAGCGTTAGCGGCGGTGGTTCAAACGGTCAAGCCGGCGCAATTCAGCTCGGTATCGCTCGCGCACTATTGGTTTACAACGAAGAGCTTCGTGGTGAATTACGTAAGGGTGGTTTCTTAACTCGTGACGCACGTGAAGTTGAGCGTAAGAAAGTTGGTCTACGCAAAGCGCGTAAGAAAGAGCAGTACTCCAAGCGTTAATCTTTATGGTGCTTCGGACCAGCGGTCCGGAGCACTTCTGTATTTCCTCTCGTTATCCTCGAAAGCAGTCGTTTATTGGCTTATTAGCCAATACCTCGCGCTATATGTTTATCCTAACGATTAAGCATTCTTCAGTGTTTCTAATGCAGCAGCAGATGCCTGTTGTAAGAATAAGCTATCAACACCGACCGTCAATAGACTAAAGCCTTGTTCCTTATACGGCGCAACATCCTCTGCACTGACACCAAAAATACCCAATACCTTATCGTGATCCATACAGGCTTCAGTGATTTGCTCGATGGCGTCAATAAATTCAGGATTTTCAAAGTCACCGACCTGACCGAGGCTGGCAGATAGGTCATAAGGCCCAATGAGCACCGCATCAACCCCCTCACAACTGGCCATGGCATCGATATTACCGATTGCATCACGGCTTTCGGCTTGGATAACGATGATGGTTTCGTCGTTGGCCCGCGCTAGATAGTCCTGAAAACTCAAGCCATAATCATGTGCTCGACCTAAACCTACTCCGCGTTGTCCTTGCGGTGGATATTTACTGACACGGACGATGTCTTGCGCTTCGGCTAAGCTTTCTACCTGTGGCACGATAATGCCAGCAGCACCGGCGTCTAAAGTTTTTTTAATGAAGCCTTCATCAAATCCGGGCACACGGACTAGGCAGGGGCAATCGCCAGCAGCCTGAATTAGGCGAAAGACCTCATTGGGCCCGAGTGCACCATGTTCGGCGTCGATGAACAGCCAATCGTAGCCAAGCTTCACCGTCATTTCGACGGCCTCAACGCTTGCCATCGACATCAAGGTGCCATACAGCACTTCATTGTTCAGTAGTCGTTGTCGCAGCGCCATAGTAGTTATCCTTTTAGATGATCTTTAGGCCGCTATCACCACCCAATAACAACACATCGGCTGGACGAATAGCAAAGATACCAACAGTCACCACGCCCGCCAATGTGGCGATTTGGGTCTCCATTTCTATCGGTTTAGTGATGCTTAGGTTGTGTACATCGATAATAATATTGCCATTATCAGTGGTAAACCCTTGACGTAATTCTGGCGCACCACCGAGCTGGACCATACGGCGTGCCACTGCACTACGTGCCATTGGCACCACTTCGATAGGTAACGGGAAACGGCCTAGACGGTGCACTAATTTAGAGTCATCTGCGATACAAATGAATTTCTTACTGGCGTTAGCAACGATCTTTTCGCGAGTCAGTGCACCGCCACCACCTTTGATTAAGGCGCGTAGTTCAGTCGCTTCATCGGCACCATCGACGTATAAAGGCAGATCACCAGTAGCATTTAGGTCGAGTACTGGGATATTGTGACCACGTAAACGTTCCGCTGATGCTTCAGAGCTTGCCACCGCGCCATCGATTTTGCCGCGAATCTTGGCCAGGGCATCAATAAAATAATTGGCGGTAGACCCTGTACCAACACCGATTACATCGTCGTTTTGTATATAATCGAGTGCTGCTTCGGCAGCTAAACGTTTTTTGTCGTCGGCATTCATTGTTTTTCTCACTAAGACTGACTGATGAAGGGTATAAAGATTACCGTAAAGGCTAAAGCATATTGTGACAATTTCAAAGGCACAGATGGAAATCAGTAGCACTAAAATCAAACAACTCGCAGAGATGATTCCGGCGACCAATGTCTACGACGTGGCCGATGTCTCGGCGTTGACCTTTGCTAAGCGATTGAGTGATCGCCATAGCAACCAAGTGTGGTTGAAACGTGAAGATCAACAGAGTGTGTTTTCATTTAAGTTGCGCGGTGCCTATAACAAAATATCCAATCTTTCTAAGGAGCAATTACAAGCAGGTGTGATTGCAGCCTCTGCAGGTAATCATGCGCAGGGTGTTGCCTTAGCCGCACAGCGTTTGAAGATTAATGCGCAAATCGTCATGCCAACCACCACACCACGAATCAAGGTCGAGTCAGTACGCGCGATGGGTGCTGAAGTAGTGTTGTATGGCGATAACTATGATGAGGCCTGCGGACATGCCTTAGAACTTGTTGCTACATCGGCACAAACCTTTATTCATCCTTACGACGATATGGCCGTCATGGCCGGGCAGGGCACAGTCGCAAAGGAGATCTTAGAACAATTTGAATCTGATATAGATGCGGTGTTTATTCCAGTAGGTGGTGGTGGCTTGATTGCTGGCATGTCTGCATGGATACGCACGCATTCACCAAAGACCAAGATTATTGGTGTTGAACCAGCAGATGCACCAACCTTACACGCGGCTATGGCAGCACAAGAGCGCGTTATCCTCGAGCAGGTCGGTATCTTTGCCGATGGTGTTGCAGTAAAGCAGATTGGGGAAAATACATTTGATGTGGCGCGCGAAACGGTGGATGAAGTGATCCTCGTTTCTATTGATGAGATGTGTGCTGCGATACATGACATTTTTGATGACACACGCGTGTTATCTGAGCCTGCTGGTGCGCTGGCCGTTGCCGGTATGAAGAAATACATCACTAGGGAGAACTGTAAAAAGCAAAATCTAGTGGCGGTTAATTCTGGTGCTAACGTTAATTTCGATCGCTTGCGCCATGTGGTTGAGCGCTCTGAGGTTGGCGAGGGGCGTGAAGGTCTATTTGCGGTAACGATTCCAGAAGAGAAGGGTAGTTTTTTACGGTTCTGTTCAATTATTGGAAGATGCAGCATCAGTGAATTCAATTATCGTTATTCGAAGGCCTCCGAGGCACATATCTTCCTGGGCGTGAAATTTGAGCATGCACAGACAGAAAAAATCGCGATGATCGAAAGGCTGGCGGATAACGGCTATGCGGTTGTCGATATCTCGGATAACGAGATGGCAAAGCTGCACTTGAGACATCTAGTTGGTGGTCATTCACCTGAATTAGAAGATGAATTTTTAGTTCGCTTTGAATTTCCAGAGCGCCCTGGGGCCTTGCTGCAGTTTTTAGAAGGCATGGGTTCGCGATGGAATATTAGTCTATTTCATTATCGGAATCATGGCTCTGCTTATGGGCGTGTGTTGGTTGCTGCACAGGTGGCAGCACAGGATCGTGATGCGTTTAGGGTCTTTTTAGACGATTTGGGCTATAGGTATTATGAAGAATCAGACAACCCCGCCTATTCTCTATTTTTGAGATAGCATAAAAAAAGGGCCCTGTTAGGGCCCTTTTTAGGTCTTACTCAGCTTATTTTCGTTTAGCTGGAGCTTTTTTCTTTGCTGCTACCTTTTTCTTAGGTGCCGCTTTTTTCTTTGCTGCTACC
>DGKH01000013.1:0-3088 GCA_002386945.1 Proteobacteria bacterium UBA4575
AAAATTGGTTTGGGGCATAAAGTCACTGCGTTGTTTACTGTCGCCACAGGTCTGGGTTTGCAACGTGATCAAGGTGATTGCCACGACCCTGCGGTTATCTTATTTACCTCAGGTTCAGAAGGGATGCCAAAGGCCGTTGTCCTGAGTCACCATAATCTGTTGTCGAATCAGGCACAGGTGAATACGGTGATGGATTTTGTGCCACAGGATTGCTTTTTTAATGCTTTACCTTTATTCCATTCTTTTGGTCTAGGTGTTGGCTTGATCTTGCCGGTTGCTAGTGGCATTCGTACGTTTCTCTATCCGACACCACTGCACTTTAAGCAGATCCCAGACATGGTGTATGACACGCGTGCCAGTGTTATTTTTGGCACCGACACTTTTTTATCTGCCTATGCGAGACATGCAGCGGCACAAGATTTTAAATCGCTGCGTTATGTTATTGCAGGCGCAGAAAAGCTTAAGGCCAGTACGCGCGAGTTGTGGCTGAAAAAACACGGCAAGCGTATTCATGAGGGCTATGGTTTAACTGAAACCTCTCCGGCATTGAGTATCAATACAGATGCCTATGGCAAAGAAGGTAGTGTTGGTAAGTTATTGCCAGGGATAGAGCATCGTTTAGAAAAAGTTGAAGGCATTGAGCAGGGACATAGACTCTGGGTTCGAGGTGCGAATATCATGTTGGGTTATATGAAGCATGAACGTTCAGGTGTGCTGCAAGCACCTGAAGATGGCTGGCATGATAGCGGTGATATTGTATCGATTGATGCAGACGGTTTTTTGCATATTGTAGGTCGCGCAAAACGCTTTGCTAAAATCGGTGGAGAAATGATTTCATTGGCGCAGTTAGAACAGTGGCTGGCGGATGATCTGCCTGAGGCTGATCATTGTCTGGTCGCAGTTGAAGATGAACGTAAGGGCGAGAGATTGGTGCTATTAACGACCCATGTCGGATTGCAACGTCAGCAGCTACAAAAGGTTATTCAAGCGTTTGGCGGCTCTGAGTTAATGTTGCCACGGACGATAGTCTGCAGAGATGCATTGCCTCTGCTTGGTAGTGGTAAGTTTGATTACGCGACGATGCAGAAGATTGCTCAGCAGGCATCAGACTAAGGGCGCTATACGGTCTATTGTTCGAGTAATTTTCGCCAATCGATACTGTTATCAGCAAAGACTAGGAAGCCTGGGTTTAGCAGTGATTCTTTGTTGTACTGTAAGGGCTCTAGTTGCAGGTTGGTGAGGAAGCCACCAGCTTCTTCAACGATGCTCTGAGCGGCTGCAGTGTCCCACTCCCAAGTAGGGCCAAAGCGTGGGTAGAGATCAATACTGCCCTCTGCAACGAGACAGGACTTGAGTGAGCTACCACGTCTGATCATTTCTTGCCCACCAAGACGTTGCATAAAACGGATCAACTTTTCACCCTGGGCTGAACGACCACCACAAGTCCGCATCGGCTGTTGTGCTTGTGGTGCGACATGGATCGCCTGAGAGGCCTCCTGTCCGATCTGCTTACTGGCCCCTAGGCCGCTAGCCGCCACATAGAGTACTTTGTCTGCAGGTAGATAGATGACGCCTAGGATAGGTTTTTGTTGTTCGATGAGGGCGATGTTAACGGTGAAATCAGGTCGGTCGTTAATGAACTCACGGGTGCCATCGAGTGGATCCACCAGCCAGAATGGTCCCCATTGTTTGCGCTCTGCAAAATCGTATAACTCAGATTCTTCGGATAATATCGGTAGTTTCGGCGAAAGCTTGTTTAGTCCTTGTTGAATGATTTGATTGGCCGCTAGATCAGCAGAGGTCACCGGTGATTTATCTTCTTTGCGGAAGACTTCATACTCTGAGCGGTAGTATTGGAGGATGGCTTCGCCTGCTTGCTTGGCGATTTCGCTAGTTGCCTGCAATAGTTCGCTTAAATCCTTAGCATCGAAATTTGTTTTTGCCATGATTGCCTACTACCCCATACTCTGTTGCGGTTGGATAGATGTTGCTATGGTCATATGTAGCGGCATGAATACTATCTCGGGCAGCGGAAAAATGAATAACCTAATTGTAGCTTATGGAGAAGCTGAGCGCTGATGAATTCTTTCTTAGATTGGCAGGGCATTGATACCGTTCTACTGGATATGGATGGCACCTTAATGGACCTGGGGTTTGATAACTTCTTTTGGCATGAGTTTTTACCAGAACGCTATGCGCAATTACATGGACTAGCCTTGGAGCCGGTGAAGGCAGATTTAATTGCTCGCTATCGGGCAAAGAGTGGCAGCCTACAATTTTACTGTACGGATTATTGGAGTGCAGAATTAGGTCTGGATATAGTCAGTATGAAACATGAAGTGGATGAGCGTATTCAACTGTTCCCACTAGTTACCGATTTTTTGATGTGGTTACGCGACAGTGGTAAGCGAGTGGTGCTGTGCACTAATGCACATCTGGATATTGTCGAGATCAAGATGGCCAAGACCGGTATCTCGCATCACTTTGATCGTATTATTTCCTCTCACAGCTATGGCCATGCGAAAGAGTCACAGCAGTTTTGGGAGCAATTACAGCAGGATGAAAAGCCTAATTTAAAGCGCACTTTGCTAGTGGATGATAACGTCCATGTGCTATCTGCAGCGAAACAATATGGGGTGGCTCATCTGATTAGTATCTGGCAGCCAGATAGTACTGAACCGGTGCAAGATACGGCCGGCTTTGCTGCGATTAATGATTTTTCTGAGTTAGTGCCTGAGCTACGCGCGGTTTAACCACGCTGCCATTTTTTGAAGCGCTTCTTGCAGTACGTTAAAAGCTCATCATAGTTACGGAAGTAGAGATCAAAACCCTCGCTAGGAGCAGCATCAAACTCGCAGTAATCATTGTCGTAGCTACGGCAGATTTCAGGTCTAGTTTCATAAATGCCACAGCGTCCATCACCTTGGATATGCTCACAGCGTGCAGCGATAAGTAAATACCAGCCGTCTTCATCTTTGTAGAGCTCAATATTTTTATGCGAGACCTGCCAGAGTAAATGTTCAAACTCAGATTTCTTTCTGGGCGTGTCGATGAGTTGCGTAACATAGGTACAGCAAATTGTATTTGT
>DGKH01000013.1:3175-4503 GCA_002386945.1 Proteobacteria bacterium UBA4575
AGGGTTACTCCTATGAGCCGGACTGATCCCAAGCATAGGCACAGTCTAGTTCAGAGCGGACCTGCTTTAGGCCATCTACATCGACTACGATTAGCTCAATTGGACGTTTATTTTGGAATCGCCTGTGTGGCGTATGTAACCAACGTGAGCCCATATAGGCATTACGTGGAAAGGTCGTGCGTAGTGCTTCTGCGATACCAGCGATATGCTCGATGCGCACAGCAGTCTGCTCCCCTTGGGGAAAGGGATCGCCTTTTCTGAACTTATCTAAATGACGTAGGCGCACCTTGCTAGGTAGGTCCAAGACATGCAGGATTTGATTTCCATCTAAACCCCACTCATCTAACAAGCGCATGACATTACTCGTGATTGCGCTCTCTACATCGGTTTCGTTCATAGCTTTTTAGTGTCTAGTGCTTAGGGTCTTTATCACTAGGGCCTTTACTGATCGATTTTTTGAGCGAGTCCATCGACACTACTGCGGTAGTCTTCGGCTCATCAGCGTAACGTGGGCGAAGAAGTTCTAGGTCGATGCCTAGCTCCTCTGATAGCTCGCGTTCACGTGCAGAGATCAGACCAAAACATTGGCGGATGTCTTCTATCGTTGTTTCGTTAAGGACGTTACGCATGCCAGGGCCACTAGGCGCGGTATCCTTTACAATGGCAGCGAGGACCTTACGCATAGTGAGTAAGATTCGTTGTTCTTTACTGGGTTTGTCGTCTGTCATGTTTACAGATATCTATTAAGGTTGTTGTTTTCTTGAGCTTTTCAGTATTCAAGCATAGCATGCCTCTAAGTCGATCGCGTAGAGCTGTAAAGGTGATTATTTTGAATATTCCAAAAGAGGATTTACTTATGGCCGATGCTAGTATTAAATTTTCTCCAGGTGATATCGTTAAACACGGAAAATTTCACTATCGTGGTGTTATTTTTGATGTTGACCTTATATTTGAGGGGAGTGAGGAGTGGTATGAGCAGGTTGCACTATCACGTCCACCGAAAGATGCGCCTTGGTACCATGTATTAGTCGATGGATCGAAGAACATCACCTATGTGGCGGAACGTCACCTAGTCTTATCAGATGATTTCAGCGGGATTGACCATCCCTTAGTTAAAGAATTATTTACTGGCCAAGTTGGCCAACATTATCAGGTGTATCAACAATAACTATTATGTTTAAAAAAATTGAACAGTGGCTAAGTAGCACACTTAAAAAGAAGGTTGAGGAAGACGATAAACGCACCACGGATTTAGCAGCAGCGATACTCATGCTGGAAATTAGCCGTGCTGATTTAAAAATTGTCGATAGTGAAAAACAGGCGATAGT
>DGKH01000013.1:4570-5232 GCA_002386945.1 Proteobacteria bacterium UBA4575
GATCAACATCTTTCAGCGCATCCGCTGATACGAATGATTAATGACGAGATGGATATCGAGGCTAGACGAGAATTAATGCGAGGGATGTGGCGAGTTGCTTATGCGGATGGAGAACTTGAAAAATATGAGGAATATCATCTTCGTAAGACTGCCGATTGGCTTTATCTCTCACACGCTGACTTTATGAAAAGTAAGCATGCAGTGATGGACGAATTAGATATCCCTCATGAAGTCTGAGGCGTAAATAACGCCTTAGACCATATCTTTCAAACCTTTTAAAGGCAGAATTTTAACGGCCTTACGGGCAGGTTTTGCTGCAAATACAGTCTCTTCGCCAGTGAAAGGGTTAATACCTTTACGTGCTTTAGTAGCAGGCTTCTTAACAGACTTAATTTTGCAGAGACCTAGCACGTTGAATAAGCCTGAACCACGTGGCTTAAGTTCTTTCGCAATGAGTTCTTCTAGCGATGTGAAAACAGCCGCGACTTGCTTGCGAGTGAGTTCAGTATCGGTAGCGATTGCATTTAGAATTTCTGATTTTGTTGGTGCTTTTTTTACAGCCGGAGCTGCTTTCTTTTTAACGGCCATTTTTTATAGATCCTCTATGTGCGAGTGTGTCGATTGATTGACTTAATTTTTTATTTCGTCGATTTTTTTGAGTG
>DGKH01000013.1:5254-10903 GCA_002386945.1 Proteobacteria bacterium UBA4575
TTTTTACTCAAACAGAACGTAACATAATGAGCACGCAGTACAAAACAAAGATAACCGCCATTGCTGATAAGTCGATGACACCCGCTGGTGGGACATAACGACGTGCCAGCGATAACATAGGTTGTGTCAGGCTATCTAAGATCGATAGCATGGGATTGCTGTTGCTATATGAGTTTACGAACCAACTCATTACGGCGCGAATCATGACCGAGTAGAGCAAAATAGTAATTAATTTTTCAGCGACAGCGATTATGGCAATGGGGATGATCTGAACGATATGAAATTGCACTTCACGTATTGTCAGAATCAGATAGAGGTGGAGTAAAGACAGCCCAAATATAAGTAACCAGGTGGCTGAGTCGATACGGCCAAGCGCAGGGATGATTCTACGTACAGGGTTAACCATGGGGTCAGTGACTTTGACGACAAATTGCGCGACTGGGTTGTAAAAATCTGCTTTTACCCAAGCCAAGAGAATACGAATTATTAACAGCGCGATATAGATGCTTAATAAGCTATCGACGATGAAATAAGAAAGATTAGTAAGGGCTTGCACCAGCTAGGCTCCTGCTTTTTGGTGGTTATTCAAAAGATTGGCTAATTTCTTTACTGCGTTCGGCTGCGGCTTGCAGTGCTTGTGTAATGAGATCTTGTAAATCATTGGCGCTGAGACTGCGTAGCGCCGCTTCGGTGGTGCCTCCCTTAGAGGTCACATTACTGCGTAATTGGGCAAAGCTTGCATCCGATGCGAGTGCTAATTTGGCCGCGCCATGGATCATTTCTAGTGTCAGTAAGGTGCTTTGTTCGGCACTTAAGCCTAGGGCCTGGCCACTTTCCTGCAAGCACTCCATGAAATAGAACAGGTAAGCCGGTCCGCTGCCTGATAAGGCAGTCACCGCATCTAATTCAGACTCATCATTCAGCCAGAGTGTCTTGCCGACACTACGCAGTATGTTATCTGCCCTATCGCGATAGATGGCAGCAGTATTTTTATCGGTATAGAGGCCACTCATGCCATAGCCAATCGCTGCTGGTGTGTTTGGCATAGAGCGCACAACAATCGCTGAAGTCCCTAGATTGTCTTGTAATGATTGGTAAGGAATACCGGCTGCTACCGATATAAATAGGCTTTTAGCTGTGTCCATTGAGGCGGCGATATCGCGGCACAGTTGCAGTGTGTCTTTTGGTTTGAGCGCAAGGATGAAACTGGCGGGTGATGCCAAGGCCGCATTAAACGTCGACAGCGAACAGTCTGGGAAGTCTAGGGCCAAGCGATCGGCATCGGCAGTCTCACGATAGACTAAGTGTATCTGCTCGGCTGGAACGTTATTATTTAACAGTCCACGCACTAGGCTGGCGCCCATATTACCTACGCCAATTACGACAATTTTTTCATATTCGTCTTGCATCTAATGCCCCTACAGTGGTCTCTTATACTGTCTTTATTTCTTAATTACTTCACGGCGGCCAAAGATGGCGGTGCCGATTCTCACGATGCTAGAGCCAGAGGCTATAGCGGCTTCAAAATCATTACTCATACCCATCGATAGGGTATCCAGAGAGATGCCTGCAGATAACAATTGCTGTTGCAGGTCTTTTATTCTACTAAAGCTGGCGCACTGTTGCTGAAAGTCTGTGCCTGGACTGGGAATCGCCATTAGCCCACGTAAGCGTAAACCCGGTAGTGTACTAATATGCTGTGCCAGTGCGGATACATCGTCGACGGCTACGCCTGATTTGGTCTCTTCATTATCGATGTTGATTTGAATGCAGACATTCAGAGGAGCTAAATCTGTAGGCCGTTGGGTACTGAGTCGATCAGCGATAATTTCACGTTCTATGCTATGCACCCAATCAAAATGCTCAGCGATTACACGCGTTTTATTTTTTTGTATTGGACCTATAAAGTGCCAAGTCAGCCCTAGATCGGCAAGTGCAACTACCTTATCTACACCTTCCTGCACATAATTTTCACCAAAGTCACGCTGGCCAAAGCTAGCCGCCAGTCGCACCTCTTCGATACTACGGGTCTTGCTGACAGCCATTAAGGTCACACTGCCTTTTGCTCGTGCGTGCTTCTGACAGAGCTGGTCAATCTGCTGCTGTAGAGATTGTACGGGGTGTTGTTCAGTTTGGCTGGGCATAGGAATGTTCGTTTAGTCGCACGGTCGTGCGTGGTCACTGTCTAGCTAGTATCGCTAGACTTTCAGTTATAGGCAATTCATTACTGATCGCTGCCTTATGGTGGTACCAATTATTGTAACCCTAATTCTTCAAAGATGAACGATTTGAGAGTCTAAATCATGTTGCAAAACTATCTAGGTCTAGCCCGTGCACAGGGTGCTTCTGATCTTCATCTCAGTGCGGGCGCCGCGCCGCGCATACGTTGTGATGGCAAATTAAAGAGGCTAGAGCAGGAGACGACGGTTGTTACATCGGAGCTCTTATTAGAGGTTTTAGATGAGACTCAGCGAGCCTGCTTAGATCGAGATAAACATTATGATTTTTCCTTACAGCTGAGTGCTAGTGAGCGTTATCGCGCCCATTATTTTTTTCAGCAATCTGGCTTGAGTGCAGTCTTTCGTGTGATCCCAGAGAATATTCCAACGCTAGATGAACTCTCTGCCAGCAAAGGATTACGCTTAGCAGCAGAGGTCGATGCAGGATTGGTGTTACTGACGGGTGCCACTGGTAGTGGTAAGTCGACTACTCTAGCGTCTATCTTGGAGCATAAAAATCAGCGCCAACAGAGTCATATCATGACGTTGGAAGATCCTATTGAATTTAGCTTTGAATCAAAGCAAAGCATCATTAGCCAACGTCAATATAGACAGCACTATGATGATTTCAATCTGGCACTACGTGGTGCCTTACGTGCGGATCCTGACATTATCATGCTGGGGGAATTACGTGATCTAGAGACCATTCGTCTAGCATTAACGGCGGCTGAAACCGGCCATCTGGTGCTAGCCAGTTTGCATACCCGTAATGCCAGTCATTGTATTAGTCGTATTGTTGATGTCTTTCCTGCGACTGAAAAGGAATTGGTGCGCATGGCATTAGCCGATTCATTGCGTGCAGTGATTGCACAACAATTAGTACCGGCACGTGCGGGTGGGCGTATCGCATTATTTGAGAGCCTGTTGGTCAATCCAGCGGTAGCCAATTTGATTCGTGAAAATCAGATTGTGCAATTGCTGTCATGCATACAGACCGGGGCACAACAGGGGATGCAAAGTTTTCAGCAGGCACGAGAAGCGTTACTTGCAAAGGGCTTGCTCGATTAGATTTAGAGGCGTTAGCCGAGTGGTAGATTAGGCCTGTGGGTAGACGAGTTTGGCATCAAAGATAGGGCCATCAACACAGACTCTGCGCATCGACTGCTGTCCATCTTCTGTAATCAACACATTACAACCAGCACAGCCACCGACAGCACAGGCCATGTGTTCTTCTAAGGACAGCTGACACTTCAATTGATGGCGCTGGCAAAATTCAGCGACGGCTTGCAACATCGGTGTAGGGCCACAGGCAAACACTTCAATTTTATGCTGCTCATTGCTATCGATGCCTGCTAGCCACTGTTCGGCAAGTTCATGCACATAGCCATCAAAACAACCGGCATAGCCTTGCTTGCTGCTGAGGCGTGAGGGGACGTTAATATCTTCTAATAGGCTCATGGCGGTATCGATACCATCAGGCATGCCGGCAAGTGATTGCTGAGAGCTTTTTAGATCAAATGGGAAAGGGATCTCAGAACCCATCACAACCATGGCTGTTTTATTCTGTGATTTCTTTAATTCTTCTGCAAAGAACACGATCGGTGGGATACCCACGCCACCCCCTATCAATAATGGTATGGTCTCTTCTGTACTGAGCTCGAAGCCATTACCGATAGGTCCCATGGTTTGTAAGCGATCACCCACACGTGCCTTTGCTAGGGCCGCACTGCCAGTACCCACCACCTTGAATAGTATCTCGATCCAGCCTGCGTCGGCATTGGCACGCATGACTGAGAAAGGGCGTTTCAAGGCGTAGGGGGTTTGATCACACTGCAGGTGAATGAAGTTACCTGGGGCGACGCTAGTAGCGCATTCAGGCGCTTCCAGGCGAATCACATATTGTTCGGCAGCTAAGCTCTCTAGATTAAGGACTAGCGCCTGTTCAACAAAAATACTGGGTTGATTCATTATGACTCTGAATAAGCGAGCTTGCCGGATACAAAGGTGTGTTTCACCTTGCCCTTAAAGCGTTGTCCTAAGAAAGGTGAGTGTTTGCCGCCACTATGCATATCGCTAGCCTGTAAGGTCCATTCTTGTTTTGGATCAAACAAGCAAAGGTCAGCCGTGGCCCCTGGTGTCAGTGAGCCGGCGTCGATATTTAACATCTGTGCCGGCTTATAGGTCACTAAGGCAATGGCCTGCTGCAGGCTGAGAAGATCTTCTTCTACTAAGCGTAAGACCAGTGGTAGCAAAGTCTCTAGCGCCGAGGCACCAATTTTAGTTGATGCAAAGGGGGCGAGTTTTGCGTCTGCATCATGTGGTTGATGATCGGAACAAATAGCGTTGAATATTGGATTGCTAATCGCCTGACGCAGACCAGCTAAGTCATCGGCACTACGCAGGGGCGGTAGCAGATGAAAATTAGGATCAAAGGCGGGGATGTCATCATCACATAAGAAGAGCTGGTGGGCCGCGACATCGGCGCTGATATTAAGCCCTTCACTGTGTGCTAATTCAAGCATGTGAACGGCGCGCTGTGTCGATAGGCGTGCGAAGTGTACCCGTGCACCGGTGTGTTCGATTAAAGCGAGGCAGACGCCAACTGCTGCAGTTTCTCCTGCGTTTGGAATGCCGATCAAGCCCATGCGGGTTGCGGCTAGACCTTCGTTGATACAGCCATTTGCTTGTAGTGCTGGATCCATTGCTTGGTAATGCAATGTTAGGCCTTGGCCGGAGGCGTATTCCATCGCCCGGCGTAAGACTAAATTATTGGCTAGAGGGTGCATCACATTACTGACGCCAACACAGCCTGCTTGTTTCAGTGCGGCCATCTCACTCAACATATCGCCCTTTAAGCCAGTCGTTAGGGCGGCAATAACATAAACATGACAGTGGCTGCTGCTGTGGCAGTGCTGCTGCACATATTCTAGTTGTGCTGCTGAGTCGATCACTGGATTACTATCTGGCATGCAGACTAGCGAGGTGATGCCAGCGCTGACAGCGGCATGGGTCTCAGAGCTGATTGATTTCTGTTGGGTTTGGCCTGAATTGCCTAAGCGAGCCGCAATATCGACCAGACCTGGGATGCAATAGAGCCCGCTAGCATCAATTGATTGATCGGCTTGCCAACCTGCCGGTGGTTCACCAATAGAGAGAATCTTAGCGTCGGCCATGTAGATTGTATCGACACGATCGATGTCATTGAGCGGGTCGCAGATGTGGCTATTTAAGATTTCTATTTTCATGAATTATTGCCCCGCCAACATCGACATCACCGCCATACGCACGGCGATTCCGTAAGACACTTGTTGCAGGATCACCGACTGTTCACCGTCGGCGACAGATGAACTAATCTCGACACCACGATTGATCGGGCCAGGGTGCATGACGATGGCGTCTTTAGCTGCCAGCGCAACACGCTCTGAGGTCA
>DGKH01000013.1:11029-13303 GCA_002386945.1 Proteobacteria bacterium UBA4575
TGTGTAGGCATCAGTGTGCGTGGTGCGACCACTCGAATCTCTTTGGCACCTAAGGTACGTAGGGCATGAATCTGTGAACGCGCGACGCGTGAGTGCAGTAGATCACCGACAATGGTGACTTTGAGTTGATCAAAAGTCCCTTTGTGGCGACGAATAGTAAACATATCGAGCATCGCCTGAGTTGGGTGCGCATGGCGACCATCACCGGCGTTAATCACGCTGATGCCGGGAGAGGTATGCTGGCTGAGAAATTCGGCTGCGCCGCTGTCTTGATGGCGTACAACAAACATGTCGACATGCATCGCCTCTAGATTACGTAGAGTATCTAGCAGGCTCTCGCCTTTTACTGTGGCGGATGCCGCGATATTCATGGTTAGGATATCTGCCGATAAACGTTTCGCTGCAAGCTCGAAGGTTGAGCGTGTGCGCGTGCTGGCTTCAAAGAATAGATTGACGATGGTCTTGCCACGCAGCAGCGGGACTTTTTTGACCGAGAGGCCATCGGCATTGATAAACGACTCTGCGGTATCCAGAATAGCAGTCAACTGATCCAGAGTGAGTGATTCAGTTGTTAAGAAGTGCTGCATTCGCGCTCGTCTTTTATTTATAAGTTAGTTAATGATGAACCTAACTAGGGTTCAGTTCGATCACTTTTAGGCCCAGTGGTTCGGG
The DNA here is from genome assembly GCA_002386945.1 of Proteobacteria bacterium UBA4575. Classification (GTDB taxonomy): domain Bacteria; phylum Pseudomonadota; class Gammaproteobacteria; order UBA4575; family UBA4575; genus UBA4575. The sequence goes on from DGKH01000013.1 coordinate 11,702, forward strand.
GCCGCTTAGTTTTACCTGCTGATGGGGTTGTAGGTCAAGCCTCATACCCACTGCATCTGCACTTACGGGCAGTTCGCGCCCGCCACGATCAATCAAAACAACCAACATAACGCTGGCTGGGCGACCGTAATCAAATAATTCATTCAACGCTGCACGCACGGTACGGCCGGTGTGTAGCACGTCATCGATCAAGATAATGTCCTTGCCGGAAATATCTAAAGGGAGCTGTGACGGTTTAACCTGAGGATTAAGCCCGATCTGACTAAAGTCATCACGGTAGAAAGAAATATCTAAGACACCTAGTTCGGTGCTGATATTGAGTTGGCTATGTAATCTCTCGGCAATCCAGCGTCCACCGGTATGAATGCCGACTAGAATGGGGTCTGCAACTGCGCGCTGTTCGATTAAAGCGGCAGTCTTAGTGTGTAGGTCACCTAATAACTGATCGAGCTTGAATTCCATCTAAACTACCCTAGATTACTATTCATCCACGATTCCATTAGCAGGGCTGCTGCAAATGAATCGATCTCTTCTTTCTTGATCTTACCTTTATTTCGGTCGCGGCGCTCTTTCAATAAATCATAGGCGGCGTGTGAACTCAGGGTTTCATCATGTAGGCAGACTTCTTTTTTGAATCTTTCTGCCAGTTGCCGACTGAATTTAGTGATTTTCTTACGTAAGGCCTGATTGTTATCTGAATCATCTGGGATGCCAACGATCAATTTGCTAGGTTGCCACTCGTTAATCAGTTTCTCAATTTCAGCCCAGTTTGGGCCGGCATTGGAATGCAGTGTAGTCAGAGGTTTAGCACTGGCTGTGATAGCAACACCGACCGCTACTCCGGTGCGGCGCTCGCCAAAATCAAAGGCTAGGTAGAGATCATTAGTCGACAATTAGGCATGCCCCACAGCGGTGGATAATAGATTCATATCAACACCTAGATGAAAGCCAGCCGATAACCATTGTTTTTCGGCCGGGGTCGAAAATACGATTTGAGGATCATAGGGGACTGTTAACCAAGCATTGTCGGCAATCTCTGTCTCTAGTTGTTCAGGTCCCCAGCCGGCATAACCCAAGCTGATCAGACAATGTTCAGGTACCTCATCGTGAGCAATGCTGCGTAAGATATCGGTCGAGTGGCTCAAGCGAATGCCATCAATGACGTCTATGCCATCTTCTGGATAGAGTGCACTGTCATGCAGGATGAAACCTTGTTCATTGCGTACGGGGCCGCCATTGAAGATAGGCATTGGCGGTAGTGCGTTTTTATCATGGTCGATATTCAACTGATTCAATAATTGGTTTAGCGAGATATCGTGGGGTCGGTTTAAGACGATACCAAAGGCACCCTGTTCTAGGGAATGCTCACAAATCAGACAGATACTTTGTTTGAACATAGAATCGGTGAGCCCTGGCATCGCCAGCAATAATTGTCCCTGTAGTGATTCATTAGTCATATTTCTCTTCTGTGGTGAAGGTTTGGTCGCTTTGGTAAACCCAAGTACGGGTAATCATCAGTTGATCATACTGGCTTTGCATGGCCTGAGGGAATGCCCTAAAAGGCTGGCTATGCTCGACCACGTGATGGGCGGCTTGATCCAA
>DGKH01000030.1:0-8644 GCA_002386945.1 Proteobacteria bacterium UBA4575
TTTCATTTTCATTGATTACTCCTCCTCTTTAAATAAAGAGGTCTTTTTGCTAGAGATTATTATAGTTATTTTGTGATCTTAAGAATGCATATTCGGCAGACCTAAAACCAAAACCCCAGTCATTGCTGAGCTGGGATCCTGAGTTCAGTGTATGCATAAAAGAACGGTTTGCCAACAAAAAAATTGCTTATAAATTAGTACTTTAGAACGCTCTAATGTACTAATTAAGTCCGTTTGAGATCAGCATTTTGCTAGCATTTTTTTTAGTGTAATGACTTTGCTAGAAGAGATTGACGCAGGTGGCTGATTTAAATTGATTTTAATATTTGATCTAGCTCGGTTTTCAATACCTCGACACCGATTTCACGGCTTTCTTCATCTGTTCGACCTTTGTATTCCAGCATCCCTTTTTCTAAATTTCGCTCACTGATTACGACTCGGTGTGGGATACCAATGAGGTCATGGTCGGCAAACATGATGCCTGGACGTGCTTTACGATCATCTAATAGTACTTCAATACCCTGTGTCAGTAGGTCACTGTAGAGCTGTTCACAGAAGCTGCGAACTTTGTCTGACTTATCCATATTGATGGGCACAATAGAGACTTGAAAAGGTGCTAGTGCGGGTGGCCAACAGATGCCACGGCCATCAAAGTTTTGCTCTATGGTCGCTGCAACAACACGACTGACACCAATGCCATAACAGCCCATAGTTACAACAGTCTTTTTACCATTTTGGTCTAATATAGTAGCGTTTAAGCGTTCACTATATTTTTTTCCTAGCTGAAAGATATGGCCTACTTCAATACCACGACGTATCTTGATCGTGCCTTGGCCATCTGGACTTGGGTCACCAACCTCAATATTGCGTAGGTCAGCGAATGTTGGTCGTGGCAGATCACGCGTCCAGTTAACATTAATAAGATGGAAGCCTTCTTTGTTTGCACCACAGGCAAAGTCTTCTTGCTGTATTAATGAGTAATCAGCAAGGACTGGGCAGTTGATGGCCAGTGGGCCGATAAAGCCTGGAGGGCAGCCAATAAGTGTCTTGATCTCAGCTTCCTCAGCGAAGGTAAGCGGTGCCAATACGCCATCTAACTTCTCCGCCTTAAGCGAATTAAGTTCATGGTCACCACGTAGTAATAAAGCGATTAAACCACCATCTTCGGCTTTAACTAATAGTGTTTTAACGCATTGTGCTGCCGTTAGATTCAGACTCGCTGAGACCTGCTCGATAGTCTTTGCATCCGGTGTTGAGACCTCACTCATATCAGCAGCCTGTGCAGATAGTGGTTTTTCATCGACCGGTAGCAGCGGTGCTAATTCGACATTGGCGGCATAGTCACTCGTTTCACAATAAGCAATTGCGTCTTCACCTGATTCAGCTAGGACATGGAACTCGTGTGAGGCATTACCACCAATGGAACCGGTGTCTGCGTCTACTGCACGAAACTCTAAGCCCATACGGTTAAAGATTTGGCTGTAGGCTTGATACATGTCGTGATAAGTCTGCTCTAAGCAATCTTGGGTTTCATGAAATGAGTAAGCGTCTTTCATGATGAACTCACGGGAACGCATGATGCCAAAGCGTGGTCGTATTTCGTCTCTAAATTTAGTCTGAATTTGATATAGGTTGAGCGGCAACTCCTTGTAAGAGCGAACTTGTTTGCGCACTAAGTCGGTAATAACTTCCTCATGCGTTGGCCCATAGCAAAATTCACGATTATGCCGATCATGCATGCGTAATAGTTCTGGACCATATTGTTCCCAACGGCCAGATTCTTGCCATAGCTCAGCCGGTTGCACCGATGGCATGAGTACTTCTAAGCCACCAGCCAAATTCATCTCTTCACGCACAATAGCCTCGGCCTTACGTAATATGCGTAGACCTAAGGGCAGCCAGGTATACAGGCCAGCACCTAGCTTCCGAATCATGCCAGTACGTAGCATTAATTGATGGCTAACGACCTCAGCGTCGGATGGAACTTCTTTTAGTGTATTTAATGGGAATTTTGAAACGCGCATGATTTTGCTTAATTGTGGGAGAGTGAGCCTAGTAAATACGAGAATGAAAACTGACGCAAGCGTGATAAGTGAGCGTATGGCTCACTCGAATTGAGATGGATTTCAGTATGAAAATGATATACTGAGAAGCCCATTAAATAATTATTAAGCGATAGTGGATAGCGGACTGTAGGTATAAAAGTCTTTTATGCCGTAATACGGCGTACTGAGTTTCACTAAAGTAGCAGTTGAAAAAGAACTCTCCCTGAAAAATCTAGCTGCGATACCATTAAACCCACCGTTGCCTAGACCATTTTTCTTAGTTCGTCGGAGACAACAACGGGTCATGGATAATTGATTAGATTTCGCTCGTGGCTTCTGTGATAAGGCCGACGCTAAGGAATAGGCTAGATAACAGGATGTTTTTTAAAGCTGGAGATACCGCATATGTTTAATTACTTCAAATCTTGGTACCAACGTAATTTTTCAAACCCACAAGTCGTCACCCTGAGTATATTTTTGCTAACAGGGCTAGGTGTTATCTTGTTTGCAGGTGAATTACTTGCTCCGGTACTCACCAGCCTAGTCATTGCTTACTTATTAGATGGCGCAGTAAATACGCTACAAAAAGGCCACAGCCCCCGCAGTATCGCTCTGCTGCTAGTGTTTGTAACATTTATTGCCGTACTATTTGGATTGATCTTCTTATTTCTGCCATTGTTCTCAAAACAGCTGTCACAGTTTATTTTGGAATTGCCGGTCATGATCTCCGCTGGACAGCAATTATTGTTAGAGCTGCCACAGCGCTTCCCTACCTTGGTTACGGAACAACAGATGATCGAACTCATCGGTATGATTCGTAGTCAGGTGCTGCTCTTGGGCCAGGGCTTGCTGCTGAAACCCTTTGCCTCTGTAGTGGGCTTAATCAGTATTTTGATTTACTTAGTCTTAGTGCCACTGATGGTTTTTTTCATGCTCAAAGATAAGGCTATGATCCTGTCTTGGATCGAAGGCTTTGTGCCGCATGATCGTGAGTTGAGCCATGAGGTCTGGTTTGAAGTGAACGGTAAAATTGCCAGCTATGTACGCGGTAAGGCGATCGAGATTGGTATCGTATTCAGTGTGACCTATATTACGTTTAGTGTGATTGGGCTTAATTATGCGTTGATATTAGCGGTGTTAGTCGGGCTTTCAGTGATTATTCCGTATGCCGGTGCAGCGGTTGTTACTCTGCCGATTATTTTTGTCGCCTATACTCAGTTTGGCGCCAGTAGCTTGTTCTTTTATAGCTTGTTTGCATATGCCGTGATTCAGTTCTTAGATGGCAATATTTTAGTGCCGTTACTGTTCTCGGAGCTGGTTAATCTACATCCAGTGGCGATTATCTTGGCGGTATTGTTTTTTGGCGGTCTTTGGGGTGTGTGGGGGGTGTTTTTTGCAATTCCACTAGCGACCCTCATCAGCGCTGTCATAAATGCTTGGCCGAGTGCTAGCCCGAGTTCGGTTTAACGACAGATAGTCGCTAAAAGCCGACTCAATACGTTAGCCCTCGCTTGTAAAGAATGGGCCTGCCTATTACTATGCGGCGATCGAATTTGAAGTATACGGAGCACGAAATGTTCACAGGTAGCATGGTGGCGATTGCCACACCTATGCGAGAAGACGGCGCGGTTGATTATGATGCCTTAGCCGGCCTGGTCGATTTCCATCTGCAAAATGAGACCGATGTCATCATTCCAGCAGGTACCACTGGTGAATCAGCCACTCTTAATCATGAAGAGCATTGTGAAGTTATTCGCTTTGTTGTCGAGGAAGTGAAAGGCCGAGTGCCTGTAGTCGGTGGTACTGGTGCGAATTCAACGTGGGAGGCTGTATCGCTTACTCGTTGTGCAGCAGATGCCGGCGTGGATGCCTGCTTATTAGTGACGCCGTACTATAATAAACCAACACAAGAAGGTCTCTACCAGCACTATAAGAAAGTGGCGGAAGAGGTCGACGTACCGCAAATCTTATATAACGTGCCAAGTCGCACAGCCTGCGATATGTTGCCTGAGACAATCGAGCGTCTATCGCATGTGGATAATATTGTGGGTGTTAAAGAAGCCAGCGGTGATATGAGCCGTGCAGTGACCATCAAGAAAAATTGCGGTGATAACTTTATGGTCGTAAGTGGTGAAGATGGACAGGCGATGGAGTCAATTTTGGCCGGTGGCCAGGGTGTGATCTCAGTAACAGCTAACATCGCACCAAAGCTGATGCATCGCATGTGTATGGCCGCATTAGCCGGCGACCGTGCACAGGCTGAAGAATGTAATGATAAGATCAAAGACTTACATGAAGTGCTCTTTATTGAGTCGAATCCGATTCCAACTAAATGGGCACTGCAGCAGATGGGTCTGATTGCTGCTGGTGTAAGGCTGCCTCTTACGCCGTTGGCAGAGCAGTATCATGAGGCTGTACGTAACGCTTTGATTAAAGCGGATTGTTTATAAAACTATTAGGATTAGCTAACTGTGATGAATTTCCGATCGGTAAAAATTGTATTGCTGTTAGTCAGCATTATGAGTCTGCAGTCTTGTGCTTTAGTGAACCGGTTTGCGGGAACTAAATACGGTGAAGCAGGTAGCATCGGAGGCTTGGAAGCACCACCTGAACTGGTCACTCCAGAATGGGACGAAAGTTTAAAGATTCCTCAGACTAGTGCTGATCGTATCAGTGCCTTAGAAACATATGGTAAGGATATTGATGCCAGTGTAGCGCCTGATTTTGTCGACGTGTCTGTGCGCCGTGAAGGTGATCTGCGATGGTTAGAGGCTGAAATTGATCCAGTTAATATATGGCCGTTATTGCGTTCTTTCTGGGCCAATCAAGGTATACCTCTAGAACGTGACGAACCTATGTTGGGTGTCATGGAGACAGACTGGATTGATGATATTGATTCAGAGAGTGCTGGTGTTAGTGGTGGCCGTGAGTTTACTGCGACACGTAGTAAGTACCGTATACGTTTAGAGCGTGAGCCTAATTCAATTACTAATATCTTCCTCAGTGAGCGTCGCTCAGAGTTGCAGGCGGTGACAGAGCAGGGTGCGGTTTGGACAGTAGTGGCGGCGGATCCAGAAACAGAGGCCGAAATGATAGTTAATCTCATGGAGCATGTAGGTCGCTCACGTGAGGAAGCCTTGTTTGAAGTGGCGAATACACAGGGCCCACGTCTCTACATAGAGATGCAGGATATTGATGGGGTGCCGGTCTTGGTTGTTGGTGATAGCTACAGTCGTGTCTGGCGTCGTACTGGAATAGCACTGGATCGTGCAGGTATGCCGGTTATTGAGCAGAATCGTAGTGAAGCCTATTACTCTTTCACGGTCGGTGGCTTAAATTTACCAGAAGAGATTGATCTTAACGCTACGCGTTATCAAGTGCATTTGCTGCCACAGGGTGACGTGACTCTGATCACGGTGCATGCAATGGGAGATGGTGTTTCTGAGATGATTACAGATCAAGAAGCACGCATTTTATTGCAACAGATCTTGAATAGTTATCAGGTGTTTAGAACCACGGGCTAAGTGAATTTATCCCGACTACTGGTCGTTAAAAGAAATCGTTAGATAAAAAAAGAGCGCTGAATAAGCGCTCTTTTTTTGTATCGAATATCTACAAACAGGTAATTATTCGGCGCTTTTATCCTTTTCAATATAAGCATAGGCCGAATGGTTATGAATAGACTCGAAGTTTTCTGATTCAACTCTGTAAGACAGAATGCGATCATCGGCATTCAATTGAGTTGCGATATCACGGACTAAGTCTTCTACGAATTTTGGATTATCGTAAGCTTCTTCAGTCACATATTTCTCATCTGGACGCTTGAGCAAGGCGTAAAGCTGACAAGAAGCCTGCGCTTCTATCATCTCAATCAATTCTTCGACCCAAACAAAGTCGGCAATGCGAACCAGTAGGGTAATGTGTGAACGTTGATTGTGTGCGCCGTACTCAGAGATGCTCTTTGAGCATGGGCATAGGCTGGTTACTGGAACCAGTACACGCACATCAGTCCTAGTGACACCATCTGCAATCTCACCAAGGAATGTAACTTCATAGTCGAGCAAGCTTTCTACGCCACTCACTGGGGCTGTTTTCTTGACGAAATATGGGAATGTCATCTCGATATGTCCAGAATCAGATTCTAAACGGACAGCCATTTTCTCCAGCATCTCACCAAATGACTTAACCGAAATTTCACGGTCGTATTCATTCAATATCTCGACAAAGCGAGACATATGAGTGCCTTTGAAGTTATGCGGTAGATGCACATACATATTGAAGTCTGCAATAGTGGCCTGCTCACCGCCAGAACGATCAAGCACACGGACTGGGTGCTTAATGCCCTTAATACCGACCTTGTCGATAGGGATCTTGCGGGTATCTTCTTTATTTTGTGTATCAGGAATAGACTGCACAGGGGTATCAGTGCTTGAGCTCATAATTTAGGTAACCTTCTTAATAAAAATAGGCTGGCGCGGGATTTCCGCATAAATATTGATCGAACGATACTACGTCAGCGATTTGCCCTTAGCAATCCCTAGACGGGTATATCTGCTGGACCTGTAATAGTATTGAGGCAGGCTCTAGGCCGGCATCAGCGAGTAACTCTTCTCTGGTGGCGTGTTCTTGGAAGCGATCAGGCAGACCTAGATTTAGGATTTTCTGGGACTTGCCGGTGCTGATCAAGTACTCATTTACGGCGCTGCCTGCGCCACCCATGACAACATTGTCTTCAATAGTCACCAACAGCTCGTGTTCGGCTGCTATCTGTGCGATCAAGGTGTGGTCTAAAGGCTTTATGAAGCGCATATTGACCACGCTAGCATTGATCACATCCGCGGCTTCTAAGGCGGCTTGTAGTGGACTACCAAAGACTAAAAAGGCCACTTTTTCACCTTTTCGACGTATTTCACCACGACCAATGTCTAAAGGTTCTAGCGTGTCCTCAACTTGGGCTCCAGGCCCTACGCCACGTGGATAGCGCACGGCTGCGGGCGAGTCCATGAGATAGCCAGTGGATAGCATCCGCCGTGTTTCATTTTCATCGCTAGGCGCCATGATCGTCATATTAGGAATGCAGCGTAAGAAACTGATATCAAAGCTACCGGTATGGGTTTTGCCATCTGGGCCGACCACTCCAGCGCGGTCTATTGCAAATAAGACGGGTAGATTTTGTACCGCAACGTCATGAATGAGTTGATCATAAGCACGTTGCAAAAATGTGGAATAAATCGCTACGACCGGTTTATGCCCACCGCAGGCCATGCCGGCAGCTAGGGTGACTGCGTGTTGCTCGGCAATAGCGACGTCAAAATAGCGGTTTGGATACTCTTTTTCAAAGCGCACTAGCCCAGAACCTTCACGCATAGCGGGCGTGATTCCGAGCAAACGCTCGTCCTTGGCAGCCATGGCGCAGATCCAATCGGAAAAGACCTGTGTGTAGCTGACCGCACTATGAGCTTTCTTTTTGACGCCCTGTTCAGGATCAAATGCGGGAACCGCATGATAAGCCACTGGGTCTGCTTCAGCCTGGGCGTAACCCTTGCCTTTTTGGGTGATCACATGCAGTAACTTAGGGCCACGCATCTTTTTGATGTTGCCTAATGTCGTGATCAACGAGCTGACATCATGGCCATCCACAGGACCAAAGTAATTGATGCCCATCTCTTCAAATAGCGTGCCTGGTGCAAACATACCTTTGACATGTTCTTCGGTGCGCCGTGCGAGTTCCAGCATAGGTGGTACCGGACTCAAGAGTTTCTTGCCTTTTTCACGCATGGCATGGAAGAGGGGCTCTGACAGCATACGAGTCAGATAATTACTCATAGCGCCTACATTTGGCGAAATCGACATTTCATTATCGTTCAGAATAATGAGCATATCGGCCTTGATGCCACCTAGATGATTGAGCGCTTCATAGGCCATGCCTGCGGTTAGGCCACCATCACCGATGATTGCGACTGCCTGTGCATCACTCCCCGCTAAGCGATAACTGATATTCATGCCTAGGGCAGCGCTGATGGAGGTGCTGGAATGACCTACACCGAAGCTATCAAATTCGCTTTCTTCACGACAGGGGAAGGGGCTCAAGCCGCCATTGCTACGGATGCTGGTAATCGCATCTCGACGACCAGTTAAAATTTTGTGCGGATAGCATTGGTGGCCGACATCCCATACGAGTTGGTCGGACGGCGTGTTGTAGACGTAGTGCAGAGCAGTGGTTAATTCAACTGTACCTAGCCCGGCTGCAAAATGGCCACCGCTTTGGGAGACAGATTGTAATAGGTAGCGACGTAATTCTGCCGCCACTGCAGGGATCTCACTGGCTGCGAGTGTACGTAAATCAGTCGGCTCGTCTATGCGAGCTAGCAGAGGAAACTTATCGGTGTCCATGATGACTCTATATTAGCGATTACGGCTGACGATGAAGTCTACGAGTAGACGCAGAGGGCTATCGCTTAACTTACACTGCGATAGACAGTCCAGGGCTTTAGTGTGTAATTCCTGGCAACGTTTTTGCGCCTCATCTAAGCCTAATAGGCTGACATAGGTCGACTTATCTTTGTTGCTATCTGAACCCTGAGGTTTGCCTAGGGTTG
>DGKH01000030.1:8789-18029 GCA_002386945.1 Proteobacteria bacterium UBA4575
TTGAGTTGATCAATTTCAAGTATTCGTCCGACCCCAGCTAAATCCATTGTCTGGCCACCAACCATACCATTTGGACCACTGGCACTAGCCAAGACTTGAATTAACTGCAGTCTGATATCGGCACTGAGTGTGGTTTTTTGCTCCTGTGCCTGCGATTTTTTGGCTAGGGTTTCAAATGCTAGCGCCTGTAGGGCGTCACCAACCAGTATTGCGGTGGCCTCATCATAGGCTTTATGGCAGCTAGGCCGGCCACGACGTAAATCATCGTCATCCATGGCGGGTAGATCGTCATGTACCAGGGAATAGGCGTGGATTAACTCGATTGCAACAGCGCTAGCATCGACCTGCTTGAGGTCTAGTTGCAGTGCATCTGCAGTACTGTAAACCAATAAGGGACGCATGCGTTTACCTGCCGCTAAGGCGACATAGCGCATGGCAGCATAAAGGTTTTCTAGGCTTTTATTCTGATTGGAAAGCGTGCTTTCCAGAATCTGATCAATGCGTTGTTGGTATGGACGCAGGGTTTTACTCAGATCCGTCAAGAAAATCCCCTACTTCCTGTTCAGAGGCCTTTGTAAAATCACCCTGTTCTTCGCTTAGTACGCTAATGCGCTTCTCTGCTTGTTCTAGAGCAGTTTGACAATTTCGAGTCAGTTGTATCCCCTGTTCAAAAAGTTGTAGCGCCTTTTCTAAAGGTTGGTCGCCAGCCTCTAATTGTTGAACAATTTGTTCTAATTCGGTCATTGATTTCTCGAAATCAATGTTGCTTGAAGGGGCTTTTTTGGCCACGACTTATCTCCAGGATTATGTGCTTACCTCGCTACATGTTGGATAGACAAGTAAGAATTGAGGTAGCGGTTGACAAAATTATGCTGCGTATATGAGTGCTAGCGATAACTTAAATCGATTTTAAAGCGGCTTAGCTTCGCGTTAGATTATTTTAACTGGAGCTTAGGCTAATGTCTCTAAAAGCCAGCATGTTAAAAGATAATCCAAGAGGTAACTTGTGGATAAGCCGTTTATCGGGGTCTTAGCCAGGATTGCTCGGCGGCTGATCAAAGGTCATATTTTCAACGCCATTATAGATTAAGAAGGCTTTGCCCTTGGCCCTAGCAATCATGCTGACACCCAGATCCCGGGCTAAATCCAGCCCCATTTGAGTCACACCAGATCGGGATAATAAGATTGGGATGCCCATTAATGCGACTTTCATCACCATCTCTGAGGTGAGGCGGCCAGTGGTGTAAAAAATTTTATTAGCACCACTCATATTATCTAACCACATCGCACCAGAAATGGCGTCAGCTGCATTATGTCGACCAACATCTTCAACAAAATTTAAGATTTGGTGACCCTCACAGAGCGCGCAACCATGTACACCACCGGCCTGTTTATAGATCTCATTGTGTTTGTTGATGTTGGCCAGTAAGGCATAGATTGAGGATTGCGTAATTGGTTTTTGTTCTAAGCGCTCAGCATATAGTTTGTCTAGTGTGCAACTGAATACCGTGCCTTGACCACAGCCAGTGGTGACTGTGCGATTAGCGAGCTTTTCCTGCCAGTTGCTAATGCCACTACCGCTGTTGGTGGTGACATCGACGACCTCACGTTGCCAATCGACAGTAATGCTTTTGATCTCATCGAGATTATCTATCAGTCTTTGATTACGCAGATAGCCTAAGGCTAATAACTCAGGGTGTGTGCCTAAAGTCATTAAGGTGACGACTTCACGTTCATCCACCTTCAGTGTCAGTGGTGACTCGCCAGCAACTCGCACATCACGTAGTTCACCGTATTGGTCGGTAGCACTAACGGCATGGGTAGGGGTGAGCCCGGCCTGACTTAAACTGGGTTTATGTTGTTTTTGATCAGTCATTGTTTCAGTTTAACCACGTGCATATTCATTTAAAACCAACTTGATCACTTCCTGCAGACGGGATACGGCGTGGACTTTCAATCCAGCTATTTTTTCTTTCGGCTTATTGGCGCTGGGGATAATGGCGACTTTAAAACCTTGTTTAGCGCTCTCGCGTAAACGTTCTTGTCCGCTAGGCACTGGGCGGATCTCACCTGCTAGACCGACCTCACCAAATATAATCAAGTTGCGCGGCAGTACGAAATTCCGAAAACTGGATAGTACCGCGAGCAGGATAGGTAGATCAGCCCCGGGTTCTTGTACCTTGACGCCGCCCACCACATTAATAAAGACATCCTCATTATGTAGAGCGATACCGCCGTGTTTATGCATCACAGCAAGTAACATCGACAGTCGATTCTGATCAACACCCTGCGCTAGACGACGCGCATTTGAGCCATGATTTTCATCTACCAAGGCCTGAACTTCGATTAATAAAGGACGCGTGCCTTCACGCGTCACCATGATGCTACTGCCGGGTGCTGCTTGTTGATGGTTGGAGAGGAATAAGGCCGATGGGTTTTTTACACCACGTAGACCATATTCTTGCATATCAAAGACGCCTAATTCATTGACTGCGCCAAAACGGTTTTTACTCGCGCGTAGCAGTCGAAAACGTTCGCTGCTATCACCCTCAAAATATAAGACAGTATCCACCATATGTTCTAACACGCGTGGTCCAGCCAGTGTGCCTTCTTTAGTAATGTGGCCGACAACAAAGAGGGTGGTGTTGTTATTCTTAGCGTATTGCACCAGCTGCCCAGCACATTCACGCACCTGTGAAACCGAGCCCGCGGCCGAACTAAGTGCTTCGCTGACGATGGTCTGAATGGAGTCGATGATGGCTAAAGTTGGCTTGTTCTTTTGCAAGGTGGCCAGTACTTCCTCCAAAGAGATCGAGCTCAATAGTCGGATATGCTCGGTCTGCAGTTTAAGGCGTTCGGCACGCATCGAAATCTGTTGAGCAGATTCTTCACCGCTGACATAAATCGTAGAGTGGTCTGCGAGTTGCGCAAGCATCTGTAGTAATAAGGTAGATTTGCCTATACCCGGACTACCACCCAAAAGTACAACTGAACCACGGACTATGCCACCACCTAGAACGCGGTCTAGCTCATCAATGCCGGAGGGTATTCGCGCCTGTTCTGCACTGGATATGTCGCTTAAGGGGATTAACTGCCCTTCATGTGCCGCGCGACTTTTAGTGCCGCGTGGATTAATCGATCGAGCTTCTTCCAAGGTGTTCCAAGCATTACACTCGGGACATTGGCCGCTCCATTTGCTAAATGCTTGTCCGCAAGCATCGCAGCGATATTGTGCCGCCTTACTCATTCTATTATTGGCCTTATGGAATTAATTATTAGGAATAAGCCTTTATGTTGAAGGTTTATTTATATTGGGGCGAATACGTGCGGTGCGGATACTGTTGTTCAAGATGCGCACAATCTCTACCGGATGCCCGTTAATTAAAATAGTGGTGCCAGCTTCTGGGATAGTTTCTAAGCGTTCTAGGACTAATCCGTTAAGTGTACGTGGACCGTTATCATCCAGCTTCCAGTTCAGCGTTTTATTGATATCGCGGATATGTGTACTGCCATCAATCACATAACTGCCATCACCCCGTGGGTGGATATCGACATGCAGGGTTGATGGGTCATTAGTGAATTCGCCAACAATTTCTTCTAGTAAATCTTCTAATGTAACTAGGCCTTGAATATCGCCATATTCATCAACAACCAAGGCGACACGTCTACGTTCACGTTTGAAGTTGAGCAGTTGCCGGTTGAGGCTGGTGCCAGCGGGTATGAAATAAGGTTCGCGCAAGACTTGAGTGAGTGTTTCTAGTGAGAGTTCACCTTCACTGATCTTCGGTAGTATTTTTCGTAGATGGATAAAGCCGACAACCTTATCAAGGTTTTCATGGAAAGCAGGCATGCGAGTGAAGGGTGCATTGACCAACTGTGAAGTGATCTCATCCCAGTCGTCATCTAAATCAATCCCTTGTACCTCATGCCGTGGAATCATGATGTCCTCTACCGTAATAGATTCTAGGTCGAGTATCGAAATCAGCATCTTTTGGTGATCAACTGGAATCAGTTCTCCAGCTTCCTTGACCACGGTGCGCAGTTCATCACCATTCAGTGCATTTGAACTACTTTTATTTGCATCGACACCAAAACAGCGTAATAAGCCATTGGCCACGCTGTTAATTAATAAGACGACTGGAAAAGCAATGTAGAGCAATGGCTTATAAATATAAGCAGCAGGTAGGGCGAGCTTTTCTGCATGTAATGCAGCTAGTGTCTTTGGTGTGACTTCAGCAAAGAGTAAGATACTGATAATGAAAAGTGCCGTTGCAATAGCGACGCCACTTTCGCCATAGAGTCGGTAACCGATATAGGCCGCTAATGGTGAGGCCGTTAGGTTCACAATATTATTGCCGAGCAGGATCAAGCCGATCAAACGATCAGGCTTTTCTAATAGGCTCTGTGCTATCTGTGCGCCTCGATGTCCCTTGTTGGCAAGATGGCGCAGGCGGTAACGGTTCACCGCCATTAAGGCCGTTTCTGAACCAGAGAAAAATGCAGACAGTAGCAATAGTACGGCGAGTACTATCAGTAACGTACTGATCGAATATTCTTCCAAAAGCTGTTAGCGCTCCGCCTGAGAGTGAGACATGTTTTTTACTGTGTAATTGAGTGAATGATATATCGTGCTATATCTTGGATTAGACACGCTGCAAAATCAGTTCCAACACAAATTTGCTGCCAAAGTAGGCGACAATCAAAAAGCTAAAGCCTAGCAATGTCCAATGGGTTGCGGTGCGGCCACGCCAACCAAACTGGTTGTGGCCAAAGAGTAGGACGACAAACAGCAGCCAGGCCAAGCAAGATAAAATAGTCTTATGTAATAAGTGCTGTGCAAATAAGTTATCTAAAAAGATAAAGCCACTCGCTAAGGCTAGTGTCAGCATAAGCACGCCGAGCATAATCAACTGGAACAGGCTGGAGTCATTTTCTTGTAGTGAAGGCAGTGCGCGCAGCAAGGATGAGCTGTTGTAATGGCGTAGCTTGGCTTCTTGTATGTAGTTTAAGACCGCTTGCACTGCGGCTAAGCAGAGAAGGCTGAAGGCGATGATCGAAAACAGGATATGCGCCTGAATGCCTAGCGAGGGTGCTGTTGTGAGTATCTTGCTCTGATTGAAGCCCATGCTCAGCGCAATACAAAGTGCACTGGTCGGTAAAATAATGAGGCCAAGATAGTAGGTCGGCCGAAATACACTTAAGGCAAATGCGAGTACAGAGATAAAGCAGGAGCTAATGGCGATGGTGTTATAGAAGCCGAAATCTAAACCACTGTTTAGTGTGATTTGTTGCTTAATAAAGACTGCGCTAACGATTAATGAAGACAGCCACAGCAACATGAAGCCGCGCCGAGTTTTATGGTCCAGCTGTGGCTGAGTGCTAGATTGATCTAGCGCATAGGCCTGTTTCTGCATGTAAAGCCAGATGCCGCCCGTACTCAAGAGGCATAGACCAAGGGCGATTACGCCAAAAACTGTCACACTGCTTCCTTTTGGTGATGCGTTTATATGTATTTCAGCATATTACCTGTTTGCTCGCTGAAGTCCTAGCGGGTCAAAGGCGTGCGGTAGCGTCTGATAGTGGGGTGGTTTGCGCTGACCTTGAGTGCAAACATGTATTACAATGGTCGTCCGCTTGAATTCGGGCTAGGCCTCGATTCCAGAAGTAACCATGAGTTAGTAGAGTATGTTCGATAATTTAAGTCAAAGATTGAGTAATACCGTAGCTAAGCTGCGTGGCCAGTCTCGTCTAACCGAAGACAATATTAAGGAAACCCTGCGTGAAGTACGCATGGCGCTGTTGGAGGCCGATGTTGCCTTGACAGTAGTGCGCTCGTTTATCGAGCGGGTGCGTGAGAAGGCGGTCGGCCAAGAGGTAATCGAAAATCTAACCCCTGGTCAGGCGCTGATTAAGGTCGTACAAGATGAACTTGTGCATTTAATGGGTGATGCGAATGAGCAGTTGCAGTTAAACGCTCAAGCGCCAGCCATTATTATGATGGCAGGTCTGCAGGGTGCTGGTAAAACCACCACCATCGCCAAATTGGCTAAACGCCTGAAAGAACAAGAAAAGAAAAAGATCAGTGTCGTCTCCTGTGACGTTTATCGACCAGCAGCGATCAAGCAGTTAGAGACCTTGGCTGGCCAGATTGAGGTCAATTTTATCCCAAGTGCTGCGGATGAGTCGCCCTTAGCGATTGCAACGCGCGCGGTAGAAGCTGCCAAGTTAAACCATGATGACGTTCTTTTCATCGATACTGCCGGCCGTTTGCACGTAGATGGCGACATGATGGGCGAAATTATTCAGCTGCATCAGGCCGTCAACCCGGTTGAAACGCTGTTTGTGGTCGATAGTATGAGTGGCCAAGATGCCGCTATGTCGGCTCAGGCCTTTAACGAAGCCTTACCGTTAACCGGTGTGATCTTAACCAAGACCGATGGTGACGCCCGTGGTGGTGCTGCCTTATCTGTGCGTGAAATTACCGGCAAGCCGATTAAATTTTTAGGTACGGGTGAAAAAGTAGACGGTTTAGAGCCTTTTCATCCAGATCGTGTGGCATCACGCATCCTCGGTATGGGCGATGTGCTGTCTCTGGTCGAAGAGGCGCAGCAAAAGGTCGATCATAAAGAAGCGGATAAGCTGGCGAAAAAGATTAAATCCGGCAAGAGTTTTAATATGTTGGACCTGCGTAGCCAGTTATCACAAATGCAGAATATGGGCGGTATGGCCGGGTTAATGGATAAACTGCCAGGTACAGCCAAGTTGCCAGCCGCCATGAAAAGCCAAGCAGGCGATAAATCGGTGCAGAGTATGATAGCCATTATCGACTCGATGACGGCTAAAGAACGTCGTTTTCCAGACATTATCAAGTCGACCCGCAAACAACGTATTGCAGCCGGTTCTGGTACGCAGGTGCAGGATGTTAATCGCCTGCTGAAGCAGCATATTCAAATGCAGAAAATGATGAAGAAGTTCTCAAAAAAGGGTGGCATGAAGAATTTAATGCGATCTATGCAGGGTCGTTTGCCGCCAAACATGCCAATGTAAGGTTTAGCGGTAAAAGATGCTTTTAATTCTCGGTGGTTTGCGTACAATGCGCGGTTCGCTGCGGAACAACCCGTTGCCCCAATAACTTTCACAATGAAACGTAAAACGTATGGTAAGTATTAGATTAGCTCGAGGCGGCTGCAAGAAGCGCCCCTTCTACCACATTGTCGTAACTGATTCGCGCAAGCGTAGAGACAGTGGATACATTGAGCGACTGGGTTATTTTAACCCACGAGCAACGGGTCAAGAGACTCGTCTACACCTTGAGCTTGAGCGTATCAAGCACTGGCAGAGCGTTGGTGCTCAGCCGTCTGAACGCGTAGGCACATTGCTTAAAGGCGCTGAGGCTAGCGCTAGCTAAAGTTTGACTGGCTACATCTAGCAGACTTGCAGTGAGCGACGACATAGTAGTAGGCCGTATTGTCGGTGTATTCGGTGTGCGAGGCTGGTGTAAGGTGTTTTCACACAGTCGGCCGCGAGAGCAGATATTAAGTTATACGCAATGGTACATCGGCCAGGATAAAAACCGGCAGGTGGTGACGTTGCAAGAAGGCAAAGTCCACGGTGAAGCGATTATCGTTAAATTAGACGGTATCGATGACCGAGACCAAGCCGCAGCCCTGAAGGGTAGCAATATATGGATTACACCTAGCCAGTTAGAGCGGTTAGAAAGTGATGAATATTATTGGCGTCAACTGATCGGTCTTGAGGTTATTGACCAAGCTGGTGTGCTTCTCGGTAAAGTTGACGGTCTGATTGAGACTGGAGCAAATGACGTATTGCTGGTCAAAGCCGGTAAGCAGGAACATCTGATTCCATTTATTATGGATCAGGTAGTAACGAAGATAGATATAGAGACAGGACAGATGTCGGTTGATTGGGACATCGATTATTAAAGGCGCCGAGCTATGAGCCAGAAGCCATTACAGATCGACGTTATTAGTCTGTTTCCAGAATTTACCGCGAGTATTGCTGAACAAGGCGTAGTAGGCCGAGCGATACAGCAGGGAAAGGCGAAGTTGAACGTGATTAACCCACGTCAATTTTCGACGCTTAGCCACGAACGGGTCGATGATAGACCGTATGGTGGTGGCCCCGGCATGGTGATGCAATTTGAACCTCTGCAGGCCGCGATTATGCAGGCGCGAGGTCAATCGAATGACGCTAAGGTTATTTACTTAAGTCCTCAGGGGCAAAGTCTACGCCAAGAATCGGTGCGAAGATTAGCAAAAGAGAGTCATTTGATTCTGCTTTGTGGTCGCTACGAAGGTATAGATGAACGTCTGATTGAGGCGGAAGTAGATGAAGAGTGGTCAATCGGAGATTATGTAATTAGTGGTGGTGAATTAGCGGCCATGGTGATGATAGATGCCATGGTGCGAACTTTGCCCGGCGCCCTTGGTGGCGAACAGTCTGCTGAACAAGACTCTTTTGAGAATGGTTTGTTAGATTGTCCGCATTACACACGACCAGAGTCAGTAGCTGGACGTGAGGTACCATCGGAGCTGCTGAGCGGCGATCATAAGAAGATCGCTCGTTGGCGTTTACAACAAGCATTAGTGCGAACCTATTTACGACGTCCTGATTTATTGGACGGGCGTGAGTTAACAGATGAAGAACGGCAGTTGCTAGAAGAGTTTTTAGCGGCCAGTGAATGAGATAAGACTATGACGAATATCATCCAAGAATTAGAAAACGAACAACTAAAATCAGATATGCCCGATTTTGGCCCTGGTGACACCATTGTGGTTCAAGTGCGTGTTAAAGAGGGTGATCGTGAGCGTTTACAGGCCTTTGAAGGGGTTGTTATCGCAAAACGTAATCGTGGTCTGAATTCGGCCTTTACGGTACGTAAGATTTCTCATGGTGAAGGTGTGGAGCGTGTTTTCCAAACCCATAGCCCACTGATCAGCAGTGTGGAATTGAAGCGTCGCGGTGATGTTCGCCGTGCCAAACTCTACTATCTTCGTGGACTTACTGGTAAATCAGCACGTATTCGAGAGAAGTTGAGTTAAGCCTAGCGCTGTAATACCTAATCAGTATCAAAACGCCCCGTTTTCGGGGCGTTTTGCTTTCCGCCAACTGACTTTTGCTTTCTAATGAACAGATGGAAGTCTGTATCCTTCAATCACCCCTAGGTCCTTTGCGTCTAACCATCAGCGCAAAAGGTTTACAGCGGCTAGAGTATGTTGC
>DGKH01000077.1:0-2810 GCA_002386945.1 Proteobacteria bacterium UBA4575
GTAGCCACTATGGACCTACTACGCTTGATCGATACTATTCAAAATACGATCGATCGCGATGCCTTTGGCGTCTTCATCTTAAGTATGACCCGATCTAGCGAAGACATCCTTGGTGTTTACCTACTAGCGAAATACGCTGGTCTGTTCACCGATAGCCAAGCAATCGAATCTTGCCGCATCCAAGTCGTACCACTACTAGAAACTATTGGTGACTTACGTAACGGCCCTGAGATTCTAGAAAACTTATTAGATGTACCGCTGGTACAGCGCACCATCAATCAACTCGGTGGCCATCAGGAAATCATGGTTGGCTACTCTGACTCAAACAAGGACGGCGGTTACCTCTGCTCCACTTGGGAAGTCAGTAAGGCACAGACCAAGATCTATCAAACAGGTCAAAACCATGGCGTGCAGATTTCATTCTTCCACGGTCGTGGTGGTTCGGTTTCTCGTGGTGGTGCACCAGCCGGTCGTGCCATTGCCGCCCAGCCTGCCTCTACTGTTAACGGTCGCATGCGTGTTACCGAACAGGGTGAAGTGGTCTCTGGCAAATACGCTAACCGTGGTGTTGCCGAGCAACAGATTGAATTGCTCGCCGCCAGCGTCTTATCCCATACCCTATTCTCTGCTGGTGAAGACGACGCACAAAATCGTCCAGCCTATGATGAAGTCTTAGAAGCCCTCGCCGGCACCTCTATGGTTGCCTACCGTGGCCTAGTGGATCACCCCGGACTGGTCGACTTCTACTCTTCAGCAAGCCCAGTAGAAGAACTCACACTAATGAAGATCGGATCACGTCCAGCACGTCGCTTTGGCGCTGCCAGCCTAGATGATCTACGCGCCATTCCATGGGTATTCGCATGGACTCAAAACCGTCTCATGATCACTGGTTGGTATGGCTTTGGTTCTGCCATCAATCAGATCGTCAGTGTCCGTGGCGAGCAAGGCGAAGCAATCCTGGCTGAGATGTTTGAAAAGAGTCAAATCTTCCGTCTGATGATCGACAATATTGAAAAAACCATGTTCTTAGTCGACCTTGAGATCGCCTCTGAATACGGCACCTTGGTGGATGATCAAGCAGCTGGTAACGAAATCCTCGACATGATCACAAAAGAACGTGACCTAGCCGAGAAGATGTTATTGGCCATCACTAAGGAAGAAAGCCTTTGTGAGCGCTTCCCTATCTTCCGCAAGAACATGGACGCACGTCTTCACGGCATCAAGCAGGTTGGCTTAGAGCAAGTGAAGCTAGTGAAACAATTCCGCGCTGGCCAAGCCGATGACAAGAAAGGTGATCAAAACACCTTGGTCTCACTACTACTCTCGATCAACTGCGTAGCAGCTGGCTTGGGTTGGACAGGTTAAATCAGCCCGATAGACGAGCATAAAAATCCATGAAAAAATTATTATTCCATTTTGATACCGACCCGATTGCCAGTGTCTTTGACACCGTAGTCGCCTATGACGGCGGTGCCGACCAGCTGACTCAGTTAGCCGGTGTCACCCCTGAAAACTGTCATCCCTTAGTCGAAGGTGCGATCTACACCCGTGCACCAAAAGACAAGAAAAATACCGCCCTATTCATTGGTGGTAGTGATCTAGCCGCTGGCCAAGAACTGCTGGCCGCAGTACAGAAGATCTTCTTCCAGAAATTCCGCGTCTCAGTGATGCTCGACAGCAACGGTTGCAACACCACTGCTGCCGCTGGTGTTGCCTTGATCACGCGTAACGTCGATGTCGCTGGCAAGACTGCCGTGGTCCTCGCCGGTACTGGTCCAGTGGGTCAACGTGCCGCCGTCATGCTTGCCATGATGGGCGCTAACGTCCGCCTGACATCACGTCAGCTCGATCGTTCTAAGCAGTCATGTCAGTTGATGAAAGAAAAGTTTGATGTCGACCTAGAGCCAATGGTGGCCTCTGACGACGATTCTATCGCCGCTGCCCTAGATGGCGCGCACATTGTTTTTGGTGCTGGCAAGACCGGCATCCAATTACTCCGTGCCGACCACTGGCAACAGCACCCAACGCTGGAAGTACTGGCCGACGTCAACACCGCTCCACCACTGGGTTTTGAAGGCATCGATATGATGGATAACAACACCGATCGCTTCGGCAAGAAGATCTTTGGTGGCATCGGCATTGGCGCACTCAAGCTACGCCTACACCGTGCCTGCATCGGTCAGCTATTCGAAAGCAACGATCAGGTGCTAGACGCAAAGCAGGTATTTGAGATTGCGCAGGGCTTAGATTAAATTACTTGGGTCAGATTGATTTAATCTGGCCCTAATAAACAAACAAGCAACTAATCAGGGAGTGATTCAACGCATCAACCAGCTAGTTGTTAGCTCTGGTTAATTCTGGGCAGACAGCAAGCCAATGAATGGCCTAGCGGCCTGAATAGGAGAGTAACGATGGCAGATCATCCGACCTTTGGCCTAACCCGTATCAGCAACGCCTGTATCATCTCCATCAAAGGCCTACGCGCCACGGTTAAAACCGAAGCCGCCTTTCGTGAAGAACTAATCCTAGCCGCCATTCTCATCCCCAGCGCCTTTTTCGTTGGTGAAACCCTGACACAAACCGCACTACTGATCTTTCCGATCTTTCTAGTGCTCATCATCGAGTTAATCAACACTGGCATCGAACATGTCGTCGATCGCATTGGACTAGAACATCACACCCTCTCAGGTCAGGCAAAAGATGCCGGCTCAGCTGCCGTCTTTATCGGCAACTGCATGACCGCCAGCATCTGGCTATTAATCTGCCTCGATAACTTCGTCTTTTAATCTAAGCGTCGTCTTCTGCCTTAG
>DGKH01000077.1:2883-4463 GCA_002386945.1 Proteobacteria bacterium UBA4575
GCTCAGCGATCACTTCAGTCACAGGCTCGGCCTTAACCTCAGACTGAGGTTTTGGACTACGCGGATTAAACTGATTCTTAATCACCAGCTCTTCTAATGGCAACTGGCCCGGACGTGGCCAAGGCTTTTTCGTCGCCTTACCCACCGTAATAAACATACTGATGATGTGATCCTGCGGTAGACGAATCAACTGCGCCACTCGATTAAAATCAAAACCATCCATTGGGCAAGAGTCATAACCCATCGCCTTCGCTGCCAACATAATCGTCTGCGCTGCGATACCACAAGAACGCATCGCCTCATCACGCTGCACTCGGGTCTTAGTCGAGTAATAGGCCTTAATCGCCGGCAACATGAAATCGCTAACCTCTTTATCTGCCTTTGCCCAGTAACGCTCTGGTTGCTTCTCCCAGGCCTTTAGGTCGGCACATAGAACCAACAACAAAGACGCGTCTGTTACCTGTGCTTGATCCCAAGAATGGGCACGAATCGCCTTACGCAGCTCAGGGTCATCGACCACCACAAAGCGCCAATGCTGGACATTAAATGCCGTCGGTGACAACGCTGCTAGGGAAAGGAGTTCATCGATCTCTTCAGCCGTCATCTCATGATCGGCATCAAAATACTTGATCGAACGTCGGTCTTTAATCGCTTTTTGCGTTTTCATACTGAATTCTTTAGATAAATAGAAGGAAGGATTGGAACAGTTAGCGCCGGGATGTGCAAGAGAGATATGCAAGACCGAGCCATGAGAAAAACTAGGGAGGCAATATACGAGGCAAAGATACCAGACGGCGATCAACACCCCCTATAAGCGAAACTGATTCCTTAGCCCCAGACCAATACACCTAATTCGTATGGAGCCAAAATTTCATCATCCATCAACAGGAATACTTTCCTTCAATGTACTGCGAGTAGTAAGTGCCCTTCGATCTCGAGGTTAGAAAATCACGGTAGATGTTTTCAGGAACTTTGCAGTGGATGTGTGGCGTGTCTCCACGTTTGAAACGGATATGCATGCGGCTAGCTGAAGGCTCATAACCGATTTGTTTGATTGTAATAGAACTGACACTAGTCCATAAGATCACAGGTTTCTCCCAACAGAATAAGGTTCAGGACTTTCCGCTAGATAAACGCCAGTTATCTTTTAAATAATGATGTGGCGTCAAAACTTATCTTAACGAAAAGTGATTATATTTGTAAATGATTAAATATTAATACAGGGTTACTTAGCGCTTAACCGGATGTTTACTGAGTTTTCTTTGCAGAGTTCTGCGATGCATATTGAGTGCACGGGCCGCGGCAGAGATATTACCATCATGTTCCAGTAATACTTTTTGTAGGTGTTCCCATTCTAGGCGTCGAACAGAAAGAGGAGATTCTTCGACAGCAACTTCATCGCTGTCTGTGTTGTCAAGCTTGTCTATGATCTCTTCGACACTAACCGGTTTATTCAAATAATTAATAGCACCCTTCTTCACCGCCTCGACTGCAGTTGCAATGCTCGAGTAGGCAGTCAACATAACGATGCTCATATCGGCATTAGCTGCAATCAAGTGATCGATGACATTTAAGCCCGA
>DGKH01000069.1:0-6155 GCA_002386945.1 Proteobacteria bacterium UBA4575
AAAAAGGGGTGCCAGCGATGCAATAGCTGCGTAAACAGCCAATTAAAACTCATTTCAACCTGTATCGGCTCGGCTTGCACGTCTAATAAGTATGCGCCTAAGCGGTAAGCCCAGTAAAAAAAGACCGGCATGGTTATTGGGTTGCTGATCCAGACTAAGATCACAGCAATTGGTAAATAAGCGGCAAAGATAATTGCGAGTGCTGCAGCCACAAGCATTTGTATCGGCACTGGCATGAAGGCGGTAAACAGGCCTATCGCTATAGCACGCACAACAGAACGTCGATTGATATGCCATAAGTTGGGATCATGGGAAAAATCGCCAAAATAGCTGGCAGCTTTTTTAAATTGGCCATGGTCAGAATTACTGAGCCATTGTTGGAATAGTTTCTTTGGCACTGCAGTTATTTTTGGGTTAAGTGTATGGCTTATTATCCCACGACTATTACCACAACGGCAGGACTGATTTTCATTGGTGGCTGTATTTTTCAGCTTAGTCGAGAGCTGTTGCCCATTGAATACACCTTTTTACTGATTCCGCTGCTGCTCGCATACCTCTTTCTGCCTCGATTGAGGGTACTGTGGTGTTTATCGTTTGGCTTTCTATGGAGCCTGTTACTAGTTCACACTGCATTTAATGCGGATTTGAGTACAGATTGGTCTAAAACAGACTTAGCCCTCAATGGTGTTATTCAGCAGTTACAGATTGATACACCGACGTATAGTCGATTTGTCTTTGTATTGAGCGAAGATTCTGATGATGACAAGGCTAAAGCACAGGAAGGGCTGCCCAGTAAACTACTAGTCAGTTGGTATAATCCACCAGAGAAGCTGCTACCAGCAAGCCAGTGTCAATTACAACTCCGCTTGCGTCAGCTCTGGCGCTTGGCCAATCCAGGTAGCAGTGATTATCAACGCTTCCTATTTTCACAGGGCATAGTAGCAAGGGCATATGTACGGCAGGGGAGCTGTCAAAAATCCAGCTCAATCGGGCTAAGGCAAAAGCTATTACAAGGGTTCAGTGCATTACCCTATGCACAGATGCCCTTGATGCAGGCCTTAGTCTTTGGTGAACGTACGGCTATCGATGCAGTGCAATGGCGGAGCTTACGTCAGACTGGAACGACCCACTTATTAGCGATATCTGGTTTGCATATCAGCATCATAGGGCTGTTTAGTTACTTTCTTCTATTTCAGCTGCTGCGGTGTAATGCGCGCATATGCAGCAGAATCGCCGCACAACGATTGGCGGCATTTGGCGTTATTCCTGCAATTCTCGGCTATGCCTATCTAGCAGACTTTTCGATCCCTACCCAACGCGCTGTAATGATGGCGACAGTTGCCGTCTGTTTGCTTGCATTGAGTCGCCGTTGTGAAGGACTAACCGTTCTTTCTATTAGCTTTATTAGCCTGTTTTTGTTTCAACCCTTCTTGTTGCTAGAGATTGGTTTCTATCTCTCGTTCAGTGCGGTCTTGATAATCTTAATTGTTCTGCGGATAGCACCAAAGCAATCAAAGCTACGTTTAGCAATCTATCTACAGTTGGCATTAAGCGGTGCAATGATACCTATCAGTCTGTACTACTTTGAGCAGGCCTCACTGTTAGCACCATTGGCTAATCTACTCGCAATACCCTGGGTTAGTTTTATTGTTCTACCACTGTTACTCATCGGCTTACTATTATGGTTGTGTGCGATCCCATTGTACGGCAGTTTATTGGCATTGTCTGATGCCAGCCTTGCTCTATTGATGTGGTTTTTAGATGGTCTAAGTGCTATTCCGATGGCAAGTTTTCTCGGCTATAGCAGTTTATTTGGCTTGATCTGTTTCGAGATTGGATTGCTTGTATTGCTACTTCCATTAGCATCACGCTACAAGCTACTATCTGCGATTTTAATGCTCAGCCTGTGGTTTTATCAGCCTGATAATCTGCAGCCAGGTCAGCTTAGATTAAGTACCTTAGATGTTGCTCAGGGTTCTGCCGTATTAGTTGAGGTTCAAAGCGAGGAAGGGCGTAAGGTTTTATTATATGACGCCGGTGCAAGATATCGTTCTGGCTTTAGCATGGGGCAGGCAGTTATCGCTCCCTTTTTACGACAACTGGGGATAAGCCAGATTGATCTGCTGTTGATTAGTCATAACGATAATGACCATGTGGGTGGTTTGGCTGCCTTAATCGAAGCTGATTTAGTTAATAAGATAATGCGTAGTCAGTGGGGTAAAGACGATTTTCAGTCGACTACCTTAGATAGTTCATTATGTCATTCTGGTATGTCTTGGCGTTGGGGGCAGGTGTACTTTGAAATCTTACACCCTAGTCCAGGCTGGCAAGGCAGTGAGAATAATCGATCTTGTGTGTTATCTATTAGTCATCCTGCGGGTCGCATACTATTGACGGGTGATATAGAAAAAGCCGCTGAATATGAACTCTTGCGCCGTTACCGTCAGGATCAGTCAAAGCCCTTACATAGCCGTATTTTACAAGTGCCGCATCACGGTAGTGCTTCGTCATCAACATTGGCTTTCTTGAAAGCCGTTCAGCCACAGCTCGCCTTATTCTCTTACGGCCAATATAACCGTTATCATTTTCCTCATGCTACTATTCTAAAACGCTATCAAGACCTTGGTATTGATTGCATTACAACCGCTGACGCAGGTGTTATTAGCTTGCTCTTAGATGTAAACAAGCCTGATGGTATGGTTGTAGATGCGAGCTATCGAGAACGTAGTCGCCGTTACTGGCACCGAACAGATATATTAGCTAAGTGTAGATAAACAAATACCTCAAGGGGTCAAATGTTAGAGATTATTCAATCCGGTGGCTGGATGATTTGGCCGATATTACTTTCTTCAGTGATTGCACTTGGCATCATATTCGAGCGTTTCTGGAGCTTGCGACAAGAGCGCATCATGCCGCAGGAATTAGTTAAAAAGATGAGCCTACTACAACAGCAATCAGCTGCGTTAGATGCTGATATTGAGGCTATTCATGGTGACTCAGCCTTTGCTAGCATAGTCAAAGTTGCGATACAGCAGCGTACAGCTAGTAATACAGTTCAGCGCGAACGTCTAGAAGAAGTAGGGCGTCAGATCGTACATGAGCTGCAGCTTTTCCTGACGACACTGGGCACGATCGCGGTGATAACACCTCTGCTCGGTTTGCTCGGTACGGTGCTTGGCATGATTGATGTGTTTATGGTCATGAGCAGTACCAGTGTGACTGAACCTGAAGCCTTGGCTGGAGGTATCGCGCAGGCCTTGATTACCACTGCTGCGGGTATTTCGGTTGCTATACCTAGCCTGATTTTTGTACGCTATTTTCGTAGAAAGGTAGCGGATTTAGTGCTGCAAATGGAAACTCAGGCAATCTTATTGATTGACCGCTTAGCAGACTAGTTGACGAGTAATAAGACATGAGATTTTCTACAGCAGAAGAAGAAAATGATGAGATCAATCTAACACCATTGATTGATGTGGTGTTTTTGTTGCTGATCTTTTTCATGCTGACCACGACATTCAAGCAAGAGGTGGCATTGTCTATTGATTTACCAGAGGCCAATGCACTAGAACAACAAGACACCCCGGTCAGTATTGTGGTGATGATTGATAAACAAGGGCGTTATGCCCTGAACGGTAAGGTGCTACAGCACTATTCACCGATAGAATTACGTCAAAGCCTACGACAACTACGTTCTGAGAATGGTGATCTGAAGTTGGTTATCCGTGCTGATGGCGAGAGCACACATCAATCAGTAGTCTGGGTGTTAGATGCAGCGGCCGCGGTTGGGCTGTTACAGATCTCGATAGCAGCCGACTCGAAGTCATTAGAAACGCTTAAATAGCGCGCAAGCCAATCCATGTTCAGCTACACTAAGCACACCTTAAACTGAATTCCGTAAAGACTAAGATGGATATTAAAATTCTCGAAATCCTAGCCTGTCCTGTGACCAAAGGGCCATTAATCTTCGACAAAGAAAAATCTGAGCTGATCTCATTAAGTGCAAAATTAGCCTATGCAGTGAAGAACGATATCCCGGTCATGATTGAAGAGCAGGCGCGCGAGTTGACCCATGCTGAATATGAGGAATACCAGAAGCAACGATGATGGCTGACTTTCATGTTGTTATTCCGGCACGTTTCAACTCGAGTCGATTACCTGGCAAGCCCTTATTAGAGTTTCAAGGCGCTAGTCTGATTGAACATGTCTATCGTCGTGCCTTAGCCGCAAATCCTCAATCTATCCTGATTGCCACTGATGATGAACGTATTGCTGCAGTCGCAGAGGGCTTTGGTGCCACTGTCTGCATGACTTCTACTGAGCATAACTCGGGGACAGATCGGATTGCTGAAGCTGCTGCTATGCAGGTTTGGGATGGCAATGCCATTATTGTCAATCTGCAGGGAGATGAGCCTAAAATGCCATCGGCCAATATTCAGCAGGTTGCACAGTTACTACAAGATATGCCCGACGCTCAGATTGCAACACTGTGTGAGCCGATCACCGAGTTACGTGACTATCAAGATCCGAATGTGGTTAAGGTAACTAAAACAGACCAAGGCCTAGCACTTTATTTTAGTCGTTCTAGCCTGCCATATATGGCAGAAGACCAGTTGGCTGACTTAGCCAAACTAGCGGTTTATAGACATGTAGGGCTGTATGCCTATCGTGCCGACTATCTACAAAGTTTTGTTAAAAAACCAGTGTCGTTTCTAGAAAATAGTGAGCGCTTAGAGCAGCTGCGTGCACTACAAGCCGGTGATGCCATTGCAATCGCTGTTGCACAGAAAGACAGCGGCCATGGCATCGATACAGCAGAAGACTTCCAGCGTCTAAGCGCTGACGATTAATCGCTTAAGGCTTAAACCTAGCCTTAGCGAAAAGAATCAAACGGCCAAATTTCGACCATGGCGCCAGCGGCAACGCCTTCACTTTCTATTGGCAGAAAGATAAAGCAATTCGCATCCGACATTGAACGTAAAATCCCTGAGCCTTGAGCACCAGTTTTAGTCACGCTATAACTACCATCGGCATCCACCTCAAACATACCGCGCTGATATTCAACACGACCTGCACGTTTGCGTAATTGATTCTGGCAGCTTGCTTGTAATTTTAGGCGAGGGCGAGGTGTGCCACCCATCATCTTCTCTAGGGCAGCTTGTACGAAGATATAAAAGGTCACCATGACCGATACAGGGTTGCCGGGTAGGCCAAAGAAATAGGCTTGTTCTACCTGACCAAAGGCAAGTGGTCTGCCAGGCTTCATCGCTACTTTCCAGAAATTAACCTGACCTAAGTTGGCCAGTGTCTCTTTTACAAAATCAGCTTCACCGACAGATACGCCACCTGAGGTGATGATCACATCCGCTTGTGCTGCAGCGTCTTTAAAGGCTTGCTCTACTAATTCGGGTGCATCGCGCACAACACCTAGATCGATAATCTCTACACCAAGTTCACTGAGCATGCTCCACAGGGTGTAACGATTACTGTCATAAATTTGGCCACTTTCTAGTGGCTGGCCAACCGAGGTCAATTCATCACCAGTAGAGAAGAAGGCAACCTTAAGCTTACGTATAACGCTGACCTTGCCGATACCTAGCGAGGCTAATAGGCCTATGTCTGCTGGACTTAGTCGACGACCAGGTTGAAACACAGAGTCACCCTTAGCAATATCTTCACCGGCTAGGCGAACGTTTTGCCCGGCCTGTTGTTGATCATCGATAATGATCTCATCGGCCTCCAGTTGCACATGCTCTTGCATAACGACACTGTCACAAGCTGTTGGCATGACTGCGCCAGTCATGATGCGCACACATTCATGTTCGGCAACGGCGGTAGCAAAAGGTCTACCAGCAAATGCGGTGCCAATTACTTTTAAACGTTGTCTGCCGTCGCTAGGCAGATCAGTGCTACGTACAGCATAGCCGTCCATAGCCGAGTTGGTATGACCTGGGACATCTAAGCCAGAAGTGATAGGGCTTGCCAGAATACGACCTAAGGCATCACGAATGGCTACCGTCTCACTTTCTTGAACTGGGTGTACGCTGTCTAAGATATGCTGCTGCGCAACCTGTGCATCCATGGAAGAGGGGTCGTAATCATCCATGCAACTCGCCTGATATGGGATAGGTTCTTTACTCATGTCTTTTTGCCTTGGT
>DGKH01000069.1:6244-9197 GCA_002386945.1 Proteobacteria bacterium UBA4575
GCTATAGCATCAACCTAACGCTTAGAGCGCAGTAATACATAGACCGCACCAGTGCCACCATCTACTGGTCTTGCCGAGCAGAAGGCGAGTATGTCATCACGCCGCCGTAACCAGCGATTAACTAGAGGTTTTATTACTGGGCCAGTATTATTTGAGCCCAACCCTTTACCGTGAATAATGCGTACACAACGGATATTTTCAGTCAGTGCGTAATCGATAAAATCGATTAGCTCAACCTCTGCTTCAGCACGGGTCAAACCATGTAAATCAAGCTCAGTAGTAATCGAGTACTGGCCACGCTTTAACTTACGAAACACTTGTTTTTGGATGCCCGGCTGGCAATAGCTCAGTACATCGCCGGCTTGCATATCCTCATCCTCTATCATTGGATGAGAGAGTTCTTGCAGCACACGCTGTTCATCTAAATCACGCTGTCTTGGTGTAGGGTAAGGTTTAGGCTTGTTTGAGACCACACGATCACTGGTTATCAGTTTGATATCGCCCATCATGTCAGCAAAACTGGCTTCCTTATCGTCATCATCTCCATTTGCCATAATTAAACCTCTTCTTTATGCCTTTTGCCTATGCATATTCTGCGTACCCTAAGCGGTAAGCTGATAGTATAATCTTTAGTAATTTCATGCCAAGTGTACAGCCTGCGAGAACAAGAACGAATGCACCTTTTGTTGAGTAATGATGATGGCTATCAAGGCCAAGGACTGATTGAGCTGGCAGCAGCTTTACGAGAGCTAGCGACGATCACGATTGTGGCACCTAATCGAAACCGCAGTGCGGCCAGTAATTCCCTAACACTTGAACGCCCATTGCGACCGCAAGTGTACGCTGAGGGCAGTTATGCAGTGGATGGTACACCAACCGATTGTGTCCATTTAGGCCTGACGGGTCTACTAGACGACGTCCCTGACATGGTGGTTTCTGGTATTAATGCCGGTGCTAACCTAGGTGACGATGTGATTTATTCAGGTACGGTGGCAGCGGCGATGGAAGGGCGGTTTTTAGGTCTACCTGCGGTAGCCATCTCTCAAACCTCGTTTAATCCTAAACACGTAAAGGCTGCAGCTAGCCTAAGTGCACGCTTGATTAGCAGTCTGCTACAGAATCCAATTCAGGAAAATATGATCCTGAATGTAAACATTCCCGACCTACCACTAGCAGAAATAAAAGGCTTTAAGACTACGCGCTTAGGTAATCGACACAAGGCTGAGCCGGCAGTTAAGGCCCAGGACCCTAGAGGTAAGCCTATTTATTGGGTGGGTGCAGCAGGTCCAGAGCAAGATGCAGGTCCAGGCACTGATTTCCATGCAATTAACGAAGGCTATGTTTCGATCAGCCCAATCCATGTTGATTTAACCCGTCATCGTAGTCTCGACACCTTGCAGTCTTGGATCCAAGAATCAGGGCTTAGCACATGAACAATGCCAATGCTGGCATTGGTATGACCTCTCAGAGGACGCGAGATCGGCTCATCGCGCGACTACGAGATAAAGGTATTAGAGATGAGCGTGTGTTGCAGGCCATGAGTGTCTTGCCACGTCATCTGTTTGTTGATGAGGCCTTGGCATCTCGTGCCTATGAGGATGACGCCTTGCCGATCGGTTACAGGCAAACAATCTCTCAACCATATACCGTTGCACGTATGACCGAGGCACTGTTGGCCGATGATGAGCCACAGAAAATATTAGAGATTGGTACTGGTTCAGGCTATCAATCGGCTCTGTTAGCGGCCTTGGTTAAAGACGTCTATACGGTAGAGCGTATCCCTGAGTTATACCAACAAGCACGCAAGCTGCTGCATTCAATGAACTTACATAATGTGCACTGCAAGTTATCAGATGGCACTTGGGGCTGGGAGAACTATGCACCCTATGACGCTATTATCGTAACGGCAGCAGCTAATCAGATTCCAGATTCTCTGACCCAGCAACTGGCTATAGGTGGGCGCATGATCATCCCTGTGGGTGAACAAAATGATAAACAACAATTACTGACCCTTACACGTACCGCCGTAGGCTTTGAGAAAAACAAACTCGAAGATGTTGTTTTCGTGCCTTTTGTTAATGAAGGTAAGAGCTAGGAATCCAGGATAGATGAATTTTTTTGGCAACCTTTATGAACGAGTTATGTCTTGGGCAGAGCATCGTAGAGCCACGTTTTATCTCGGCCTATTGAGTTTTGCAGAATCCTCCTTTTTCCCGATTCCACCAGATGTAATGCTGGCACCTATGGCGTTAAGACAGCCGCATCGCGCGCTGTACTTTGCCTTTTTAACCACGTTATTTTCAGTCCTCGGAGGTATCGCAGGCTATTTTATTGGCTTTTTTGCCTTGGAGTTTGCTGAGCAGCTACTACAAGACAAGGGCTATTGGTCGGTCTACCAGCAGGCGAGGGTATGGTTTGATGAATGGGGTGTATGGATTGTTCTAATGGCTGGATTCTCACCCATCCCTTACAAATTATTTACAATAACAGCAGGCGCCATGGGGCAGCCGCTGATCGCTTTTATCCTGGCATCAGTACTAGGTAGAGGCAGCCGATTTTTCTTACTCGCCTTACTGCTTAAGTTCTTTGGACGCAAAATAGAACAACATGTCTTGCGTTACATTGAATATTTAGGTTGGTTACTGGTCGGTTTGATCCTAAGCACTATTATCTGGGTTAGTCTAAAGTGAAGATGATTTTACCAAAAATGTTTTTCAGTCTGATCCTAGCTATCACACTAAGTTTAACTGGTTGCTATACCGGCGTGGTTAAGCCGAGCAAGCAGACGCGTTACTACATCGTACAAAAAGGCGATACCCTATACGCCATTGCCTGGCGCTATAGAGTCAATGCAAAGAGTATTGCTCGATGGAATAATCTAAAAGATCCTTATGTGATTAAACCAGGGCAACGATTGCGACTTGGTTATTCAAGGTCAAATAAAACTAAGAGC
>DGKH01000069.1:9205-16522 GCA_002386945.1 Proteobacteria bacterium UBA4575
AGCACAACGAAAAAATCATCTAATAGTGCTGCATCCAGCAGTAAAAAGAGCGCCTCATCCAGCACGAAACTGCCGATAGCCAAGGCCCCAGGTTCATGGAGTTGGCCAGTCAAAGGCCGGTTGATCAGTAAATATTCAGCCGATCGTAATGGCATCGATATTGCCGCAAATAATGGCACGCCAGTCAAAGCAGCTGCCTCAGGGCAGGTCGTTTATGCTGGCAACGGGCTACGTGGCTATGGCAATCTGATTATCATCAAACACAACGCCACTTATTTCAGTGCCTATGCGCATAGTCGAAAACTATTGGTAGCTGAAGGTCATAGGGTTAAGCGTGGGCAGAAGATCGCTGAAGTGGGCAGTACCGGCACCAATCGCGACAAACTGCATTTTGAAATCCGTAAAAACGGTGATTCGGTCGATCCTTTGCGTTATTTGCCGCGTTAAAGCACATAAACGCCTCTAAGGCCGTGAATTAACGTCTTTTACCGATCTAATATGCTATGGCAACCGTTTTGTCTGCTGCTATTCGTCACAGGCTAATGCTTAAATGGTGCTTATAACGTGATTAAAGCAGGAAATTTGAGTCGGAAGTTACTTATTTATATTGGCGGATTCGCGTATCATATCGCCTTTGTTTTAATGAAGTGCTGACGCATGGACGATTTTCCAAGAATTAAGCTTCTACCACCCTACGTTTTCAATATCGTAAACGAGCGTAAGGCCGAGTTTAGAGCGGCGGGTGAAGATATTATTGATTTTGGCATGGGTAACCCTGACCAAGGTGCGCCCGAGCATATCAAGAATAAATTAGCTGAAGCGGCGTTGCGTAATGACACGCATCGATATTCTTTATCGCGTGGTATTCCTCGCTTACGAAAATCAATTTGTGATTGGTATCAGCGCAAATTTGATGTCGCACTAGACCCAGAAGAAGAAGCCATTGTCACTATCGGTTCGAAAGAGGGCTTAGCGCACTTGGCGTTAGCAGTCCTCGGCCCAGGTGATGCCGTCTTAGTGCCTAATCCTGCCTATCCGATCCATCCCTATGGCTGTGTCATAGCTGGGGCTGAAGTAATCTATGTGCCGGCCCGTGAGGACACGGATTTTTTTGCTGAATTGGAAAAGGCGATTAAAAACTCATGGCCTAAGCCAAAGCTACTGATTCTAAATTTCCCTGGCAACCCAACGACAGAATGTGTTGAGCTAGAATTTTTCGAGCGTGTCATTGCGATAGCGAAAGAACATAAGATCTGGGTTGTTAATGATATTGCCTATGGCGAGATTACCTTCGATGGCTATGAGCCACCATCTATTTTGCAGGTCGAAGGCGCACGCGATATTGCGGTAGAGTTTTACTCATTATCAAAAACCTACAACATGCCTGGTTGGCGTGTTGGCTTCATGTGTGGCAATAAAACCCTGGTTGCAGCTCTAGCGCGCCTCAAATCCTATTTAGATTATGGTATGTTCACGCCGATCCAGATTGCAGCGATTGCGGCACTCGATGGCCCACAGGATTGTGTCGATGAGATTCGTAATATGTATCAATCTCGCCGTGATGTTTTAGTCGCTGGCTTAAATGAACTCGGTTGGGCTGTTACGCCACCGAAGGCGACCATGTTCATCTGGGCGAAGATTCCTGACGCCTTCGCCGATATGGGTTCGCTTGATTTTTCCATGCACATGATGGAAGTAGCGAAGGTTGCAGTATCACCAGGTATAGGCTTTGGTCACTATGGTGACGATCATGTGCGTTTTAGTTTGATTGAGAATGAACACCGCATTAGACAAGCCTTACGTGGCATTAAGAAAATGTTTAGACAAACGGATAATGAATGAATAAGCCAGATGAACAGATCAAGCCAGTAAACGTCGGCATACTAGGGCTGGGCACAGTTGGCGGTGGCACTGCCACGGTCTTGCGCCGTAACGCTGAAGAAATTGCGCGTCGTGCTGGAAGAGAAATTAAACTTCTAGCGGCTAGTGTGCGTGATATCAATAAGCCACGCGATGTTAATGTAGACGGCATTTTACTGACCGAAGATTCTAACGAGATCGTTAATCACCCCGATATTGATATCGTACTTGAATTGATCGGTGGCACCGATCTGGCTCGAGATTTAGTACTGCGTGCTATCAGCAATGGCAAGCATGTGGTGACGGCGAATAAAGCCTTAATTGCCTTGCATGGCAATGAGATATTTCTTGCTGCTCAACGCAAAGGTGTAACAGTGGCCTTTGAAGCAGCTGTTGCAGGTGGTATCCCAATTATTAAGGCGATCCGTGAAGGACTCGCTGGTAACCAGATTGAATGGCTGGCTGGTATTATTAATGGCACCGGTAATTTTATTCTGACCGAGATGCGTGATAAAGGCCGTGATTTTGATGATGTCTTAGCCGAAGCACAGGCGTTGGGCTATGCCGAGGCCGACCCGACCTTTGATGTTGAAGGGATTGATGCTGCACATAAGCTAACCATCTTGGCCTCGATTGCCTTTGGCCTGCCACTACAGTTTGAAAAGGTCTATACCGAAGGGATTTCAGCGATTCAAAAAAGTGACGTAGAGTACGCTGCCGAGCTTGGCTATCGGATTAAACATCTAGGGATTGCACGCCGAGTCGAATCTGGTGTTGAGTTGCGAGTACATCCAACGCTGATTCCAGAGCGACGTTTAATCGCTAATGTCGATGGTGTAATGAATGCAGTCTTGGTCAATGCCGATGCTGTCGGACCAACGCTGTACTACGGCCCAGGTGCCGGTGCCGAGCCAACCGCATCTGCTGTAGTGGCTGATTTAGTTGATGTCTGTCGTGCATTTACTAGTGATCCGGGTAATCGGGTACCGCATCTTGCATTCCAACCAGATGCGATCAAAGACTTGACCATATTGCCAATGTCTGCGGTCAGGACTGCTTTCTATCTACGCCTGCAGGTCAGTAATGAAGCTGGTGTATTAGCCGAAATCACACGTTGTTTTGCCGACTGTAATATCAGCATAGAAGCAATCGTACAAAAAGATAAAGAAGACGAACAAGGTTGCGTATCCTTAGTAATGCTCAGCCACGAATGTTTAGAGTCCAATATGCAAATTGCATTGGATGCCTTGCAAAAATTGGATGCGGTACACGCTGAAATTGTCCGCATCCGTGTAGAATCTTTGGGTTAAATTATGACTACAAACGCAACTGAAAATCGTTATACCGGGCTTATTAATAATTACATCTCGCGTATGCCAATCGATCCTAATGGCCGCATTATTAGCCTAGGCGAGGGTAATACCCCTCTAATCGAATGCCATAACATCGAGTTGTTAAAAAAGCATGATGTGCGCCTGCTGCTCAAGTATGAAGGTCTCAATCCAACCGGCTCATTCAAAGACCGGGGGATGACGATGGCCGTCACTAAGGCAGTGCAAGATGGCAGCCGTGCGATTATCTGTGCCTCTACCGGTAACACCTCAGCATCGGCTGCTGCCTACGCCTCACGCGCAGGCATCGCTGCCTTTGTCTTGATTCCTGAAGGTAAGATCGCTATGGGCAAACTAGCGCAAGCGATGATTCAAGGTGCGGTTGTGATTCAAGTCAAAGGTAACTTTGATGATGGCATGCGCTTAGTAAAAGAAGTCGCTACCGAAGCGCCAGTAGATATCGTTAACAGTATCAATCCCTATCGGTTACAGGGACAGAAAACAGCCGCCTTTGAGATTGTTGATGAACTGGGTGTGGCCCCAGATTTTCATTGTCTGCCAGTAGGTAATGCCGGCAATATTACGGCGCATTGGATCGGTTACTCAGAATATGCCAATGAATGTACTCAAGCGTGTAGCCTTTGTTCGGGCAGCTGCCAGTTTTTACAAGGCATGAAAAGTGCTAAGCGACCTAAGATGGTCGGTTACCAAGCAGCAGGTAGTGCTCCGTTTATGCGTGGCGATATGGTCGATGTCCCTGAAACGATTGCAACTGCAATTCGTATCGGTCACCCACAGAGTTGGGGTAATGCTTGGAAGGTCAATAAAGAATCAGGTGGTTGGTTTGATGAGTGTAGTGATGATGAAATCTTAGCTGCCCAGCGATTACTAGCAGGCTCTGAGGGTGTCTTCTGTGAACCCGCATCAGCAACTTCAGTCGCTGGCGCCTTACGTGATATTGAAAGCGGTAAAATTCCTGCTGGCAGCACTGTGGTCTGCACCTTGACTGGTCATGGTCTGAAAGATCCTGATACCGCTATTAAACAAGCAACCAGTAAATTGATTACGATCGATGCCAAGCTTGCCGATGTAAAGGATGCCATCCTGTCGAATATGGGATAAAGCTTAGTCTGCCTCGATTAGACTTCAGTGTGAGGTAGGCGAGTCTCTAACCAGTGGGTGACATCCATATCTTGTCCGGGCTGCCAGGCCTGCGCTGCGACACTCTCATGAGTCGCAGCCTGTAGTAAATCTAAATAGCTTTCGCGTGACATAGTGGATCCACCTAAACTCGTTAGGTGCTCACTCGATAGCTGTGTATCGATCAAGACATAATCCCAACTATCTAGATAAGCTGAGAGATACAGTAAGGCGATTTTAGAGCCGCCCGACTGTCGTGAAAACATTGATTCCCCCGCGAATAGCTTGCCTAAGGCAATGCCATAGACGCCACCAATCAGCTGTTCCTCGTTGTTCCAAACTTCAATAGAATGCGCTGCCCCTAGTGCATGCAGCTCACAATAGGCCTGAATCATCTCCTCTGTGACCCAAGTACCCTGATCGTCAGTCCTAGGTTCTGCACAGGCTCGTATGACCGATTCAAAGGCTTGGTCATAGCTCACTCTCCAGCCTTTATTAATGACACGTTTCAAGCTGCTATGGGCGATGAATTCACGTGGCCAAAGCACGCCTCGTGGATTAGGTGACCACCACAAAATCGGTTGGTCATCGGAATACCAAGGAAAGATACCTTGTTTATAGGCGCGTAAGATGCGAGTAGGTGACAGGTCACCACCAGCCGCCAATAACCCTTCTGGGTTACTCAGGGCTTGGCTTGGGTGTGGGAAGGCTGCGTCGGTATTCGCTGGATCTAACCAAGTTAGATCATCGGCACTCATGACGCCTCACGAAATGGCAACATAGCCGTGAGCTCATCGACTTGATGTTGCATGCCATGTTGCTCGCGTTGGCAGAAGTTCTCTAAGACTGGACGGAACTGTTCATTCTCAATCCAATGTGCCGACCAGGTTTTAGTTGGAACAAAGCCTCGGGCAATCTTATGTTCACCCTGCGCGCCTGGCTCAAAACGCTGTAGTTGATGTTCAATACAATAATCGATGCCTTGATAGAAACAGGTTTCAAAGTGCAGGCTATGATACTGCTCATCACAGCCCCAGAAGCGTCCATATAAGGTGTCGTCACTACGTAGGCAGATGGCACAGGCAATCGCCTGCTGTTGGCTATAGGCAAAAAAGAACACGACTTGCTGTCCCATTGTGCGACAGATCTGCTGGAAGAATTCGAGTTGTAGGGTAGGGACCCCAGATTTTCTATCGAAGGTGCTGACATAAAACTCATGTGCACGAATGATTTGTTCGGCACTGGCCTCATTGCCATGAATCACTTTAATCTCTATGCCTTGTTCGGCCACCATGCGGCGCTCGCGATTGACCTTCTTTCGCTTTCTAGAGACAAAGCCTGCAGTGAAGTCATCAAAGGATTCATAGTCATGATTAAACCAGTGGTACTGGCAACCCATACGCAACATCAATCCTTGTTGCTCACATAGGGTGGTATCTTCGGTGGTGGTGAAGAGCCAGTGCATACCGCTCATCTGCATCTTTTTGGCGATCGCAATGGTTTGCTGAATAACTAAGGTCTTTAGCGCTGGATCCTGACTCAGGATGCGCATGCCAGTGGCGGGATTATACGGCACTGAGCAGACCATCTTTGGGTAGTACTGAAGCTTGGCTTGTTCATAAGCCGAGGCCCAATTCCAATCGAACACAAACTCACCATAGGAATTGGTTTTGATATAGATGGGGCAGGCGGCAACTAATTGCTGATCTGTATCGCGCACGGCGATATGGTAAGGCAACCAACCATAATCAGGGCCAACGCAGTTGTTTTCTTCCAGTGCCGCTAGAAATTCATAGCGCATGAATGGGTCAGCCGTGCCGGCTAAACTATTCCAATCCTGCGCACCAATCTCATCAATGGCTCGGTGAAAACTAATCTCTAGGGGTTGTTTCTGCTGGTTGGCCACTACTGTCTTAGTCTGACTTAAGTTGGTCCAGATAGCGTTCGGCATCTAGAGCAGCCATACAACCGGTACCGGCAGAGGTAATCGCCTGTCGATAGGTATGATCCATAACATCCCCAGCGGCAAAGACACCAGGAACAGTAGTTGCAGTAGCGTTACCTTTCAAACCACTCTGGACTGTGAGGTAACCACTTTGCATATCTAGCTGATCAACAAATAAGTCGGTGTTTGGACGATGACCGATAGCAATGAAGACACCCTGACAATCGATATCCTGAGTCGACTCATCGGCAGTACTCTTAATACGTACACCAGTAACACCCGTGTTATCACCTAAGACTTCATCTAATTGATGATTCCAAGCGATACTGACTTTGCCTTGCGCTTCTTTTTCAAACAACTTGTCTTGTAGGATCTTCTCAGAACGTAGGCTGTCACGACGATGAATCAAGGTCACATGCTCACACAGGTTAGCAAGATATAAGGCTTCTTCGACAGCGGTATTACCACCACCGACAACTACCACGCGTTGGTTCTTATAGAAGAAGCCATCACAGGTAGCACAGGCTGAAACACCTTTGCCCTTAAAGGCTTCCTCTGAATCTAGGCCTAGGTACATAGCCGATGCACCGGTTGAGATAATCAACGCATCACAGGTGTAATTGCCATTCATATCACCTTCTAATTTGAAAGGTCGTGAGCTGAAATCGACTTTATTGATGTGGTCAAAAATCACTTCGGTGCCGTAACGTTCAACGTGTTGCAACATACGTTGCATCAAATCAGGCCCCTGTAAGCCATCGAAATCACCGGGCCAGTTGTCGACATCGGTTGTAGTCATTAGCTGACCGCCTTGCTCCATACCAGTGATAATCACAGGATTTAAATTAGCGCGTGCAGCATAAACGCCTGCGGTATAACCGGCAGGGCCTGAGCCTAAAATGATTAATCGATGATGTTGGCTTTCGCTCATAACTAGCTCTCCGAAGGACTTAATTTTTAATTCGTAACGTGGTGCTGTTTGTGCTGCCTGCTAAGGTGTATATTCAGTGCACGACAACGATTTTTCGACTGCAAAGAATA
>DGKH01000069.1:16610-17959 GCA_002386945.1 Proteobacteria bacterium UBA4575
GGTATCCGTGAGGCTATGCTGGTGATGCTGGTTGCCATCGGTGTCTACCTGTATTTAGCACTGATTAGCTATGACCGTGCTGACCCGGGTTTTACCTTGAGCAACACCGATGCGGTGGTGCATAACCTTGGCGGCTCTGCCGGTGCTTTTTTTGCAGGTCTATTCTTATTCCTTTTTGGCTACCTAGCCTATATCGCCCCATTGATGGTGATGTACAGCGGCTGGCTGCTCTATAAAGGTGTCGATATCGACGGCCAACCGGACTATCGTCTAATGTGGCTGCGTTGGTTTGGCTTCCTGCTGACCTTAGCCTCAGGCTGTGGGCTTTCTTCGATGCACTTTGAGCCTAGCTTTCTACCTGCAGATGCAGGGGGTGTGCTCGGCAGCGTCCTTAGCGATCTATTTATCCTGGCGTTCAACTACTCCGGTGCGACACTCTTACTGTTAGCTATATTCTTAGCGGGAATATCTATCTTCTCCAGCCTGTCTTGGTTAAAGATTATTGATCTACTCGGCAAGCTCACGGTCTTGTCTGCACTCTGGGTCAGTACTAAATGCAGCTATATCTATCAGCAGATTATGCAGCGCAGAGATCAAGCCGCCTTAGAGAAGGCACGCACACCTAAATTTGAAGCACGTATTGCTAAGCCGCGTAAAAAACCACGGATCGAGCCTACCGTGAATACGGTCAAGGTGAGCAAACGTGTTGAGCGCGAGAAACAAATCCCATTATTTGAAGGTAAGGGTAATAACGATCTGCCACCACTGATGTTGCTAGATAATACG
Source organism: Proteobacteria bacterium UBA4575 (assembly GCA_002386945.1). Lineage (GTDB taxonomy): Bacteria > Pseudomonadota > Gammaproteobacteria > UBA4575 > UBA4575 > UBA4575. The sequence continues at coordinate 17,397 of DGKH01000069.1, forward strand.
GTGAGTGAAGCAACGGGTTATTCAGATGCCGCGTTAGAGGCCTTATCAAGGCAAGTGGAACTGAAGCTATTAGATTTTAATATCGAAGCCGAGGTCAGCGAGGTGCATCCTGGGCCTGTCGTGACTCGTTTTGAATTGTTGCTGGCAGCCGGTGTAAAGGTCAGTAAAGTCACCGCATTGGCAAAAGATTTAGCACGGGCCTTATCTGTCATCAGTGTCCGTATTGTTGAAGTGATTCCAGGCAAGCCCTCGATTGGGCTTGAGATTCCAAATGAAAGCCGTGAGATGGTGCGTTTAAGCGAGATCTTGAAATCGAGTCTATATGACGAATTCAAGTCGCCGGTCTCGATGGCATTAGGTAAAGATATTGGTGGGTCACCGGTCGTGGTTAATCTTGCCGCGATGCCACATCTACTAGTCGCCGGTACTACTGGCTCAGGTAAGTCGGTGGCGGTTAACGCGATGATCTTGAGTCTGTTGTATAAGTCCACGGCAGCAGATGTTCGCATGATCCTGATCGATCCTAAGATGTTAGAGCTCAGTGTTTACCAAGGCATCCCACA
>DGKH01000069.1:18083-21997 GCA_002386945.1 Proteobacteria bacterium UBA4575
TCAGGCTACAACAGTAAGATCAGCGAGGGGCGAGCTAAGGGTGAGCCGATCCTTGATCCTTTGTTCAAGCCAGAAGACCAACTCTCAGTAGACATCACTGCGCCAGAATTAGAACAACTGCCTTTACTGGTGATCGTGGTGGATGAATTTGCCGATATGATGATGGTTGTCGGTAAGAAGGTAGAAGACCTAATTGCACGTTTAGCGCAAAAAGCACGAGCTGCCGGCATTCACTTAATACTTGCGACACAGCGGCCATCAGTAGATGTGATTACCGGTTTGATCAAGGCTAACATCCCGACACGTATGGCGTTTCAAGTCTCGTCAAAGATTGATTCCCGTACCATCCTCGACCAGATGGGTGCAGAGCAGCTACTAGGTCACGGTGATATGTTGTATCTACCGCCTGGTACTTCCATCCCTGAGCGCGTGCATGGTGCCTTTGTCTCCGATCAAGAGGTCCATAATGTTTGTGATTTCTTACGTCAGCGTGGACAGGCAAACTACCTTGAAGAAATCCTGACTGAACCAGTTACCGGTATCCCAGGGCTAGATGATGAAGCCAGTGATTCGGATGATGCGATGGATCCACTGTATGACCAAGCGGTTGCCATCGTTACAGAGACACGCAAGGCCTCAATCTCCTATGTTCAACGTCGCTTAAAGATTGGTTACAATCGTGCTGCCCGTATGATCGAAGAAATGGAAAACAGCGGTGTAGTTTCCGATGTCCAATCCAATGGTAGCCGTGAAGTGTTAGCACCAGCACCACCGCGGTAGAAATCGCTCGCTTTTACTGTCTCTGATCGCGTACCCTTAAAAAGCTTTCAACCCTTGGGAAACTTGCAGATGCCTGCATATTTAAGTCTTCTAATTCTTATCTTATGGTCTTTATGCGCACAGGCTGAAGATAACTTTGCTGTCGATCAGGCAGACCAAGATCTAGAAGCCATCGTCGCTGGAATAGAAACATTGCAGGCCAACTTCTATCAAGAGGTACGTGACGAGCAAGGCGAGCTTATTCAAGAGTCTAGCGGCACAATTAAAGTAAAAAAACCGGGACGCTTTGTCTGGCATTACGAAAAGCCTGAGCCACAAGACATTATTTCTGACGGTAAAAATCTATGGTTTATCGACCATGACTTGCAACAGGTTAGCGTACAGCCACTGACCAAGGCTTTAGGCAGTTCACCTATATTATTACTGACCAATTACCGTGAAATGCATCAGGATTTTGAGATACGCATGCTAGGTGAGGCCTTTGGTCTGCAATGGCGAGCGCTAGTACCTAGAGTACAAGATACCGAATTCTATCGTATTGAGATTGGCCTCAAGGGTAATCAAGTACGTGAGATGAAACTATTGGATCACTTTGATCAAACCACGATAATTCGATTTTCACGAGTCTTAATAAATCATCGTATCGCCGATAAGATTTTTCAGTTTTCAGCGGATGAAGGCCTTGATGTGATCGGCACAGCGATCGAATAGATGAGTAGCATGGATGATCTTTTTGCTGATAATAATGGCTATCGACCGCTGGCTGATCGAATGCGTCCACAAAACTGTGATCAGTTTATCGGTCAACAACACCTGTTTGGTGAGCAATCCGCCCTACGTAAAGCAATAGACTCCGGAAGACCACATTCAATGATCTTATGGGGGCCGCCGGGCACCGGTAAGACCACTATTGCGCAAATCATCTCAAAGCAATGCCAAGTGCCTTTTGTGGCGATCTCAGCAGTATTAGGGGGCATAAAAGAGATTCGTGCAGCAGTTGAGCAAGCGCAACAGAATCAAGCAGCAGGGCAGGCGACCACTATCTTATTTGTGGATGAAGTCCATCGCTTTAACAAGTCTCAGCAAGATGCCTTCTTGCCACATATAGAAAATGGTACGATCTGCTTTATTGGTGCGACCACTGAAAACCCATCGTTTGAACTCAACAACGCCTTACTTTCACGTGCTAGAACCTATGTTTTAAAATCATTGCGGGTAGAGGACTTACTTAGCTGTCTACACAGTGCGGTGACAGACGAATCACGTGGTTTAGGGGCAGAAAATATAGCCATCACTGATGACACCCTAAGCCTATTGGCAGCGGCTGCTGACGGTGATGCCCGTCGCGCACTGTCGATGTTGGAAGTGGCCTTTGATCTTAGTGAACAAGATGCACAGGGCCAGCGCATTATTGATCGCGAACTGATTGCTCAAGTGACGCAAACTAGTCTGCGTCGATTTGATAACAAGGGTGAGTATTTTTACGATTTAACCTCGGCATTGCATAAATCAGTTCGTGGCACCGACCCCGATGCCGCTTTGTATTGGTACTGTCGCTTACTAGATGGTGGCTGTGATCCAAATTACATCGCTCGTCGCGTATTACGTATCGCCTCTGAAGATATTGGTAATGCCGATCCACGCGCCTTACAGATAGCGATACAAGCCTGGGATAGCTATAACCGACTAGGCAGCCCAGAGGGTGAACTGGTGATTGCACAAGCGATTGTTTTTCTAGCCTGTGCACCGAAGAGTAATGCGGTCTATATGGCCTATAATGCCGCGATGCGAGATGTTAAAGAAAAAGGTAGTCTAGATGTCCCGAAACACCTCCGTAACGCCCCTACCAGACTAATGGCAGAGTTAGATTATGGTAAGGATTATCGTTATGCGCACAATGAAGAGGGTGGTTATGCCGCCGGCGAAAATTATTTTCCTGATGAACTTTCAGGCACAAAATACTATGATCCAGTCGATCGTGGATTAGAAATTAAAATCAAGGAGATGTTGCAGCGCTTGCGCAGCTCCAAAGCAACCTAAGGAAAGCCCTATGTCTGATGAGTTACAACTATCTAAAAGCCTGATTGATGATGTTATGAAGGTTGTCGTTGCCGCCGATGAGCGTGCAAAAGATCCATTTATTGGCAGCCAGTATCTGAGTGCTATTGTGGGCTTTGTTATTGGTACCTCAGAGGCACCAGCAAAGGATAAAAAAGAGATTATTGATGAGTTGGCAGCCTTTATGCAGCACGTCTTAGAAGATGTTTCAGGGCCTGAAACTGCAGCTGCCGCCGCACCTGCGGCACCAGTAGCACCACCAGGATCAGCTTTCGGTATCTGGAAACCTAGCGAATAAGCTGATTTTTCAGTGCATTACGATTGAACTTGGGTCTAGCCTGAGTATAAAATGGGTAAAATAAGTTACATAAAAATCAAGGAGTAGAACTATGGACGAAGAAGGTATCAAGACCGCGATCACTGTTGTCATAATGATGATCCCAATTGTATACATTGGATTCACAGTTGCTGATCTCTACCTGTTTTAAGCAGCGTATAGCACTGTAAAAAAAAGGCCGCTTTTTAGTGGCCTTTTTTATGTTTGATCGATTAATGTTGTGACAATCTAAACAAAGTCATTGGTTTATATAATTAATCACTTGTATACTATACCCAGTTACAACATCACTGGATCATGAAATGAAATCAGAGTTATACGACAAGCTAGGCGCAAAACAAGGTGTCAATAAAATAGCTCATCACTTCTATGTAAACTTTTTAAAAGATGATCTACTCAGACCATTTTTTGAAAACATCGATCTTAAGCAGCAAGAACGTAAAATGAACGCCTTCCTAACCTATGCGTTTGGCGGTAATTCACTATATACCGGCAAGACTTTACGTCGAGCTCATACTAGCTTAGTTGAAGATCAAGGCCTAAGTGCATTGCATTTCGATGCCATGATTGCATGTATGACAATGACGCTGAAAGAGGAAGGGACCTCAGAAGACCTGATTAAAGAGGTGATAGCTATTCTTGAATATCAACGAAATAATATTCTTGGTACGTAGATTTACGGTAAACCCGTAAAAAATTACAAGAGAGAGTCGTAACATGCGTCATGTTGACGCAGTGT
>DGKH01000069.1:22078-25635 GCA_002386945.1 Proteobacteria bacterium UBA4575
TCGGCATATCGTCTGAAATTCAAAGCCTGTTCGATGCCGGTGGGCCAGTACTCATTATTTTACTGTTTATGTCGGTGCTAGGTATAGCGACCGTGCTCTTGAAGGTTTGGCAATTTAGTCGTATCGGCGTTATACGCAATCAGGCGCTAGAATCGGCATTGCATGATTGGCGTCAGGGTGATAAAGCCCAAGCGCAAGAGACACTGGCTGGCATCGATAAGCCGATTGTTAAAATCGTGCTGCATGCCATCGAACTACACCGCCAAAGTACATTCAATGTTGAACTAGCTCGAGAAGAAATCATCCGCCTAGCTAGTATCGAATTGCTACATTCACGCCAATATTTTCGTATCCTTGAAGTGATCGCCGCCCTAAGTCCATTACTTGGCTTATTCGGTACAGTGCTCGGCATGATTGATGCCTTCCAACAATTAGAAGCAGCCGGCTCCAGTGTCGACCCGGCTATCCTGTCGGGTGGTATTTGGGTCGCTCTATTAACTACAGCAGCCGGTCTAGCAGTCGCCATACCAACTATTATCCTGCTGAATTATCTCGAAGGCGTTGCTGAGAAATATAAGTCAGAGATGGAAGACAGCATCACCCGTGTATTTACTGCAAAAACGTATCTTGCCTAATGTTCGCTAAGGCCTAAGCTAAAAGTTTACTCAGATGAAATTACCGAGTAGCAAATCAAAAATACGGGTCAATCTAACGCCCTTGATTGATGTTGTATTTATACTGCTTATCTTTTTTATGCTGGTCTCAAGTTTCAGCCAATGGAGAGAAATACCCTTAGAGCTCAGCACTGCCGCCTCTGTGAGTAAGAGCAACCCAAGCATTAGCTTTGTTGTTCTACAGCAAACAGAGGTGATTGCGCTGAATAAGCAGCCTATTAGCCTGAAACAATTACTGAAGATACTATCAGCTAGGCTAGCAGCGGATGCTAAACATCAAATCGTATTGCGTGCCGAGCAGGGTGTGCCACTGCAACAGCTCATCAGTGTCTTAGAAAAACTAAAGGCCTTAGCCGCTAATAATGTCTCTCTAGCCAAGAACGAGGTTAGCCAATCCAATGCGCCTTAAGCATGAGAAAAAAGAATATCACTTTGAGACCTTATTGCCGCTGGTAAACATCGTCTTCTTATTACTGATTTTCTTTTTACTAGCAGGGGCATTTCAACCGCCAGAACCCTTTGAAGTAAGCTCACCACACGCCAGCACATCAGAAGAAGAGGCGATAGAGGTAGCTACATTTTTCCTCAGTGCTGATGGCCAATATGCCTATCAGGACCTCGTCATCAGTAAACAGGAGTTGCTTATCTTGGCTGCACAGCTTGAACCTATACGAGGCAAGAAGGCGATACGTTTAAAAGCCGATGCAGCCACTGATGCAGCAGCAGTCGTTGTGTTACTCGATGAATTGGCGCAGTTAGATATTACGGAAGTGCGCATTGTGACTCTGGCCAACGATGAGTAAACAGCTACCACTGTCAGCGCCAGTGCTTATTCCAAGGCGCTCGATCAGTCCGCTGCAATGGGCTTGCGCGATACTGTTGGCGGTCCTACTCCATCTCGTACTATTGCCATATTCCTCGTCAGAGAAGGTCGTAATAAAGCAATTAGGCGAACAGCAATCGATCACCTTAAGTCTCAGTAAAATCCATGCTGAGGCAAGTCACCCTGCGCCTGTAGTCAAGCCTAAGCAGAAGACCCTTACGAAAAAACAGCTTGAAAAAAAGACCGTCAAAAAAGAGCAAGTAAAGAAGCCGCTAGTACTTAAGCAGAAGCCTAAGATTGTCGAGGTTATTAAACAGACAGTAGAAAAAAAGGTGGTACAGGAGCAGGTCGTACAGCCAGCTACTAATGCTGCACAATCGACCAGATCAATCTCAGAAATAGATGATATTCGAAACGCCTATCTACGCCAGCTATCACTGTGGCTAAACAAACATAAACTTTATCCCTCTAGCGCAAGACGCCGAGGGCAAGAGGGTGAGGTAATCTTACGTTTTGTCATTACAGCCAATGGTGAACTGATTCATCATAAGCTGATAAGCCGAGCCGTTTTTCAATCATTGAATAAAGAAGCACTCAATATGGTTAAACGGGCCAGCCCTTTACCGAGAGTCCCGGTGGAGATTCAGGCAGGCGCTAAGCAATTTGAATACACTATCCCTATCAGTTTTAGTCTGCAGTAAGCGCCAACTGACCTTGGTATGACAACTGCACCTCACCATTGTTCTGGTAACCACGCAGATAGCGCAGAATACGTTTAACGGATCGGTTGCTGTCGTCATTAGGCGTTAACGTAAAATGACTCTCATAACTCAGTTCAGGCGTAATCTGCACCTGTCCTTCTAGGTCTAAATGGCCTTGCCGATTACTGATCTGCATCAGACTGCCTTGCTCAGCATTAATAGCTGGCTCTATTTCGGCATGAATATCACCTAAAGACAGACGCATAACGCTGATCAGCCACATTGGCTTAATCTCTATCCTGCCACGTGCACTCAGCAGTTCGCCATGAGCAAACTGCAGCTCGTTTAGATCGAGTGTAAATCGACCTCTAGGTGTGATTCGATATTTTTTAAAATGGTTGGCGAAATGCTTCATATCACCTTCAGCGGTGAGATCTGTAAAGTGCCAGTGTCGTGACCCATGCAGTATGAATTCAGACTGTAAGCTAGGTCCTTGTTGTTTGATCGCTGCACAAAGACTTAAGCTACTAAAGCAGGTTGGCAATATCTTCCAATTCACCGCACCCAGGGGTTTCCCTTGATAACGGACTGATTGTGCCTGACCTTTCCACAGTGTCCCCTGAAGAGACTGCAGATAGATATCAGTAGGCAGCAATGGCTTCAAAAAGCTGGCAGGTAGATTAAGGAGAAGTGCAATTAAGCTGGCTAATACAATAATAAAGATTAGTTTTTTCATTCACGTGCTAAGTTTATTTTTGCCTTAACCATACCGATTTTTTCGTTTTGTTGAAGTATTATTTCTGCGACCAGAACAGCCTGTTCTTGCTCTAGCGTAGCTAGCCAAGGAATCAAGTTATCAAAAGCTACTTGTTCAAACTCAAGCTCAACTGTATCCGTTGTTAACGCTTGGATCCGTACCGTCTCTATATTCAGCTCAGTCTGCTTTAGTGATGCATCTATCAGCGCCACTAGCGGCGATAAATTAGCGTCATCATGTGTAGCTGCCGGCTGTTCAACTGAATGGGCAGGTAGTTGCTGCATTATCTTTTCTATTCGTAGCAAGCTTTGTTGCAATGCGGTGCGACGCTGCTTTTCAACATTTATAGCCTCAGAGAGGGGTGCCCAGACCATTTGGTAGCTTAATCCAACAAGCAATACAGTAGCTAAAACCATTAGTAGTAAACGTTCACGTGATGCTAGCTCCTGCCAGAGCTCAATTAATCTATTCATAAAGCCGAATCCTAGCGCTGGCGATACCATCACTTATGTCGAATTGATCGATCTCTACTTGGTCTGCATTACTCATTAATTGCACCCTAAGTGCCTCGATCATCTCGCTCTCAGCAGTGCTGATAAAGA
>DGKH01000069.1:25690-28210 GCA_002386945.1 Proteobacteria bacterium UBA4575
GCCGATAAGATCAGGTGTAATACGTAATAAAAGCTCAATAAATCCTGCCTTGATATTAGCCGCCACCTGTATACCTTCGAGATGCTCTTGTAACTGCTGCTCTGCACTCAAGTTAGTAACAGGCTTATCGATGTACTCTCTAAGTAGCTGTTGAATGTCGGACTCAGCCTGTTCATTAGCCTTATACAACTGCTGATAGTCATACTGACTACTGATGCTCACTAATAGCGCCCAGAGCAGCAACAGGCATACCGGGTAACGCCATTTATTTGGCTTAGCGGATTGATTACGCGATTCTAAATAGTCGCCCTGTAGTAAATTTGGCGCGCTGTTCGCTAAAGGTGGTAGCTGTGAGAATAATTCATCACTGCTGAGAGGCTGCATACGTGAAGATAGTCTTTCTGAATCAGAAAATAGACCCTCTGATTCATTGCCCATTGCAGTGTCCAGATAGACACAATGAATTATCTCAGGCGGTAGCGGCAGGTTATCAAGCAGATCATCTAGCAAAGCATTCAATTCTGATACTAGACAGCAAAAACCTTCGGCAGGGCCTGTCCTGACTAAGGCACGACCGTTGTAATCGATTAACACGCTGTATTCATCATAGACATAGGGTAATAAGAAAATATCGACAGTGATCAATGAGGTTTGTAACTGATGGCTTTGCAATAGCTCCAAACAGTCCTGCATTTTCTTGTTACTGAGGACAATTACTGGATGGGCATCGTTTGCATTGCTCTTAGCCAATGCGAAATGCTGATCCTCAATGCCTGTCGCTAATGCTTCTTCAAGCATAAAAGGGGCGGCTTTTAATAGCTGCGAAGATTTTTTACTCTTAACCGAAATACTGCTAACAAATACATCTTCCAATGCCAGTAACAGATACAGCTCGGCGTCGGGTGCAGACGCTGCACAGCGACTCAAGCATTGCCTGTTCTCACTGATTAAAACGCCTTTAGCGTCATAGCATAAGCAATGCACCTCTGGATCAAGAGCAGAGGCATCTTGATCAATCACCAGTGGGGCAAGTAGACGAATAATGAGTGTCGCTGGCTGATTGCCAAGTGTATTGATTGATCGGCTATTCATGGCTAATCGCACGTTTGATGATACGGGTATTTTGATGGTTCTCACGATAGATCAAACTCTCAACTGCCAAAGAATAATCGGCTAACCTGATCTTGCTTTTCAGTAGAAAATAACTACTGTTTGTAGCTAATCCTTCGCTATTAATATGTAGTGGCTCAATCTGTTTCGTAAGCTTGCTGATATCTTCAAAAGGAGTTTGCAGTAGTCCAATACCGTCTAAGGCCTTATCCAAGCTTGCGATCATCACTGGAGCAGCGGTATTAATGTTCACTGCAGTGCGTTTAGGTAAAGCCGTTAGATAAGGTCTTAATAGCGCATAGTTCTGATCGTTAAATCCACGAATCAGACGTAGTTCAGAAATGTCACTAAAGGCAGTATTAGCGGCTAAATAAGGTGAATCTAAGCTGCGATAAAAATCATCTTCTGCACCGACATTAGAGATCAAGATGGCATCATCATCTAACCAATCAATGACGCCATCTAATAAGGCATCTGAGATTTGCTGGCTACGTAGTAAGCGTCTTAGACGATCTTCCGTTACTGGATCAAGTTGGCCATTAAACATCAGGTTATTGAGGTTTATCTTAGACTGTTCGTCGCTTATTTTAGCGCTGATCTCTGGCTGTCTGAACTCAGTCAGCACACTACTTACTTGAAACTGATGTTGTGACCAGAGCTCGCGATTATCATCAATTAAGGATTGTGAGATGTCTTGTTTTAATACCTCAATCGCTTCTTGCTCTAGCAATTCTAGAAGGCTCCAAGCTCGGCTCACGTCCTCACTCGTATTGATACTCTGCAGAGCACTGCGTTGGCTTAAGCTGAAACTAGATAAGGTTAGGGCGGCTAGGGCGGTCAAGAAAATCACCGTTAGTAGCGCTATCCCTTTGCTTTTAGTCGCTTGGGTCTTCATCGTGGTAACAGAAATATTTGTTGCATGGGGCCCACTTTTGACAATTCCATGTTGAGTTGCACTGCTCGGGGCAGACTACTATTTCCCCCTTGGCCTGTTGCTGGCCAAGTATTTTCCCAGACCCCGGTGGGTGACAAGAACTGCCATTTCAGGCTTTTTATATCAACTAAACTGATACTCACTGTCTGATCTTCCTTACGAAAGCCATCGAGCTCTTGCCAAACTAAGCGACGTAAGCTGTCGTTCTTAAATTCATATTCAATATGTTGTAATCGACTCTGCCTGATACCCTTACTCATACGGCGACCATTACTGGTTAAGCGTAGTTGTTTTGGTTCACCTGAAAACGCGGCTAGGCGATTGCTATACTCATTACGGATACGGCGTCTACTAGCAAAGGCAAAGTCATATTCCATCAATTGAGTCATCACCTGCAGGTCACGCATTTGCTGATGGTTGCTGTTTAATTTGATCTGCTGCGCTAATAGCTGACTCAAGCTGCCATAGCCGATAGC
>DGKH01000040.1:0-3135 GCA_002386945.1 Proteobacteria bacterium UBA4575
AAAGCAACACCACCGGCGAAAAAGCCAGCAGCAACAAAGAAAAACACCGCTATTGCCAGAAAGAGCATCAAAAAGGCCGTTACAATAAAAGGCGGCGCCATACCTGACGAGCCTATAGTCGGCACTAAGTTACCTGTAGAAGGTATCCAGCCGTATGCTATTTCAAAAGGCGAGAGTTACATGAATGATGAGCAATATGCTCACTTCAGAAAGATCCTTATCGCTTGGAAGCGACAGTTAATGGAAGAAGTCGACCGTACCGTACACCACATGAAGTCTGATGCTGCCAACCACGCCGATCCTGCTGACCGTGCTACCCAAGAAGAAGAATTTAGCTTAGAACTACGTACGCGTGATCGTGAACGTAAGTTGATCAAAAAGATCGACGAATCACTAGTGACTATTGATATTGGTGATTATGGCTATTGTGAGGCCTGTGGTATCGAGGTTGGTATTCGCCGACTTGAAGCACGCCCTACAGCGACCCTATGTATTGATTGCAAAACATTGCAAGAAATCAAAGAAAAACAAAACTACGCATAAGCCATTGAAAAGGCCTCTAAGCAAGCCTTTCACACCTTACTATCGCGGCCGCTTCGCACCCTCACCTAGCGGCCCATTGCACTATGGCTCACTCGTTACCGCAGTGGCTAGCTATCTACAGGCCCGTTGTAATCAAGGCCTCTGGCAGCTACGCATCGAAGATATCGATCCACCGCGCGAACAAAAAGGCGCCGTCAGGCATATATTATCTAGTCTGCGTGCTTTCGGCTTCGATTGGGATGGGGCTGTACTCTATCAAAGTCACCGTCTAGCCTACTATCGGCACATCGCAGAACAGCTACACAAACACCATCTAGCATTCTACTGTGAATGCTCACGTAAGCAGCTCATAAACAGTCCCGAGACTAGACTAGGGCGGCTTTATGAGGGTAGGTGCAGGAAATTGGATTTACTCCCGCTGACAGGCCGTACGCTACGTATGCGCGTAGGTGAAGAGCGTATTGAGTTTAATGATGGCGTGTTTGGCGCTCAAAGCTATGATTTACTGGCCGAGAGTAGTGACTATGTTGTGTACCGCGGTGATCAACTCCCTAGCTACACCCTCGCCGTTAGCTTAGACGATTTACAACAAGGCTATACAGAATTGGTCCGCGGGGCCGATCTATTACATCTGAGTGCTCGCCAACTGCATCTAATGCAGCAATTTAATCGGCAGCCACCGCAGCTATTACATATCCCAATCATCACCGATGCGAATGGGCAGAAACTAAGTAAACAACATTATGCTGCCGCCTTAGACACACGACATCGTTCATTTTTACTCTATTGTGCGTTAAAGGATTTAGGCCAGGAGCCGCCCAAGTATCTCTGCTATCGCTCTATAGCGCGTATATGGGACTGGGCTTATAGCCATTGGCAGGCATCCTTGATAGCGCCTGAAATGAGCATCAAGCAGGGCTTTTAATCCGTTTTTAAACTACGATTGCATTCAATTGTAATTGTCATCGTCTAGAACAAGGTATTAACTGCTCCTGAGTTCAGTTCAATATAGCTGTTAAATCCTATAGCCCATAACGTAAAAAAGCCGGCATAACCGACTTTTTTACTGCAATAAAAGTAGACTATAATTAGTCTTCTTCGCCACCCCATTGCCATGGCTCATCTTGTGCAATTGCGATGAAGATCCATACATTACCTACTAATGTAATGACCAACATAGCGGCAGCACCTAAACTCCACAGTAAGTTACCGTAGTGATCAGGGAAGCCGACAAAATTGAAAATAGAGATCATCACGGCTGTGAAGATCGCCATCATAGCTAAAGCTTTTTTAGTTAACATAATTAGTCTCCTCGTATACTTTTAGGAAAACGGCCTAACGGCTTCCTGGTTTTGAACTGGCATCTAGGAACTTATCAAAGTAAATGCTCTCTTCATTGATGCCCGCTGCTGTCAGTAATTCTATCGCAGAATCGATCATAGGAGGAGGCCCACAGAGATAACCCTGTGCCTTTTTAAGGTCCATGGACTCGGTTTTAACAAAATTATTTTGAAAGTAGTCAGTGACATAACCCGTCGGGCCAGTCCAATTACTATCTTCAGGCTCACCAGACAACACAGGAATATACTCAAACGTGTAGTCGGGGTGCCAGTTATTCTTGATTTCCTGCATCACGCTCGCGCAGTACAGGTCATTCTGTGTGCGTGCACCAAACAGGTAAACACAGTTACGTTGCACTTGATTGTTCACGCAATCTTCTAATATAGACTTAATCGCACTCATGCCACTACCGCCGGCAATACATACCATCTGCGAACTTTCTTCACGACGGTAGAACTGCCCATAAGGCGCAGTAAGTTTGATAGCTGTACCTATACGATCTGATTCGAATAACCAGTCAGTGAATGCACCACCTTTTACATGACGAATGAAGAATGTGAAGTCAGTGGTGTTTTCGTTTGTCGGCGCCTTTGCAAAAGAATAAGAGCGGGCAGGTGCCACACCTTCAACCTCAATCTCTGCATATTGGCCCGCTAGCATTTCACGCGGAATATCTTTATCGCAACTAACAACTAGCTCTTTAATATCGTATGTTAGATCGGTGATTTTAGAGATAGTACCATTAGCCTCTATCATCTCAGTCTCAGGCATATCAGCAAGTTCAACTTCCACTTCGATATCACCACGAAGCACACATTGACAAGCCAATACGGTACCAGCCTTAAGCTGGTCTCCATCTAAGACATAAGAAAAATCAGTCAACGCTTTAATCTTGCCTTTCTTCACTACTGCCGCACAGGAACCACAACTACCAACTCGGCAATCGTGTGGCCAGGGCACACCTGCTGCTAAAGCAGCTTTCAGCAAATTATCACCCGCTTTCACTTCGAATGATGCAGCACCACCATTAACCGTTGCTGTAAAATCTTTTTTCTTATTACCAAATAATCCAAACATCATTAAACCTTTTATTACAATGTCCTAAACGTAAAAACGCCCCGAGTGATACTCAGGGCGCTTTACAGCTTGATCGCAAAACTAAACGTTAATTGAGATCCCTTGCAGGGTACCTGAACTAACATCCTCAGCTGACGGTAACACCGTGAAAGGAATAATTTTCTCTTTACTGGT
>DGKH01000040.1:3179-3610 GCA_002386945.1 Proteobacteria bacterium UBA4575
CCTGCTCCAGCAATCACCAATAAGTTACAACACGCAGACCAATGAATATCCGCTAATGTAAAGTCACCACAAATAAAGTCTCCACGCTTAGGTGGGTTCATCACTTGCTTTTCAAAACCATCAAAAACAGCGGCTAACGCGTCTTTGTTAACTGTTTCACCGATATGCGGTGCAACACATTCTGTCGCAATAATTGACCATTGATACATAATCGCGCGGCTTACACCGTTACGCGGGACCAATGATGGGCCGAAGCCTTTATCGTCGAGATATGACATGACCGCGGTAGTACCATAAACCACGAGATCAACATCCTGGAGAACAGGCCCAACACCATAAGGGGACACCGCTCTAAAATCACTAGCGTCTACATCTGTGACCACTACAGCATCAACATCCACGCCTTTCTCAGCGGCTGTTTGCAGGCATTT
>DGKH01000040.1:3686-4564 GCA_002386945.1 Proteobacteria bacterium UBA4575
AAATAAAGTTCGCCCAACACGAAATCTATGTCAGGCGATTTTAGTAGTACTAATCTTCGATCTTTAAAGCACCAGATGGGCAAGACGCAACCGTTGCACGCACTTCCTGTTCTGACGCAGCCGACTCATTAATTACAAAATTACCGTCAACAACTTTAAATACTTCTGGCGAGCCTTGAACACACTTACCAGCATGACTACATGTATCTTGATCCCAAGTAACTTTCATACTATCTCCTATACACAATAATTATAGTTTAAAAAACCTATTATAGTTCTATGTGACTACTTTCAGTCTTCAATCTTGTCTATTTCTTTAAACGCCTACGATTTCAGCTTTCATCGAGTATAAGATGCAAAGTACTTCATTACGCTCAGCATCACCAACATTGTTCTTTGCTAATGCACTTAATACATCATCACAAACAGCAACAAATTCAGTATCACTGATATTCATACCTGTGTGTGCAGTTAACATATCTTGGCCTGTGTATGTCTCAGGACCGCCAATACCGGCACCAAAGAATTCACGCACTAAGCGCTTAACATTTTCACCGTCGCTAGCCGCATAACGTTGCTGAATTTTTGGATTACTAGTGTGATTTAACCAAATATCGTCAACAATGCTTGCGATACCATCAGCGCCACCAAGGCGTACATATAAATTTTCTTCACTCATTACTTATTCTCCTCAGAAATGTAACTAGTTTATAGCTTATGTTTGATAATTATCTCTCTATCTATTAGTCCCAGACAAGCTGAGACTAATATCTTTTACATACAATGGCTTACGTGTAGTTTGCGATCTTGTTCATCTTACCAGCGATCTTTAATTCGCCTTCTGATGCCATCTCGCCATCCCACTTGTTCATTTGCTC
>DGKH01000074.1 GCA_002386945.1 Proteobacteria bacterium UBA4575
CAAGATCTTCGCCTAAATTAACGGGTTTGGGCCAAAAACTATCCTCAAATTCCATTTCCAGATAGTTGCGATGAGAGCTATAGCGTGGGATGACGTGGAAATGAACATGAGGATCGACCATCATCAACATTAAATAGTTAATCTTATCGTAGGCAAAAGCTTCTTCTAGGCAAGCTTCGATACCACGGATAACGTCAGGGAGTTCAGCCATCGCACCGTCTGACAGTTCAGAAAAGGCGGTTGCATCGCTGCGTTCAATTAAAACTAAAGATCCCAAGGTAACCTGTTGTGGTCGCAACAAAACGCTCCAGTACTGGAAATGCTTGATTTCAGACTGTGGGTAGTCGAATTTTTCAAGAGTCGTATTCACAAGCGCGCCTATATGGTTATTCAATAGTCATTGGATTCTTGCAGTACAAGCTTATTATTGGGTGTTTCACCTTATCGGCTAGATGCTTATACTTAGAACAATTAAAATTTAGCACTCTTGAGAATTAAACGCACATGTCGTGGTTATCTAAAAAGCATCATCTTCAAGATATGAATATACGTGAGCTGACTGTGTCCTACATTCAGTATCCAGCGATCATCGCCTATGCACTGATTGCGATTACTGGTTTGTTATTGCTGAGAATGAATAATGCTTTCAGTTGGAGCTTGCTAGCGCCGGTGGTATTGATAGCCGCACTTTACCCCCTAATTTGGTATCTGCTGCATCGTTATGTGTTACATAGTCGGTTCCTATATCGCTTCAAAGGCTTTGCTAAAGTATGGAAACGAATCCATTATGATCACCACCGTGATCCAAATGATCTACGCATTTTATTTGGTGCCTTGTATACCACGTTGCCTACGGTGTTGGCCTTCAGTATTCCGTTAGGATATGTCTTTGCTGGTTTCTATGGTGCGGTTGCTTGTACGGTGTCTGGTATTTTAGTTACGATGTTTTATGAGTACTGCCATTGCATTCAGCATCTGCATTACACACCTAAGAGTCAATTCTTACGTGATATGAAGCGCTTGCATCTGCTGCATCATTTCCGTAATGAGAAGGGTAATTACGGCATTACTAATTTTTTCTGGGACCGTGTGTTTAAGACGTATTACGATAAGGGTAGTAATGTCGATAAAAGTGAGACGGTCTTCAATTTGGGTTACACCGATAGCGAGATCAGTCAGTATCCATGGGTAGCGCAACTTAGCGAAGCTCAAGAAGAACGGTAGAGACTGATTATCTCTCTACCCTGGAGAGAGTTATTTTGGTCATAGAATTAGAGTCGTTTGATAATACTGATCGGCAACGCAAAAAAGAATTCGTAAAGCTGCCTGCTAAGATTATGCAGGATGACCCGAATTGGGTTAGCCCTTTAATTGTTGAGCGTCTAGCTCAACTTCATCCAAAACATCCTTTCTTTAAGCATGCTAGCGCCCGTTTTTGGTTGGCTAAGCGTGACGGCCATAGTGTCGGACGGATCAGTGCACAAATCGATCAGTTGGCGTGGCAGCATGATATGCCTGGTATGGGTTTTATCGGTAATTTTGATTGTGTCGATGATGCAGAGGTCGCTGCCTGCTTATTTTCTGCCGCTGAAGCTTGGTTATCTGAGCATGGCTGTGATCAAGTGCGAGGTCCATTTAGTCTGTCAATTAATCAGGAAAGTGGCTGCTTGATTGATGGTTTCGATACGCCGCCGTTTCCTATGATGGGACATGCAAAGCCTTACTATCAGACTTTATTTGAAGCTAATGGTTACGCCAAGGCTAAAGATTTATATGCCTGGAAGAGTGATGCTGATCGTACTTTTCCACCGGCAATGCAACGTATTCTTGATCAATATGAGGGGCGTTGTGTGATGCGTAATTTTGATCGTAAACACTATAAGCGTGACCTGCTTTTGATGCTGGATCTGTTTAATGATGCTTGGCATAAGAATTGGGGTTTCATCCCATTTACCGAAGAAGAGTTTTTATTGATTGGTAAAGAAATGATGCAGATCGTTCCTCCTGACTTTATTAAATTTGCTGAAGTTAAAGGTAAGGCTGCCGCCTTCGTCGCTTATATTCCTAATATCAATAGTCTGATTGTTGATCTCAAGGGCAAGCTCTTTCCATTTGGATTTTTAAAATTGCTTTATCGACTGCGCTTTGCCCCAGCAAAGTCTGGACGTATTGCTTTGATGGGGATTCGACAGGAGTTTCAAAACTCGCTGATGGGTTCAACGCTAACCTTTATGTTGCTACATGAACTTCATTTGTCGACGGTAGCAAAAGGTTACAATACGGTAGAAATGTCTTGGGTGCTGGAAGATAACAAGCGATTAAATAAAGTGATGAAATCTACCGGTGGTAAGCGTTATAAGACCTACCGTGTGTTTGAAAAAAAGTTAATGAGTGATCGTGATGAATAAATGGAATGCAGTTGTTCTTGCAGGAGACCGTGGGCCAAACGATCCCTTGCTACAAGCTACTGGTGTTACCTGTAAAGCCGCGGTCCGCTTTTCTGGGCAGACACAGTTATCACGGGTTATTTCTGCCTTGGCGCAAGCTGAGCATATCGATCATATTACGATTGTTGGACCAGATACGGATGCTAATAAGCCGCATGCCTGCATTCAGGAGTTAGCTGAGCAATATCAATTTGACTATTTAGCGAAGGCAGAAGGGCCTAGCTTAAGTGCGATTAAGGGATTGGAACACAGGCAAAACTATCCTTGCTTGATTGCTACCTGTGATGTGCCATTCATTACAAGCCAAGCGATTGATGACTATTGCGCAGCGGCAGACAGTAGTAGCGCAGACTTTGTTGTGGCTGCGGTGCCGCATCAGTCGATTATAAAAATGCTGCCGACTATTCGTAAAACCACATATACCTTCGATCAGCGATTGCTTTGTTTCTCTAATCTGTTTGCTGTGCGCCATAGTGTCGGTAAAGAGGCGTTGCACTTTTGGCGAGAGATGGAGAAAAAGCGTAAAAATCCATTACAGATTATTGCTAGATTAGGGGTTATTAACTTGATCAAGTATAAATTTGGGAAGATGACACTTAAACAGGCTTCAGCCTACCTGTCCACGCTGAGCGCGGCGAAGGTGGAGATTATCCTACGTGATGCACCAGAGATTTCAGTGGATGTTGATTCAGTGGCTGACTACGAGCTGCTGAAGGACTATCTCTAGACAGTTAGTCTTGTTCTGCCCATTTGCTAACCATTGCTCTCGCAATCTCTAGATCATGCACGAAATCTAACTCAGTCCAGTCTAGGCCATGAATAGAGATCGTTCCGACATTACCAGTAGTGGCTAATTGATCAATCACAGATAGATACCAACGGCTTAAGGCTTCAGCTTGATGCATGTCATGACAAATTTGTTCACGGAAAAGTGTTGCACCTTCGTAGGTAAATTTCATCGCACCGATTGATTCAGCATTAACTCGTTCTAACGGTAACTTCTTACCGATATTCAGAATACGCCCCTGATCATGGGCAATCTTCATGTCGTCTTCGTCGTAAACTGGTTTTTCGTCACTCGCTAGAGTGATTGGGTAATCACTGGCTTTGATTAGCTTTTCGATGATTGCCGCTTCAAATAGGGTGTCACCGTTTAAAATCATGAACTCACCATGTAATTCCTCACGCGCCATCCAGCAGCTGGCGAGGTTATCGGCAACCTCATAAAAAGGGTTATATAGCGTGCGAACTTGGTTTGAGTCATAACGCTCTTGTAAGACCTGCTTGACCGCGCTGGCAGCATAACCAACGACAACGACGATCTCGTCTACGCCGAGCTGTAATAGCGTATCAATCTGGTATTCGATGAAAGGCTTTTGGCTTAATTCCAGTAGGCATTTTGGGGTAGACTTAGTATATGGCAGTAGACGACGTCCTTGCCCAGCGCTGAGGATAATAGCTTTCATGGAAATGATGTAATTAGGGATCGCAGTTAGTTTACCCTGAAGCCCTATGCCGTGCTACATGTCAGTTATGCTAATACTAATGTGACTCATGAAAGTCGCCGAACTAAAAATATAGATGATGAGAGCCTAACCTTGATTGTCAGAGCTTATTTAAACAAAGAAATTTTAAGCCCCTTGATTACGATCAGCTTGATTCTGTCTGTGCTTATGGTCAGCTTTAGTGCGTTAAGCCTATTGGCAGACCCAATGAGTAGCCTTATTCCAGCCTCGTTACTGGCGCAGATGATCTTTGCCAAGACGATCGCCTCATTTGAATTATTTCTTCCTCTTGCCCTCTTTATCACGCTATTGATGGGCTTGGGACGACTTTATAGCGAGCAGGAAATCAGTGCGTTGCAGGCTGCTGGCATGGGTGTGTTTGGCTTAATAAGAACCTTCTTGCCGTTAATTATTGTGCTTACCATCATCACTGCATTCCTTACTATCATGGTACGTCCTTGGGCTAATCAGCTGCGTTATGAAGTGCAGTATGAAGCAACTGATGGTTATGACTTTGAGCGTTTAGAGGGGGGCTATTTCTATGAAAGTGAAGAGACTGGTCGCGTTTACTTCACTAAGAAAGTTCATCCGGACCAGACAAAAGAAGACATCTTTATGTATGAAGGGGCTGATGATCACAGCCAGGTTGTGGTTGCTAGGGAAGGGCGACAATTGGCATCAGTGCTGAATAATAACGCCAGTCTTATGTTTACAGAGGGTAGTGCCTACCGATTGTCTGATGACGGCAATGATCAAGTGATTGATTTTGAACAGATGACGCTACATCCAGATATCGAGCAGCGTGAACCACTCGGTTATAAGCGGAAAGGGACATCAACACTGCAACTTTGGCAAAGTAATGACCCGAAGGATATTGCTGAGTTTCAATGGCGCTTAACAACAGTAGTTAAAACTTTCTTACTAGCTTTGTTAGCGATATTTTTAGCCAAGGCCTCACCACGTAGAGGACGTTATGGCACCTTGATTTTAGGGGTGGTTATCTTTCTGATAGTACATGCTGGTAGCTTAGTATTAATGGCTTGGGTGGAGCAGGGGCTGCTCTCAAGACAGCCAGGGCTGTGGTTAAGTGTCATCCTATTGTTTGTGGTCACCAGCCTAACGGCCTATAGGAAGGTTTAGTCTATGTGGATCTTAAGGCTCTATTTAGCGCGTAATGTCTTTCTTGGTTTTGTTGTTACTGCGCTAATTATTGTTGGGTTATTCTCGATTGTCTTATTAATAGAAGAATTAGATGACGTTGGCACAGGGGGCTATGACTTAACCATGTCCTTACGTTACGTCTTGCTGCATATGCCGATGGTATTGAATGATTTTGCGGCAGTAATCAGTTTGATAGGCGCAGTAGTCGTACTCGGTGCGTTGGCTGGTAAGCATGAATTGATTGCGATCCAAAGCTTAGGTGGCACGCCTAGAAATATTGTCACTAGTGTCTTGATGGCGGCTGCACTGATTATGAGTCTGATGCTACTCAGTGCTGAATTTCTAGTGCCAAAAACATTACAGCAAGCGCAGATGGAAAAAGCATTGGCGACTGCTGATCAGGGTGATTTCGTGAGTAAATCAGGGTACTGGGCGCAATCAGATGGTCAGTATATCCATATAAAACAAATTGAAGATGGCCGTACGCCATATGATATTGAGCTTTTTGAATTTACAGCAGATTATCGTCTGCAACGTTACTTGACCGCCAGTTATGCAGATATTCAAAGCCAAGAGCAATGGCTTTTACATGATGTGAGTGAAAAGACCTTGGTTGGTGAAAGGATGCAGCAGAAAAACCATGACACGCTGCAATGGCAATCTTTTCTATCAGCTGAGCAGCTAGGCGTGATTATTTCCAGCCCACAGGCGCTCTCAATTACTGATCTGAACCAGTTTGTGCAAGGTTTGAAGCAACGTGGTGAAAAATCCTATCCTTTTGAAGTCTTGTTCTGGCAGAAGCTAATGTCACCGCTAGCAGCCGGTATTATGATCGTGTTGGGTTTGTCTTTTGTTTTTGGGTCACAGAGACAGGTGAGTACGGGGCAGAGGATTACGATTGGCGTACTGACTGGGATGGGTTTCTATGTTTTCAGCCAAATGATCAATCATCTTGGCTTTGCCCTTGGCTGGCAGCCACTACTGGTGGCTGGATCACCTAATGCGATTGCGATTATTGCCTTGTTATTATTGGCATACCTACGCCAGGCTAAGGCTTAGAGTGCCGTTCGCTTGCTGTTAATAAATAAACCCTGCTGCCTATCGTAGGCAAAGTCTTGGTATGACAGATGCCATTGTTTATCTTCTTGGCGTATTTCAAAAATTAGATATTGGGCGCGGTAGGGCTGTGCTTGACTGATGCTGCTGCAAGACGCGGCCCCAACTACGGGAATACTACGTTCTTCGTCTATCTGTAGCCTGTCATGAAAACGGCTATGGGCATGGCCATGCAGGATGAGTTCAACGGGTGTGTCGATTAAAGCCTCTATTAGCTCTTCTTGATTGATCAGCTCTTTGCGTGCCTTGACATGATTCTTGCTGACTGGGTGATGAATCAAGAGCACTTTGCATAGGTTAGTGAGTTCTGGACGTTTTAATAGGGTCTTTAGTTTATTGATTTGTGCTGAGCTAATCTTCCCTGTTGCTTTAAACCAGGGGGCAGCAAAGACACTGGATAGACTGATGAAGGCAACTGGTCCTCGTATACGGACATGTGGATACATATTATTTAATGTGCTTAAGGCATCTTGCTCTAAAGCCTCATCTGGCTGTGGCATGTCATCGCCCAACATATAAGGCTGCCAATGATGAAAGGAGTGCTCCCAGCGAGCATTGACATAGAGGTCGTGGTTGCCTGGGATGACAGTGAGATTATCTGGTGTGGAGATCTGCTCTAGCCAGCTAGCGACCTGTTTAAATTCATCTTCTAGGCCAATATGGGTGAGATCTCCAGTCACCACATAATGGTCGATATGCTGTTGTTTCAATTGAGCGATGGCTATCTCTGCAATCTCACGTTGATGTGTATTACGACGTTTTTTTAGCCATGATAAATAGCCTAGAAAGCGCTTGTTGAAGAGGTCTAAGGCCGATGCATTTTTGAGGTGCGAGAGATGAGGATCCGAAAGTTGCGCAAATCGGAAAGACTCATTAGCATGCGCTCCTTTTTTAGTGGTATCGTAATTCGAATTAATAGTCATCTCAGTGTCGACTCAATCTGTTGATTGTCGACCTTAACAAAAATAAAGCACATATGTACTACCATCTTGTTAAACAATGCGGTGTTCCTCTTTGGGGTGTCAGCCCAGAGCAACGAGTCGCAAAAAATCTGGAAAAAGTAGGCGCCTTCGAACAGGTCGATGATCTTAGGTCATTGCAGCCTGATGATGCCATTTTAATCTTACGTTTAGACTATCTCTATGATGCCTACCTGCTGACTAAATTAGTTGCACAACCCCATGTCAGTAGTAGCACACTTTTGAGTGATTCAAGTCAGGGTGCCTTGGTTGCAGCATGGACTTCGGTAGCAGCAGCGTCCCGCTTATTGACGCGGATTGAGAATGAAGATATGGCTCAAGTGGTCGCTGAGGAAGAGGGTGATGCTGTCTCATTATTCTCACCGGAAGCACTGACTGGTGGATATGACCCTAAATTACGTAAATTCAATCTATCGCATGTGGTTAAGGTAGTAGCAGAAGATCAGGTTCAGATTGAGAATTACCTCTACGATAAATCCTATAAAGGCATTACCGATTTCGTCACTAAATGGTTTTGGCCAATACCCGCGAGACGTGTGGTAAGAAGTTGTGTTGAGAAGAATATTAGCCCGAATAAAGTGACCTCTATTGGTTGGTTGTTGACCGTGATTGCGGGTGTGCTTTTTTATCAAGGGCAGTTTGCTCTAGGATTGTTAGCGGCATGGCTGATGACTTTTTTGGATACCGTAGATGGTAAGTTGGCACGAGTCAGTTTGCAGTCAAGTAAGCTTGGACATTGGATGGATCATGGACTAGATATTATCCATCCACCCATATGGTATTGGTGCTGGGCACAGGGTTTGGCGCTAGATGAATTCAATGTTTTTGGACAGATGATTGCACTCGATAGCTTGCTCATCGTCATGTTACTCGCCTATGTTGGCGGTCGTCTATTTGAAGGTTTATTTCAGATCTCATTCGATAATATTGAGATTTTCTGCTGGAAGCCGATTGATTCTTATCATCGTTTATTCACCGCTAGACGTAACCCTTGCATGGTGCTGCTTAGCATAGCGATATTTTTGATTAGCCCGCAGGCTGGCTTTATATGGGTTGTGCTTTGGAGCGCCTTATCCACTATTTTGCTTGCGCTAAGGTTTTTGCAGGCAGTGTTCTACCGTCTATTAGTCGGTCGTTTACGACCATGGATTGAAGATGTCGACCCAGAGCAGCCGAACCCATCACAGGTGATTCAGTGGTTTACTGGGCAACAAGCGATTACTACAATTTCTTCGCTGATTAAGCGATAAAGCATAGACTAAATTAGTATGGATGCAGCTATTTCAATTACAGCGATTAGCAACCCTAATAGTGGCCTGAATAAGCGCGGACAGTTTCGTCGTTTTTGTGAGGTGGTTGAATTATACCCACAGGTCCAACATGAGGTGACGTCGGTAGAAAGTGATATGGATCACGTCTTAGAGGCGTGTCAGCACGCCGCGATCCCAGTGATTGTTGTTAATGGTGGTGATGGCACTTTGCACAAAGTATTAAGCTTTTTGTCACGATCAGCCGCACAAGGGTATATGCCTAAATTAGCTATAATACGCGCAGGCACGACGAACATGACCTTTGGCGATATTGGATTGAAAGGTGATTTAGCCGAACTATTTAAAGACCTTTTGGCTTATGTCTCAGGCCAAAAAAATAAAGTTAGAGAGTGCTCTAGGCCTATCTTGCGCATGCGAATACCGGCTGAAAATAAGGAAGTATGTGGTATGTTCTTTGGTGCAGGAGCGGTCTATTCAGGTATTTTATATTGTCGGCAGAATATTCATACGCGTGGTATCGCGGGTGAGTTTGGGCCAACATTAGCCATCTTGCGCTATCTCTTAGACTGGATCACTCGTGGCAAACTGATTCAATCTGCGGTGGGGCAGGCGCAGATTGATGAACAGTCTGTTATTGAGGGTGAATTTACAGTCATTTTGGCCTCTACTCTGCAACGCCTTATTGGAGGAATTTATCCATTTTGGGGTGATAGCAAATTCAACAATGAGTTGGCCCTAACATTGATTAAATCCAATTCAAAAAAGTCATTGTTATCAAGTTTGCGGATACTACGTGGGCGGGCACCATGCAGAAATGATGATGGTTATATGAGTGTGAAGGCAAAGGCAGTTAGGTTAATGATTAGGGGTGGCTTTACTTTAGATGGTGAGTTATTCGGTGGTGAAAATAAGGACAGTGAAGTATTTCTTGATGCTAATGCAATGGCACACTTTCTTACTCGATGAAAAATATGGATACAAAGCTACTATTTCAGTGTCTAGATAAACAGCTTATTACTGTCGATGATGTGATATTGACGGCGTTTGTTGAGGTGTTGCAACGTAAGTTTGATGCTTCTTTGCGTGCGATTATGTTCTATGGGTCATGTCTGCGTAGCCGCAAATATAAAGATGCTATGTTGGATTTCTATGTCATCGTTGATGATTATCAAACAGCTTATGACTCAAAGACACACGCCGTGTTAAATGCCTGTTTAGCACCGAATGTATACTTTCAAACAGTTGAAGTTGACGGTGTGAAAGTACAGGCAAAATATGCCGTGCTATCAGAAAAGGATTTACTGCTGCAAACATCTACACGTGCCTATCATTCTTATTTCTGGGCGCGTTTTGCACAACCCTTTGCATTAATTTATCAAGCTGATGCACAGGCACGAATGCAGCTTATTCAAGCACAGCTTAATTCGATTACTACGATCTATACTAAGACTATTGGCCTATTCAACAGCCCTCCAACAGCGCAAGAGTTTTGGGTCGGTGCCTTGCAAAAGACATATTCTGCAGAACTGCGTGCTGAAAGTAAGCTGCGCGCTGGTGTGATCTATGAATCAAATCAAAGGCATTATGACGAGGCCTTTAATACGCTTTTAAACATAGGTTTTAGCCATTCGTCGCGCACATCGCGGTGGACAGCATGGAATTGGGTTATTCGTGCAGCCTGGGGCAAGTTATTGTCTGTCTTACGCCTGCTTAAAGCGGCAACCACCTTTGAAAATGGGGTGGATTACTTGGCCTGGAAGATAGAACGACACAGTGGTGTGCATGTCGAAATTAACGACCGCCATCGAAAACACCCCTTTATATATTGTTGGCCCATACTCTGGCGGCTTTGGCGTAAGGGTGCTGTTCAGTAGCACTTTTGTGCGTTGATTATTCGCCCTAATAGTATAAATATACAATTAATTAGGATATCTCGTAGTGTCTTTGGGCTATTTTTCGGTGTAAATCCCAAGACTTACTGAAATACCTAAGGTTTTTAAAGGAGAGGTTCACGTAAGGATTAGATTAAGCAGCTAAGAGGTTAATTTGTTATGGAATTGATTGACTATAATAAGATTAGACTTAAAAAATTAATGATCATTTATGGTAAGCCATCTAATAAAGTGGCTACTTTAATTGGAACAGTAACCGGTGACCATCTTTCTACCCGCACTGTGCAATCATGGAGTGCAGCACCTGGTTTGGTGAGTGCGCGTCCCTGTCCAGGTTGGGCCCTGTATATTCTTGAGAATGAATTACAGATGTTAGAAGAAGAGGAGGATGAGGACGTAGCTCCGCTACTGCCCCCTAAACTTCGTAAGCTCTTGGACTAAGATCGCTGAGGGCTTCTTGATATCTAGGCTTAAGTTAGCATGCCTTTGTCTTTGATGAATTGCATGATTTCGGCCAAACCTTCTTCTTTTTTTAGATTGCTAAATAGAAAGGGTCTTTCACCGCGCATTTTCTTGGCGTCTCTCTGCATGACCTCTAACGATGCGCCTACCAATGGTGCCAAATCTGTTTTATTGATGATCAGTAGATCAGACTTGGTAATTCCAGGACCACCTTTACGTGGTATTTTATCGCCTGCTGAGACGTCGATGACATAAATAGTTAAGTCTGACAGTTCTGGGCTAAAGGTTGCACTTAAGTTGTCGCCGCCACTTTCAATAAAGACGAAGTCTAGGTTTTTAAACTTACTGCAGAGCTCATCGACTGCTAATAGATTCATTGAGGCATCTTCACGGATCGCAGTATGTGGGCAGCCACCGGTCTCTACGCCAATAATCCGCTCTTCTTCCAAGGCCTTATTATTAATAAGGAACTGGGCATCTTCTTTCGTATAGATGTCATTAGTGACGGCAGCTATCTCATAGTCATTCCGCATATTCATACATAATGTGCGTAATAATGCGGTTTTTCCTGAGCCAACTGGGCCGCCAACACCGATTCGTAAGACTTGTTTTTGCATTGCTAATATTCCTTTTGTCTGGAGAGTTATGACCGAAATAATCGGCTATATTGTTCTTCGTGATGCATGCTTGCGAATACTAATCCGGGGCAACTGGCACCAATATTGTCGTCTTCTATATCTAAGCTTGCTGTAATAACATCATCTATCAAGGGTATCAGTTGCTGTAATACATGCTGGCCAGCTGTCTGTCCCAAAGGGATCAGCTTTATGGCAACACTGACTTGATTTTCCAACCAAGCCCAAAGCAACCCATGGAGCGCGGCTTGTTCATCTATATGCCATTCAACGCAGGCAAGGCTGAAGATCGTGGCAAAACTACATTCTTGATCTTGCCATGCGATAACTTGGGTCAGGCCCTGATTCTTCAATAATCGAACTAGAGCCATACCTAGTTGACTGTCTTCAAGACGTAATTCACGAGTTTCTCGACTGGCTAATAAGTAAGCGTTCCAATAATGCTGTTGATCTAGATCAGCAGTCTGATGCGCTCGGTATAGGCGCAGAAATAGGGGCAATTCTTGGTATAAAAAGCTTTGCTGTAAAACTATTGTGAGCCACTGCATGAGATCTTTTTCATTCTCTATGATGCCCTGGTCACAGGCAGATTCTAAACCCTGTGAATAGGCATAAGCACCAACAGGTAAGGCTGGGCTGCTCAGGCGTAAGAGCTGTAAAAGGGCGCTAGAACTAGTGTGCATGAGAGCTATGATAGGCGCCTGATTCTGGCTCAAAAGGAGCCAGTTCATGGATTAATTCGATGCCGAAGGCGACTACCATCTCATCTAACACATGATCTTGTAGATAGCGTGCAAAGGTAGGTTGTATTTCTATCGGTACATGACGATTGCCTAAATGGTAACAGCAGCGTGATAGTAGAAGTGGGTCGCTACTCTTTAAGGTACTGACAGCCTCGTCAGCAGCAATGATACGTACAGTTTCATCAGTTTCAGCCTGCACAATATCTCCACCACGTAGGATGATGCCTCTGGGTAAAAATAAGCCTACTTCTTGGCCGTTATCTAGTCGTGTCTTTAGGCGTGCTTTTTGTCTTAATTCAAAGGCCAATGTCAGGCTTAAAGCAGTGTCACTGAATGTATTGTCAATGCTCATACTGGCGGCAGAATAATGTTTAGAGAGAGTGAGCATATTTGACCCTATTAGAATAAAAAATAACGTTGTGCCAGTGCGACTTCAGTCGCGGGTTCACAGACTAAAAGCTGACCATCGGCACGGACTTGATAGTTTTGTGGATCGACTTCGATATGGGGTTGGTAAGTATTATGGATTAAATCCGCCTTACGTATAGTGCGTGTATTGCTGACCGCGATACACTGTTTTTGTAGACCTAATTGCTTTGCAATATCAGCTTCCAGCGCCGCTTGCGAAACAAAAGTGAAGCTAGTGGCATGATTGGCGCCAGCATAGGCACTAAACATAGACCGGTAATGCACTGGCTGCGGTGTTGGAATGGAGGCATTAGGGTCACCCATAGGTGCCGCTGCAATCATGCCTGCCTTCAAGATTAAGGCTGGCTTGGCACCAAAAAACATAGGGTCCCATAAGACTAGATCAGCCAGCTTACCAACCTCTACTGAACCGACATCTGCCGCGATTCCATGCGTGATGGCCGGATTAATTGTATATTTCGCAATGTATCGTTTGGCCCGCATATTATCATTATTCATACTATCTTCTGCTAAGGCACCTCGTTGTTTTTTCATCTTGTCAGCGGTTTGCCAAGTGCGACTAATAACTTCACCTACTCGGCCCATAGCCTGTGAATCTGATGCAATCATACTGAAGGCACCCAAATCATGAAGGATGTCTTCAGCTGCAATGGTTTCACGACGAATACGTGATTCAGCGAAGGCGACGTCTTCAGCAATCTTGCTATCGAGGTGGTGACAAACCATTAACATATCTAGATGTTCATCAATGGTGTTATGCGTATAAGGGCGTGTTGGATTAGTGCTGGAAGGTAAGACATTAGCCTCACCACAAGCACGAATAATGTCAGGTGCATGACCGCCACCAGCACCTTCTGTATGGTAGGTGTGGATGGCGCGGCCTTTAAAAGCAGCAAGGGTATCTTCAACAAAGCCAGATTCATTCAATGTGTCGGTATGGATTGCAACTTGAATATCGTATTGTTCAGCAACGCTTAAACAGGTATCGATTGCGATAGGGGTAGTACCCCAATCCTCATGTAGTTTAAGGCCCATAGCGCCAGCAATTAGCTGTTCTTCCA
Organism: Proteobacteria bacterium UBA4575; assembly: GCA_002386945.1. GTDB lineage: Bacteria > Pseudomonadota > Gammaproteobacteria > UBA4575 > UBA4575 > UBA4575. The sequence continues at coordinate 13,703 of DGKH01000074.1, forward strand.
GCGGGGCGGCAACACTCGCATTACCTTTGCCCATAAAACCTAAATTCATTGGGAAGGCATCAGCTGCTTGTAACATGCGATGAATATTCCAAGGGCCTGGTGTACAGGTGGTTGCATTGGTGCCAGTAGCTGGTCCTGTTCCACCGCCTAACATGGTTGTGACACCTGACATCAAGGCTTCTTCAATTTGTTGCGGACAAATGAAATGGATATGTGCGTCGATGCCACCTGCTGTAATAATTTTACCTTCACCTGCAATCGCTTCAGTTCCCGGGCCAATAGCAATATCAATGTCTGACTGGATATCAGGGTTGCCAGCCTTGCCAATGGCTATGATGCGGCCATTCTTGATACCAATATCAGCTTTTACTATGCCCCAGTGATCAAGTATTAAGGCATTCGTTATGACGCAGTCAACAACATCTGCAGCACAACCTTGTCCTTGCCCCATGCCATCACGAATGACTTTACCACCGCCAAATTTCACTTCTTCACCGTAGCGTGCAAAGTCCTTTTCGACTTCGATAATAATTTCTGTGTCACCCAGTCGAATTTTGTCACCGACTGTAGGTCCAAACATCTCTGCGTATGCCCGCCGACTCATAGTGCTCATAGTTTTAATCTAGATCCCCCATTATTTTCCCTTGGAAACCAAATATTTTACGTGCGCCAGCAAGTTCTATTAATTGGACTGTGCGAATTTGTCCCGGCTCAAATCGCACCGCAGTACCAGCAGGGATGTCTAGACGCATACCTTTAGTCTGCTCACGATCAAAATCTAATGCATTATTGGTCTCGTAGAAATGGTAGTGCGAGCCGACTTGTATTGGGCGATCACCCATGTTGGAAACTACTAAGCTTTTGCGTTTGCGCCCAACATTGATCTCAATTTCGCCGTCGGCAACGATAATTTCTCCAGGTATCATGCTCTACTCCAATGCCTAAATAATCGGTTCATGGACGGTAACTAATTTAGTGCCGTCTGGGAAAGTGGCTTCAACTTGTACCTCATGAATCATCCCAGCGATGCCATCCATGACGTCTTCTCTAGTTAAAATTTCACGACCATACTGCATTAATTCAGCAACTGTTTTGCCATCACGCGCACCCTCTAATATCTCACATGAGATGAGTGCAATAGCCTCAGGGTAATTCAGTTTCACACCTCTTTTTTTTCGCTTCTCTGCTAAAAGGCCAGCAGTGAATAGTAATAACTTGTCTTTTTCTCTAGGTAATAATTCCATAATTTTTTCTACCTTTAAGTCTTAGGTTAACCAAATTCGTGGGATGCATGCTGGGCGTTTTAAGACTATTGGTCTGATTGTCTGCCATAGTTCTAAGAATAAGGTTTTAATCTGTTCTGCATAAGTTGCACTGGCGCGAATGACGAATATGTCTTGAATTATGCTGCAGCCTGAGCGCAATTCTGGATGTTTTTCTAAAATATCAAGAATGATCTTTTTCTCGATTGTCTCATTATTTGCACGTATCAAAAAACTCCCAATAGCCTCTGCAGCATGTAAGCCACAGGGTTGTGTTAAGAGTGGGCTAGAACCATCATAGCGATTACTTTCTATTAATAGTGGTTTGCCGTCTTGCCACAATTCTAGAGTCTGAAAAATATGACCTGACTGAAACGAACGAGTTTGAGCAGGTAATCCAAGACATTGGATTTCCCATGCTAGTACACGACTATCTTTGGTGTAATCAATACGTGTGATGGTTCGTGCTTGGGCAGCATCAAAATAAACTGTCTCTTGTGGCAGCCATTCTATACTCGCACCTTCAGCGCATGTTATGCGTTGTTCTTGTTTCGCAATTGGTCCAATACTACGGTAGAACTTGGTTGCTCCCGGGGTGGTGATTAAACCATGCGCTTTAGCATCTAGTTTGACATCTAAGCGCAACTCGTCACCACCAGCGATACCTCCAGGAGGGTGTAATAAAACAACATGACAGCAATCTGACTGTTCTGGATAAAACGGTTTTTGAACCGCAAGTGGTCCAAAATGTGTTCGGTCAGTTAGAAAGGTTTTTCCATCTTTATTGATGAATTTTAAACGTAAACTAGCTTGCCACGATGAATCCCATATGGCATCTGACTGTGTGGTCATTTTTTAGCGATAGCAAATGCAATGATTGTGACAGGGAATGCGAGCAGGACTAGCCACTCAAAATGACTGTGTATCATCTGTAGGGGATGTGCGCTAATAGGGTGGGCGAAAATATTACTGCTATTAAGTAGCAAGATAGTGACTAATATGGATTTCACGTTCATTTGTTTTCCTCGTTGGGCTTATACTTTTAAATAGCGATCAATTAATTCATCGTCAAGTTTTTCTATACTACCTACTGCAACGTTACGACCTTTTTCCATAATGCAGAAATGACTGCCGACTCGACGAGCAAAGGGTAATTTTTGTTCTACTAAAAGAACAGTCAGTCCAAATTCTTGGTTTAAGCGTATTATAATATCGCCAATTTCACGAACAATATTCGGTTGTATCCCCTCAGTAGGTTCATCCAAGATCAATAATTCAGGTTCTATTGCAAGCGCACGGCCAATAGCTAATTGCTGTTGCTGCCCTCCAGAAAGGTCTCCGCCACGACGATTTTTCATTTCTTTTAGGACTGGGAATAACTCAAATATGATATCGGGTAGTTTTTTTGAGCCACTGCTGATTAATCCTGTTTGTAAGTTTTCAGTAATACTGAGTTGAGAAAATATTTCGCGGCCTTGTGGTACATAACCAATTTTTAGCTTGGCGCGAGTTTCTGCGGTTGACTTGCTTAATTCATGTTGGCGAAAAGTGATTGAGCCTTTTCTAATCTTTTCTAAACCCATAATACTTTTTAGTAAGGTTGATTTACCAACACCATTGCGACCCATCAGGCAGGTAATGCTTCCTTCCTTAATGGCAAGTTTTAAATCCCATAGAGTATGACTTTCGCCATAATATTGGTTGATTCCATCTAACGTTAATAAATTAGCCACCTAAGTAGACCTCAATAACTTTCTCATTGTTGGTAATGCTATCCATAGGGCCTTCGGCTAAAACTTGACCTTGATGTAGTACGGTTACCTTATTTGCTATAAGGCGAACAAATTCCATATCATGTTCAACTACGATAACCGATTGAGTGCGTGCTAAGTTTTGCAATAATTCAGCGGTTTTTTCGGTTTCCTGATAGGTCATGCCAGCAACAGGCTCATCGACTAATAGGACCTGTGGATTCTGTGTGATTAGCATGCCTATTTCTAACCATTGTTTCTGGCCATGTGACAACTCGCCAGCAAGCCGATACTGCTCATTCGTTAGTCCGATAATTTCTAATGACTGCTCTATCTTTTCGATTTGTGGCTGCTTTAAGCGATGGAATAAATTAGCAAAGACACTACGGTCTCCTTCTAGGGCTAAGCATAGATTTTCATGTACCGTGTGCTGCTCAAATACTGTTGGCTTTTGAAACTTTCGGCCAATGCCTAGGTTGGCAATTTCTGCCTCGCTTTTGCCGATTAGATTTATATTTTCCGCAAAGATGATCTCTCCGGTATCAGGTTTTGTTTTTCCTGTAATGATGTCCATCATGGTTGTTTTGCCTGCACCATTTGGCCCAATGACACAACGTAATTCATTGCGCTCAACATAAAGGCTGAGGTTATTAATAGCCTGGAAGCCATCAAAACTAACCGATACATCATTTAGGTAGAGGATAGTTTCTTTACTTTTCATCAGTACTGCCTCGCTTTAGTTTGTCACTGCTTGAATTACGCGAAAAGCGTGTGCGTAGTTGAGCATAAAGACCGACTAAGCCTTTTGGCATGAATACGGTGACAAATACAAAGATACCACCAAGGATGAAAAGCCAGACCTCAGGGGCCCATGCTGTAAAAATAGTTTTTGCATAATTCACAACAAAGGCACCTAGGACAGCACCATATAGCGTGCCACGACCACCAATGGCGACCCAGATAACCATTTCAATGGAGCGAATAGGAGCGAATTCACTAGGGTTTATGATACCAACCTGTGGTACGTATAAAGCGCCCGCAAGACCTGCTAATAGGGCAGAGATAACGAAGATGAAAAGTTTAATATGCTCATCACGATAACCCATAAACCTAACTCGACTTTCAGCATCACGTATCGCCATGGTTAAACTGCCCAATCGGGACTGTGCTATGAATCTGCATATGGCATAACCTAATAATAAAGCAGCAGCAGAGGCGATGAAAAGTGCATTGCGAGTGTTATCAGCTTGTAGGTTGAAACCAAGGATTTCCTTGAAGTCTGTGAGACCATTGTTGCCACCAAATCCAAAGTTGTTTTGGAAGAAGGCAAGCATTAAAGCATAGGTCATAGCCTGCGTGATTATAGATAGATAGACGCCTGTTACACGTGAACGAAACGCCAGCCAGCCGAAGACAAAAGCAAGTATTCCCGGCGCTAAAAAGACCATCAATAGCATCAATGGAAACTGGTCAAAGCCTTGCCAATACCAAGGTAACTCTGACCAGTTTAGGAAGACCATAAAATCAGGTAGTTCTGGATTGCTATAAACGCCCCTATCCCCAATCTGACGCATTAGATACATGCCCATTGCATAGCCACCTAATGCAAAGAATGCACCATGACCTAAGCTTAAAATACCTAAATAACCCCAAACCAAATCGACCGATAAGGCAAGAAGGGCATAGCATAGATATTTCCCTATCAAGGTCACACTATAGGTTGAGACATGAAATTCTGAGTCTGAAGGTATGATTAAGTTACAGACTGGAACAATGACTGCGAGTGCAATGCAGCAGAAAGTGAGTACACGACTTCCGGTATCATTTAATAACAGCCGACCAATGAGTGAATGCTGAAGCATGACTTAGTTCTCGGCTGAACGACCCTTCAGAGCAAACATACCCCTAGGTCGTTTTTGAATGAATAATATGATGAAGACTAAGATCACTACCTTTGCAATAACAGCACCGGTCATTGGCTCTAAATATTTATTTGCGATGCCTAGGGTCATTGCACCAAAGAACGTACCCCATAAATTACCAACACCACCAAATACCACCACCATAAAGGAATCAATAATGTAGGCTTGGCCTAAATTAGGACCAACGTTAGTGAGCTGGCTAAGTGCAACACCAGCCATGCCAGCGATACCTGAGCCTAAGCCAAAGGTATAAGCATCGATCCAATCAGTACGAATACCCATGGCCTTAGCCATGGTGCGATTTTGTGTGACGGCACGTACTTGAAGTCCAAAACGTGTTTTCTGTAAAAGCAGCATTAAACCGATTAATACTGCTATCGAAAATAGAATGATATAGAGGCGGTTATAGGTTAGTGCTAAAGCAGGATTGATTTGCAAAGAGCCACTCATCCATTCTGGAGTAGCTACTGCTCTATTTTGTGGTGAGATTATGGTGCGTACAGCTTGCTGTAGTATTAAGCTAATACCGAAAGTTGCGAGCAAAGTTTCTAAAGGACGGCCATAAAGATGGCGAATTATGCTGCGTTCGATAATAACGCCAACCAGTGCAGTGAAGACAAAGGCAATCGGAATTGCGATCAGAGGTGAGTAAGCAATCGCGTTAGGCATGATTTGCTGAATAATATAGGTAGTGTAGGCGCCTAACATAAGCATCTCGCCATGAGCCATATTGATTACACCCATAACACCAAAGGTGATGGCTAGGCCAACTGCAGCTAGTAGTAAAACAGAGCCCAGACTGACACCAAAGAAGATGTTTTCAAGCTGTTTATACCAGCCTAGCTTAAAATCAATTTTTTCTATGCTGGCTTCTAGAGTGTGTTTTAGTTCTTGTTTTTCTGTGCTTAGAGGGTTTCCAGTGATACTTCTTAAGCCATTGCTTAAGGTATTTTTAACTTCAGGGTAGAGCGAATTAGAAAGCGTTTTTACTGCGCTAAGTTGTTCGTCGACACTGCCATTCTTGAATGAATATAAAGCGATGCCGGTTTGCATAATTTCGACTATAGAGTCATCTTTTTCTATGGTCAGCCGGCCTGTAAATAATTGAAGGCCACTTTTATTGATGTCTTTGAGGATTTCTTCAGCTGCTTGCTGGCGCACTGCTTTGTTCGGACTGTCCAAGGAGAGTTTGGCAATCTCCACTTTAAGTTGACGTCTTAGTTTATTATTAATACCTACTTTTTTAATTCTTTTTTTTGCGATAACACCTAAATCAGTGCCGCTAATAGCGTTACGTATCACAGCGTTTTTATTATCCAACTTGGCAATAACGATAGTTTTTGTTTTCTTCAGAAAATAGATATTGCCATCTAAAAGTTGCTGAAGGATGACTAGCGCTTGTGAGTCTTTTGAGGTGGCGATAGCCTGTATATATTCTTTTTTCTTTGTGAAACTCTTTGATGAGAGGCCATTGATAGCGTCATGGAAGATGGTTTCTGAGATGGTGTCCGGTTTTATTTCTATGTCGTTAGACCAACTTAGGCCTGCACTGAATAAGCTGCCACATAAGATAAGTAGAAGAGCGAAATTTCGCATGGTTATTCACTGGGTTAAAGATTACTGGGCACTTTCTTGTGCCCAGTGATCTTATGCTTAAGCTTAAGCGGTTCGATTTAAAAGTTTTGCCCTGAGCACTTCTTGGTTTCTGTGTTGTAGTTACCACAGTTGATTGCTGGATCAGCCCAGTCCGACACAATGACTGCGCTTTCTGGTAGGAAGTCAGTCCAAGCATCACCGACTACTTCACCTTCAGTCTGCCAAACGATTTCAAATTGACCATCATCTTGAATCTCACCAATGAGTACTGGTTTTGATAGATGGTGGTTAGAGTTCATTACCGCTGTACCACCGGTTAAGTTAGGTAAAGACAGGCCATACATTGCTGGTCGTACTTTATCGACTTCAGTGCTGTCTACTTTACTAACTGCTTCGGCCCACATCTTAAAACCAATGTATGTTGCTTCCATTGGATCATTAGTTACGCGTGAATCATCACCAATGAAGCTCTGCCACGTTTCAATGAAGGTGTCATTGGTATCGCTCTCAGCTGATTGGAAATAGTTCCATGCTGCTAGATGACCGACTAGAGGTGTGGTATCGATGCCTGATAATTCTTCTTCGCCAACAGAGAATGCAACGACTGGAATATTATCTGCAGAGAGACCTTGGTTACCCAGCTCTTTGTAGAAGGGTACGTTTGCATCACCATTAATGGTGGAAACAACAGCAGTTTTCTTGCCAGTTGAACCAAATGATTTGATATCAGAGACAATAGTCTGCCAGTCAGAATGACCAAATGGAGTGTAGTTAATCATGATGTCTTTTGCAGCAACACCTTTGAGCTTTAGGTAAGACTCTAAGATTTTATTGGTAGTGCGTGGGTAAACGTAATCGGTGCCCGCTAAGACCCAACGCTTAACGCCTTGATCCATTAAGTAATCTACTGCAGGAATGGCTTGTTGATTAGGTGATGCACCAGTGTAAAAGACATTTTTAGATGACTCTTCACCCTCATACTGCACTGGGTAAAATAAGAGGCCATTTAGTTCTTCTACTACAGGTAACACGGATTTGCGTGAAACAGACGTCCAGCAACCGAAAATGACATCTACTTCATGTACTTCGATAAGCTCACGCATTTTTTCAGCAAACAAAGGCCAGTCAGATGCAGGATCAACTACTACAGCTTCTAATTTTTTACCTAGTAAACCACCAGCTTTATTTTGTTCTTCGATCATCATTAAAACGGTGTCTTTTAATGTGGTCTCACTGATTGCCATAGTGCCAGATAAGGAATGTAAAACACCTACCTTAATAGTGTCGCTATGATCATCGGCTTGTGCACTCAGACTAAACAGGCTGAGTGTTAACAAACAAATGCTTAATAGAGAATGTTTCTTCATTGTGTACTCCATATTGATTGAACATTAGTGTGGATATTTATTTCATAAATGTGTCTATGTGGATTAATCCTGCAAAATTGGTGCCAACTGTAAAAAAATTCGATGAAATCAAGTTCACATAACAAAATTGAATTTAATGCTTGAAGGATTTCCGTGCTGCAATGAAAGAAAGGCACTACCGTGGTGCAGTTTTTGAGGGGTGTGTGAGTTACGCACTTGTTGAGTGCAATATGTTGATGAGCCTTAATTACCACAGATGAATTTGTGGTATTTCTCATTAGAGGGGCGAGGGTGCTGTTGTATAAGGAAAGTTGATGAAATATGGTGCGTATAATATATATTTAATCTATTGAGTATAAATTAAATGTACAAATCAATGTTTAGCCTGTAATATACTTAAACTTAATTTATACATACAGAGACTATTATGCAGACTCAAATTGCAAACGACGAATATAAAATTGGTGCAGTTTCCAAAATTACCGGTATCGGTACGGAGACCTTACGGGCGTGGGAGCGACGTTATAAAGCGGTAGTTCCTAAGCGTTCTGAGTCTGGTGATCGTGTCTATGATGCCGAAAATCTATCCAAGCTCTTTATGCTGAAAAACCTAGTTGATGTCGGTAACTCCATTGGCACCATTGCTCATCTTTCCTTGAGCGAGCTTAAAGTGAAATGGGAAAATTCAAATCAAGCGGCAAATAGTATGAAATGGGCGGAAGTTGATAACGTCCAGCCACGTGAGTTTAGCCGTACTCAAAAGTGTAGGGTCTTACTTCTAGGTGAAGAGTTTCCGCTACGTGTTTTAGATGGTATGTCTGATTTCGAAGGGGTTGAGGTTGTTGAACAGCCCATGGGATTAGATGAGTGGGCAGAAAGCAAAGATGACAATCCAATACATGTGGTAATTATTGAGCGACCAACGATTAATAGTGATACACGTGAATACATATCACAGATCTTAAAGTGTACAGGTGCTTGGCACGTCATTGCCCTATATGGTTTTGGTTCGCAGTCAGAGATTAATAAACTACAAAGTCCGCAAGTGAGTGCAATCCGTTCTTCAATTGATGTCTATGAACTTGCCCGACTTTGTGTTGATAGAGTCGGTGGTGATTCAAAGTTTGTTACGACTACTGCGGTCGGAACGGTTTACATGGAAGAGTCGATACCAACGCGTCGCTATAGTTCAAAGCAGTTGGAAAGCCTCTCACGGTT
>DGKH01000018.1:0-3228 GCA_002386945.1 Proteobacteria bacterium UBA4575
ATGGAGGGAAGAAAGCCCCTGAAATACTTTGGCAATCAAGAGCTTGGGAAGTCTTCTTTGCGTGAATTATTGGATGATAATCCAGCCGAAAAGCTGAAGCTCGTTAGCGATTAAACCGTTCTATGTCGTCTTTGCCAATGCTGCCATCGTGCAGGGCCTTGGCAAGTAGCACTCCCTCAGCACCAGCTTCTGCTAAGGCCACGATATCCTTGCTATGGCGTGTACCACCACCGCTATAAAGGGTCAGCCTGGAGTCTCTGCTGAGTGCCGCCAGCTGCTCAAACTTGGGCCCATTTGCGGTTCCAACACGCTCTAGAGAGAGCAGAATGACCTCTTCTGGCCAGTCTTCACGTATCTCTAAGATATCCGTCACACCTAGAATCTGATCATGCTTCATATCGATCGATAGTATCGGTCGGTAGGCTTGTAGCTGGCTAAGGGCCTGCTGTAGGTCGCTAAGGCTCTTAAACAACTCGGTACCGACAATGGGGCGGATAAGTGGACACTGCTGTGCCAGTTCTGCCCAGGACTTCACTTCTAGCCCTAAATCCAGCCAAAACTCAATCGTCGGATAGGCATTGAGTGTCTCGCTCCAAAAGGGGATATCTAGGCCCTGTCCGCCGATACAGTCGAGGTCTGCGATATACATATTCTTGAATGGATAAAGCGTAAGATAGCCATCGATCACAGTTTGAATAGAATGATCCGAAACCAGTGAGCTGTTATCTTTGCCGACAGCTTGATAGCTAGCGCGCTGCCCACCTTGAGCCAGCACAACGCGGCTATCCATATAATCGAGTACAGGAATAATTTTCATCAATAATGCGACTTCTGATTAGTGAATTTATATGCGGTGGTGGAATGCTGCATGATCCCTTACCACCCAGCTTGAAACAAGAAGGTTTGGCGATGTTGCAAGCGGTGCTGCGTGACTGCTTGCATATTGAGGGCTTAGAGCTGCTCACTACGTTAGACCCACGGATTGAACTGGCGCAGGAGATAACTGCTGCAGAGGCTATTCAAAGCACTATATTGCAGCACGATGACGATTATCGCGTGATTGTGCAACGATTAAGTCAGGAAGTTGATGGTGTTCTCCTTATAGCACCTGAGAGTGACGGCCTGTTGAGTGAATTCATTGCGCAGTTAGAAGATGCACAGATTCGACACTTCAACAGTGACAGTCAAAGCATTCAGATTTGTGCCGATAAATTGAAATGTGAACAACATTTATCTGCAGCCGGTTTAACGATAGTCCAGAGTTTATCGGCAGAAGAAATCACACAGGCTGTAGGTGCATATATTATTAAACCGCGCTCAGGTGTTGGCAGTGAAGGTCTAGAGGTCATTCAAGCGGAAGATTTGGCCACGCGATCAATTGATCTTGATCAGACACTAGTACAGCCTTTATTACAGGGTAAGCATGCCAGCATGTCCTTACTTTGCTGGCAAGGAGCAGCTAGAATACTAAGCTGTAACGAACAGTGTTTCTCTCAAGGCATAAGCCCACGTTTACAAGCGTGTCGCGTCAATAGTGAATCGATTTCGATAGCGTTAGACGAACTTGCTTCAGCAATTGCAAAAGCATTGCCTGGCTTATCTGGTTATGTCGGTGTCGACTATATAGAGACCGAGCAGGGCATTGTACTGATAGAGATTAATCCGCGGCTCACCAGTTCCTATGTCGGGCTGAGTGCAGCCTTAAAAGAAAATGTAGCGGCCTTGTGCTTACAAACGTTTATACAAGAGCAGTTACCAAATGAAATTACGCGCACCGATAAGGTAGTTGAGGTTGTGATTGGCTGAGCAAGAAACAAATAGACTCGCTACACAGGAGTATTGGGTTGGCTGGGATATCGGTGGGGCTCACTTGAAAGTGGCTTATCTGGTAGCAGATAAGCTCCATGTTCAGCAGTATGCCTGCCCGCTATGGAAGGGTATTGATGAACTACAGGCGAGTATGCAAGATGCATTACAAGATGCATTGGCTGTAGGCATTGATCTGTTGCAGCGTAGTCACGCCATTACCATGACCGGTGAGCTAGTTGATGCTTTTAGCACGCGCAACGCTGGTGTGCATGCGATTATCGATAGTGTGCAAGCCCAGTTAGGACAGAGTATTGCTGTGCGTTACTTTAATGGCCAACACTGTGTCTCTGAAGCCGATGCTAAACAGCAGGCAGAAATGGTGGCCTCAGCAAATTGGTTGGCTAGCGGCTGTAGTGTTGCACAGGCATTAGAGCAAGCACTTTTTGTCGATATCGGTAGTACCACTACTGATCTATTAAGAATTAAAGGTAACCAATTGCAGCGGCGTGGTAACAGTGATTTTGAACGTATGCGCAATGCTGAATTGGTCTATACCGGTGTCGTGCGTAGTTGTCCCAACACGCTCTGTACGAGCATCTCATTCGATGGGCAAGAGATGCCATTAGTGGCAGAACAATTTGCCGTTACTGCAGATGTCTATCGTATCTTAGAGCAGCTGCCAGCACATGCTGATTACAGTAGTACGATGGATGGCGCAGAAAAAAACCAACATAACAGCATGCGTAGGCTGGCACGGATGGTGGCCTGTGATTATGAAGACTATGATGCCTCCGTCTGGCGACAACTAGCGCAGGATTTTGCCTCACGACAACGGCAGTTAATCTTCAATGCAGTGAAACAGCAGATTGCTCTAAACCCTAGTTGTAAGACCTTAGTCGGCGCTGGTGTGGGCCGATTTTTATTACCGGCCATAGCGGATGAGTTGGGTCTGACCTATCTGGATTTTGCCAGTGCCGTACTACCAGTAGGGACCCAAATGACTGCTACAGCCGATGATTGTGCGCCCGCGATTGCCCTGGCAACCTTGCAGCATTCTAATACTGCAACAGAGTCAGAGGTCTAGGCTATGCGCATTGCGATGCAACTAGAACGCAAAGAGCTGCCTTATATCGAAAATGTTGCTAGTCTGTTTGCAGCCTTTGCAGCATCACCTTGGGCAGTCTTGCTCGATAGTGGGCGACCACAGAGTAGTCACGGACGCTACGATATTTTTAGCGCATTCCCAAGAACAACCTTAGTCACGCGTGGCGCCCAAACACTGCTCTCAAGGCAGAACGAAAGACAACGAGTTCCGCAAGATCCATTCAAACTGCTGGAAGACGAATTACCAAATCTGAGCCATAGCTGGGATGACCTGCCGTTTGTCGGTGGTGCTATGGGTTACTTTTCATATGATTT
>DGKH01000018.1:3384-9276 GCA_002386945.1 Proteobacteria bacterium UBA4575
CGGAAGACTATTTCGCTATCAGTAGCATTCAGTCGAATATGACGGAGCAGGAATACAAGCAACAATTCGCCAAGGTGAAAGGCTATATCGCCGCTGGAGACTGTTATCAAGTGAATTTGGCACAGCGTTTTACGGCGCAGGTGCAAGGCAACCCCTGGCAGGGTTATCAAAAATTGAGACAGATTAATCCAGCGCCTTTTGCTGCCTTTATGAACGTCGAAGAGGTTGCGGTCTTAAGTGCATCACCTGAGCGTTTTTTGCAGGTACGTGAACAGTGTGTTGAGACTAAACCAATCAAAGGGACGCGGCCGCGTGGTGCGGATGCGGTTGAGGATCAACGACAAGCCGATGAGCTGGCTAATAGTCTGAAAGATAGAGCAGAAAATCTAATGATTGTTGATCTCTTACGCAATGATCTGAGTAAGAGTTGTCAGCGTAATTCTGTTGCGGTACCTAAATTATTTGAGATCGAGTCTTTTCCTACGGTGCATCATCTGGTGAGCACCGTGACTGGCCGATTGCCGCAAGAGCAAAGTCCAGTGCAATTACTTAAGTCCTGCTTTCCAGGTGGATCAATCACTGGCGCCCCAAAGATTCGGGCAATGGAGATCATTGAAGAGCTAGAGCCCCATCGTCGAGGTCTATACTGTGGTTCTATCGGTTACTTGGGTTTTGATGGGCAGATGGACACCAATATCGCTATTCGCACCGTGTTACAAAAACAGGATCAAGTCTATTTCTATGCAGGTGGAGGGTTGGTTTGGGACTCTGAGGCCGATGCCGAGTACCAAGAGACCTTCGATAAGGCCGCGGCGATGATCGATTTTCTGAAAAAAGCATGATCGTCGTCAAAATAGGTGGCAGCCTGTATCAAAATGATGTCTTGCCACGTTGGTTGGCGATGTTAGTCGAGCTCTCAGCCGATGTTGTTATCGTTGCTGGCGGTGGCCCATTTGCCGATCAAGTGCGTGCAGCTAGCCAACGCTGGTCTCTGAGTGAGGCTGGTGCCCATGATATGGCGATATTGGCTATGCAGCAGTTCAGCTACCTGATGCGAGACCTAGAGCCACGCTTAACGATTACCGAAGATGCACGACAGGGCGAGGGTGCACGGTTATGGGCACCTAACCAATTACTCCTGCCTGGAGGGCTCGCTAATGGTACGTTAGAGCGCTCTTGGCAGACCACTTCTGATACTATTGCGGCGTGGCTGGCAAGTGAAATAGGCGCCAGTAGGCTCTGTTTAATTAAGTCTAAAAGACTTGAAGATAGTGATATAACTAATTGGGAAACAACAGATTTAGTGGATAATAACTTTAGTAAGCTAGCGGCCAAGCTGACGGTCCCCATCGATATTTATCATGCCTTGGATATTGACGCTTTTGCGCGTGACTGTGACTCCAATTGGCGGGCTAATGACTGATCAAGACAGCTCCGAGCACGTCTTTGCCAAACTCAGTCCAGATTTCATTTTAAGTGCAATTGAAGATAACGGTCTGCGTTGTGATGGTCGCATTCTTGAGCTCAATAGCTATGAAAATCGAGTCTATCAGATCGGTATTGAGGACGATCAGCCTGTTATCGGCAAATTTTATCGCCCTCAACGCTGGAGTGATGAGCAAATCTTGGAAGAGCATGCATTCAGTTCGGAATTATTGGCTGCTGAGCTCTCGGTAGTCGCACCGGAATACAATGAAGCAGGGCAAAGCCTGCTTACTTTTGAAGGCTTTCGTTTTGCCCTGTTTGAACGCAAAGGTGGACGTGCACCGGAATTAGATCGAGATGAAAATCTAGAGATTATGGGCCGTGTGTTAGGGCGTATGCATAATATTGGTGCCAGCCAGACGTTTAAGCATCGTCCGACCCTAAGCCTGCAGAGTTTTGGTTTTGATAGCGTGGAGTATCTGTGTAAAAATTGGATTCCTTCCGAGTTACTCAATGCATATCAGTCACTTAGCAGTGATCTTTTATCTATTTTAGAGGGCAGAATGGCGTCTGTCTCAGCCCTTAAGCAACTGCGTGTGCATGGTGATTGTCATATTGGCAATGTCCTATGGCGCGATAATATTGCCCACTTCATTGATTTTGACGACTGCCGTACAGCACCTGCGATACAAGATATTTGGATGCTGCTCTCAGGTAGTCGAGAGGAGCAGCGCCACCAATTAATGTGTATTTTGGATGGCTATGAGGAGTTTATGGATTTTGATCGACGTGAACTGGCATTGATTGAAGTCCTGCGTACCCTGCGGATGTTTTACTTTACGGCTTGGTTGGCCCGACGCTGGGATGATCCAGCCTTTCCTAAAGGATTTCCATGGTTTAACACGCCACGCTATTGGGAAGAGCATATTTTACACCTACGTGAGCAGCTAGGTGTCTTGCAAGAACCGGCTATCGAGCTATTTCCCTAGCACTTGCTCGCGCTAGCGGAGCTAATCTAAGTGGCCTAAGCGGTATTGATAGATACGGCAGGCCTTTTTCCTGAATTTATTGCTGTGCCTTAGTGTTGGCAGTTCTGTTCACAGGCGCCATTTTCTATCTGGATCGTACAGTGATCAATTTGAAACTGGTGCTTTAGTTCATTCGTAAGCTCGCGTAAAAAGTCATCATCAACCTCTACTTTGTTGCGCACGATGTGGGCACTCAAGGCCACTTGGGTCGTGCTGATAGCCCAGATATGCAGATCATGAATCGCGTTGACCCTATCCTGTGTTAATAGATATTGCCTGACACCGGCTAAATCGATGTGGGGGGGGACGGCATCCACAGCCAGACCAAAAGAGTCACGTAGTAAGCCCCAAGAACTTAGGCCGATCGCTATGACGATCAGCAGAGATAATAATGGGTCAATCAGGTTCCAGTCAGTGAAGTAAATAACTGCACCACTGATGACCACTGCTACAGAAACCAAGCCATCAACCATCATGTGCAAGAATGCACCCTTAACGTTCAGATCGTCTTCTTTACTCTGCATAAAGAGTGCGGCGGTAAAAAAGTTGACGCCGATACCTATCGTCGCTACTAGCATAACGGTGACACTATCTGGGGTGGTGATTGTGTCCAAGCGTTGTATGGCTTCGATCGCAATCCAGGCCATGGTTGCAAATAAAGACAAGCCGCTGAAGAAAGCAGCAAGGATAGTTGCACGCCTATAACCATAAGTATGACTGGCGGTCGCTTTGCGACTGGCCAATACATTCGCCCCCCAAGCTAACAATAAGACCAGAACATCACTTAAGTTATGTCCTGCATCTGCAAGCAAGGCGAGTGAATTAGCCATTAAGCCATAGGCTGCCTCAATAATCACAAAAGCAATATTAAGTAATGCACCGAGCATAAATCCCCGATTATTCGGATTTGGCTGGTGATGGTGGTGATGGTGATGCATGCCCTAGCTTACCTGAAAAGAAAGTGGAGGGAGAATTGCTTTGTTATTTGGCTCGGTTCTTTATTGCCTTCCAGTAGAGCTTTAGAATAGAGGCTTATGTATAACCTAAAGCTGTTTTGTATATATCGTCTAACTATCTAAAGTACTTGGATAGAGCTATGATTGCAGCATTATTAGGTACCCATTCAATCACTAAGTAATTGATTCTCTCTAAATGAAGTTTAAGATTCGAAAAGGCCTAGATCTACCTGTAACAGGTGAGCCTGAACAGCGTATTTACGCATCCCCAGAAATCACCCGTGTCGCTCTATTGGGGCGAGAATATATTGGTATGAAACCTTCAATGCAGGTGCAAGAAGGGGATCGAGTCAAATTAGGTGAGGCGCTTTTCACCGATAAGAAAAATCCAAGAGTGCGTTATGTTGCCCCCGGTAGCGGTGTGGTCGAGTCTATCCACCGCGGTGCTAAGCGTGTTTTTCAAGCATTAATTATTCGTCTAGATGGCGATGAAGAAATTACTTTTCCAACACATGCTGCAGAACAGCTGCTGTCTTTGCGTCGTGAAACAGTCATTGAGCAGTTGCTAGAATCTGGCTTGTGGGTCGCTTTTCGCACACGTCCCTATAGTAAATCTCCAGAGCCAGAGCAGTTACCACATTCTATTTTTGTGACGGCGACCGATAGTCGGCCACTAGCTGCTAATCCAGAGGCTATTATCGCGGAATATGCCGATGATTATGCCAATGGCTTGAAGATATTAACGCGTCTAACGACTGGTTCGGTCTATGTCTGTGGTGATGAGCAACAAGCCTCGACCACACAGCTAGAAGGTTTATCAGATCAGATACACTGCGCCCAATTTAGTGGGCCTCATCCTGCTGGTATCGCAGGGACTCATATCCATCTGCTTGATCCCGTACACAGTAAGAAAACAGTCTGGCATATTAGTTACCAAGAAGTGATTGCGATGGGGAAGCTATTCACTGAAGGCCGCATCTGGACCGATCGTATCATCTCTCTGGCAGGGCCTGCCGTAAAAAACCCTAGATTGGTTCGTGTCCGTTTGGGTGCGAATACAGATGACATTGTAGATGACGAATTAGTATCAGGTGAGTGTCGAGTGATTTCAGGATCTATCTTTGCCGGTTGGCGAGCAGCAGGGTGGGCTAGTTACCTCGGTCGATTCAGTCAGCAGATCAGCGTTTTGCATGAAGGGCGAGAGCGTGAGTTTATGGGTTGGATCGCGCCTGGTCGGAATAAATTCTCAAAGACTAATGCCTTGCTTTCGAGTTTTGCACGTAGGGCATTACGTTTTCCTTTTGGCACATCACAAAATGGTAGTGAGCGAGCAATGGTACCGATTGGTGTGTATGAGAGTGTGGTGCCACTAGATATTTTGCCGACGCAATTATTGCGTGCATTGTCTATTCAAGATACGGATATGGCGCAAGCCCTAGGCTGCCTAGAGTTAGATGAAGAAGACTTGGCGTTATGTACCTTTGTCTGCCCGAGCAAATATGAATTTGGTCCTATGCTACGTGACAACCTGACACTTATTGAGAAGGACGGCTGATGTCTAGAGTCCGTAAATACCTTGACCGTATTCAGCCCTTATTCATTAAAGGTGGTCGCCTAGAAAAGTACTACGCCTTGTATGAGATGGTAGATACCTTCCTATACACACCATCAAAGGTCACAGCGCACGCGCCGCATGTGCGTGATGCGATCGACATCAAACGGGTAATGGCTTACGTAGTGCTTGCAACCCTGCCATGCATCGTAATCGGACTATGGAATATTGGCTATCAAGCCAATACCGCGATGTTGCAGATGGGAATGGAGACTGCCCCTGGTCTACGTGGTGAATTGTTGTCGATTCTTCCAAGCAGCTATGATCCAAATAGCGTCATCGCTAATTTCCTTCATGGCCTCTCTTACTTTCTACCGATCTATTTAGTCACACTACTAGCTGGTGGTTTTTGGGAAGTGCTTTTTGCCAGTGTCAGAAATCATGAGGTGAATGAAGGCTTTCTAGTTACCTCGATGCTGTTTGCACTAACACTACCACCAGATATTCCACTATGGATGGTTGCATTGGGTATTAGTTTTGGCGTTGTTATCGGTAAAGAAGTCTTTGGTGGTACCGGTAAAAACTTCCTAAACCCAGCCTTAACCGGGCGTTGTTTCTTATTCTTTGCTTATCCTGCTTATATGTCAGGTGATGCAGTTTGGACTGCAGTTGATGGCTTTTCAGGGGCTACTCCACTGGGGTTAGCAGCCCTCGACGGCATGCAAGCAATCTATGCAAACGGTATTACTTGGACACAATCTTTCTTAGGTACAATTCAAGGATCGATCGGTTCAACCTCTACCTTGGCCTGTCTCCTAGGTGGCATCTTCCTTATCTATACGCGGATTGCTAACTGGCGCATTATCTTGGGTGTGTTTGTCGGCATGGTTGCGACCTCATCCCTATTTAATATGGTTGGTAGCGATAGCAA
>DGKH01000018.1:9347-12044 GCA_002386945.1 Proteobacteria bacterium UBA4575
ACCGATCCAGTGTCAGCTGCGATGTCAAATACTGGCAGATTAACCTATGGTGTCCTGATTGGTTTTATGACGGTCTTGATTCGAGTCGTCAATCCAGCTTATCCAGAAGGCATTATGCTGGCTATTCTATTTTCCAATATCTTGGCGCCATCGATAGATCATTTTGTTGTGCAAGCGAATATTCGGAGGCGTCAACGTCGTTATGACTAAAGACAGTCCATTCAATATTTTGTTAACCGCATTCGCACTCTGCATAGTCTGCTCAGTCCTAGTCTCAACTGCGGCTATTGGTTTAAAGCAAAAGCAGATTGATAACCAGGTGCTCGATCAGAAGATTAAGATTCTGAAGGTTTCGGGATTATGGCAAGACGAGCTGGCTATCGATCAGATGTTTGAATCAGTCGAAACGCGTTTAGTCGATCTAGCTAGTGGTGAATACAGCAACCTATTTGCCGTAGATGAATATGATCAAAATAAGGCATCCAATGACTTGGCACAAAGCATAGAGTTAAGTCGGCAAGAAGATATTGCTGGTATTGGCCGTCGCGCTAACCTTGCTAAGGTTTATTTGGTGCGTCGTGAGGGTGAGGTCGTACGCATTGTGTTGCCGATTCATGGCTATGGCCTGTGGTCAACCTTGTATGGTTACGTCACCTTAGAGCGTGATATGAATACGGTTTATGCCATTACCTTTTATGATCACAAAGAAACACCAGGCCTCGGCGGTGAAGTAGATAACCAGAAATGGCAGGCTTCAT
This sequence comes from Proteobacteria bacterium UBA4575, assembly GCA_002386945.1. Classification (GTDB taxonomy): domain Bacteria; phylum Pseudomonadota; class Gammaproteobacteria; order UBA4575; family UBA4575; genus UBA4575. Next base: position 10,106 of record DGKH01000018.1, read on the forward strand.
GGCGCGGTAAACAGATCTATGATGAACAGGGTCAGCCACGTATTGCTTTGATAAAAGGCAGTGTTGATCGTAGTAATGCAATGCAGAAATACCAGATAGACGGTCTGTCAGGTGCAACACTCACCAGTCAAGGTGTGAGCAATATGTTCACCTTCTGGATGGGTCAGCAGGGGTATAAAAAGTATCTGGAAAATACAAGAGGAGATAAGGCATGAGTAAGACAGCAAAGCGCGTGGTCTTAGATCCATTAGTCGATAACAACCCGATTACACTTCAAATATTGGGGATTTGCTCGGCACTTGCAGTGACCACTACGGTCTCGGCCGCCTTGATTATGTGTCTTGCTTTAACCTCGGTAACCGCTTTATCTAATGCCTCGATCAGCATGATACGGCATCACATCCCAAACAATATTCGCATTATTGTGCAAATGACGATCATTGCCTCCTTGGTGATTGTGGTCGATCAAATCCTTAAGGCCTATGCCTATGAGGCGAGTAAAACCCTATCTGTATTTGTTGGTTTGATTATTACTAACTGTATTGTCATGGGACGTGCCGAGGCCTTCGCGATGAAGAACTCACCTGGTATCAGTTTCTTAGATGGCCTTGGTAACGGCCTAGGCTACAGCGTGGTGTTGTTAGTGGTTGCGGTGGTGCGTGAGCTGTTTGGTTCAGGCAGTATCCTGGGCGTTACGATTTTACTGCCAGTCAGTGAGGGTGGTTGGTATGTACCGAACGGGCTTATGTTATTACCCCCAAGTGCATTCTTTATTATTGGCTTGGGTATTTGGGCAATACGTGCGCGTAAACCAGAGCAGGTCGAGCCGGCTGAGTTTCGTATTAAGCGTGTGCACCGCACCGAGGTGTTTTAATGGAAGCACTGCCTAGCTTATTTATTAAGGCGATCTTTGTTGAAAACCTAGCACTGTCGTTCTTTCTCGGCATGTGTACCTTTCTTGCGGTTTCGAAAAAGATCCAAACTGCACTAGGCCTAGGTACTGCAGTGATTGTGGTACAGGCGATTACTGTTCCAGCAAATAACTTGTTATATCAATATGTCCTGCAAGAGGGCGCCTTAAGCTGGTTGGGGTTGCCGGAAGTAGATTTAAGCTTCTTAGGCTTAATCACCTATATTGGTGTGATTGCAGCCATTGTTCAGATTTTAGAAATGGTTTTGGACCGGTTCTTTCCAGCGCTACATAGTGCACTAGGTATCTTCCTGCCTTTGATCACGGTGAACTGCGCCATTCTCGGTGGCTCCTTGTTTATGGTAGAGCGCGATTACAACTTTGCTGAAAGTGTCACCTATGGCCTTGGTAGTGGTGTTGGTTGGGCGCTAGCTATCGTTGCGTTAGCCGGTATCCGTGAAAAACTAAAATACAGTGATGTACCGGCTGGCCTGCAGGGTTTGGGTATTACTTTTATAACCGTTGGATTAATGTCGATGGGCTTCATGGCCTTCTCCGGCATTCAACTCTAAGACAGGCGATAGTTATGTTAGAAATCGCATTAGGCGTTAGTTTCTTCTCCACAATTGTGTTGTCCTTGGTCGTGATTATACTACTGGCTCGCTCACGTTTAGTCGCTAGCGGTAACGTCACGATTCGAATTAACGGCGAGAAGGAAATCAGTGCACCAGTGGGTGGTAAATTACTCTCTACCTTGGCCGACGCAAAACTTTTTGTGCCTTCTGCTTGTGGTGGCGGTGGTACCTGTGCTCAATGCCGAGTCAAAATTCATTCTGGTGGTGGCAGCTTATTACCAACCGAAACAGGGCATATTAATAAGCGTGAGGCCGCTGGTGGTGAACGTTTATCTTGTCAGGTGGGAGTCAAGCAGGATATGGATATCGAGGTGCCAGAAGAGGTCTTTGGTGTGAAGAAATGGGAGTGCACGGTATTGTCGAATGATAATGTCGCCACCTTCATTAAAAACCT
>DGKH01000059.1:0-6172 GCA_002386945.1 Proteobacteria bacterium UBA4575
GCTTCCTCAGCAGCCTCTTGTGAGATCGAGCTTGGGTTTGAAGTGCTCTGTGACTGGATATTGCTCATCGGGCCGATTATGTCTACCGGTCCCGCAGCATAGCCAATACGCCAGCCGGTCATCGAGTAGGCTTTGGAAACGCCATTCATAACGATGGTGCGATCTTTCAGTTCTGGGCAGACGTTTAAGATGTTTACGAACGCTTGCTGGCCGAAGAGGATATGCTCGTACATATCATCGGTCGCAATCCAAACCTGAGGGTGCTGTTTTAGCACCTCTGCCAGAGCTTTTAACTCGGCTTCGTTATAACAAACACCCGTTGGATTGGATGGGCTATTAATAACGAACAGTTTAGTGCGCGGGGTTATCGCCGCTGCGAGTTGGTTGGCAGTGATTTTGAACTGCTGATCTTGGCCGGCTTTTATGAAGACCGGTGTGCCATCTGCCAATAACACCATATCAGGGTAGGACACCCAATAAGGCGCTGGGATGATGACTTCATCACCTTTATCGATCAGTGCTTGGCACAAATTGTAGAAACTTTGTTTACCACCATTAGAGACCAAGATCTCTTTATTACTGTAGCTAAGCTTGTTGTCTTGCTGAAACTTGTTGATGATGGCTTGTTTCAGGCTAGCAGTGCCTGCGACCGGTGTATATTTGGTCTTACCTGCCTGCATTGCACGGTGTGCAGCGGCCTTAATGTTCTCTGGCGTATCAAAATCAGGCTCACCAGCGGCGAGATTGATAACGTCGATACCCTGCTGCCGTAGTTGAACAGCCTTAGCTGTAACGGCGAGGGTCGGAGAAGGTTTGATTCTGCCAACACGAGAGGCTAGTTTGATGTTCAATGACTTAGGTGTCCTAAAGTTGTGTAAACCGCAATGCAGCAGGAATCATACTGCATTTTTACGAAATCGATAAGAATATGGCTAAAGAATTTAAGATTGAATCCCCGTTTCAGCCTGCAGGTGATCAGCCGCAGGCGATTGAGAAGTTGATCGAGGGCCTAGAAGATGGCCTGGCACACCAGACACTGCTAGGCGTAACAGGGTCTGGAAAGACCTTTACCATCGCCAATGTGATCGCCTCAGTGCAGCGACCAGCGATCTTAATGGCGCCGAATAAGACCTTGGCGGCACAGCTTTATGGTGAGATGAAGGCATTCTTCCCGCGTAACGCGGTGGAGTACTTTGTTTCTTATTACGATTATTACCAGCCTGAGGCCTATGTGCCGGCGAGTGATACCTTTATTGAGAAAGATGCTTCGGTCAATGATCATATCGAGCAGATGCGATTATCCGCGACTAAGGCCATATTCGAGCGTGAAGATACGATTATTGTTGCTACCGTATCGGCGATCTATGGACTAGGTGACCCGCGTTCTTACTTAGGCATGGTGATGCACCTAGATCGTGGTGATATTACTGATCAGCGCCAAATCCTACAACGCCTAGTGGAGCTGCAATACACGCGCAATGATGTCGAGTTGAAGCGCGGCAACTTCCGTGTGCGTGGTGATGTGATTGATGTGCATCCTGCCGAGTCTGAGCGTGAGGCGATCCGCATTGAATTATTCGATGAAGAGATAGAACAACTCAGTTATTTTGACCCGCTGACAGGTGAGACCCTGCGGCGTGTCCCGAGGCTCACGATCTATCCAAAATCACATTATGTAACGCCACGTGATGTCATCCTTGAGGCGATCGATTCGATTAAAGACGAACTGACCGAACATTTAGATCATCTGCGTACAGCTAATAAGCTGGTCGAGGCCCAGCGTCTGGAGCAGCGCACACGCTTTGATATAGAGATGTTACAAGAACTGGGCTATTGCTCAGGCATTGAAAACTATTCCCGTTACCTGAGTGGCCGTGCCAATGGTGAAGCACCTCCCTGTCTCCTAGATTACCTACCAGACAACGCCTTGATGCTGATCGATGAAAGCCATGTCTCAGTGCCGCAATTTGGCGGTATGTATAAGGGTGATAGGTCACGCAAAGAGACCTTGGTTAACTATGGTTTTCGAATGCCGTCAGCGATGGATAATCGACCGTTAAAGTTCGCTGAATTTGAGGATATCTCTCCGCAAACGATCTATATCTCAGCGACCCCCGGCGCCCATGAGTTTGAAAAATCATCGCAGGTAGTAGAGCAGGTAGTGCGCCCAACCGGCTTGATTGATCCGATCGTTGAGGTGCGCCCGGTGACCAGTCAGGTCGATGACGTGCTCTCTGAAATCCATGAGCGTGTAAAGAAAGACGAGCGTGTGCTGATTACAACATTGACCAAGCGGATGTCAGAAGACTTAACCGATTACTTAGGTGAGCATGGTGTGCGTGTACGTTATCTGCATTCCGATATCGATACCGTTGAGCGCGTAGAGATCCTGCGAGACTTGCGTAAGGGGCTGTTCGATGTGTTGGTTGGGATTAACTTATTAAGAGAAGGTTTAGATATCCCTGAAGTCTCTTTGGTGGCGATTTTAGATGCCGACAAGGAAGGCTTTCTCCGCTCCGACCGTTCCTTGATTCAGACCATTGGGCGTGCGGCGCGCAACTTGAATGGTAAGGCGATCCTCTATGCCGACAAGGTCACTGGCTCGATGCAACGAGCAATGGAAGAGACCGATCGCAGACGACAGAAGCAGGTAGACTTTAATAAAGAGCATGGCATTACACCGAAAGGGATCGAGAGAAAGATCAGTAATGTGATGGAAGGTGCAAATTCTAAATATGACGAGCATGAGCAACGTGATCTGAAAGAGCTGGCCGAAGAGAGTGTTGAGTACGGTGGTTTAACGCCAGCATTAGCGATCAAGCGCGTGCAAAAGCTGGAGCAACAGATGTATGAGCATGCACGTAATCTTGAGTTTGAAGAGGCGGGTCGTCTGCGTGATGCGATCGAAAAACTAAAGGCGATCGCCTTTGGGACTGCCAGTGCTGAGGCCAGCTAAAAGCCATTATTCAAGCTGGTGGTGGGTTTTGTACCGATTAGTGACAGATTGAGACATTTGTTCGTTGTGATGACTGTAAAAACCCCCATAATTGTGCTAATTTCGCCAACCCGTTTGATTGCATTCGTAACCAACGGTGGAGATTGAAGGCGCGTAGCTCAGTTGGTTAGAGCACCACCTTGACATGGTGGGGGTCGTTGGTTCGAATCCAATCGCGCCTACCACTTAAGCAGACGGCTTTGCCGGTCGCTAAGTGGTATTATCAATTTTATACTTGTTACTTAATTCAAGTGGCCCTTGGTATCGGTCACCACTGGAGACAATATGCCGCAAATCACACTGCCTGATGGCAATATCAAATCTTTTGACGCCCCTGTTACTGTCGCCGAAGTGGCACAGTCGATTGGCCCGGGTCTAGCTAAAGCAACCATTGCCGGACGTGTCAATGGTGAGCTAGTTGATGCCTGTGTTGCGATCGAAGAGGACGCCACACTCTCTATTATTACCAGCAAAGACGAGGAAGGGGTGGAGATTATCCGCCACTCATTCGCGCATCTGATTGGTCATGCGGTTAAGCAAATGTACCCTGAGGCAAAGATGGCCATCGGGCCTGTAGTCGATAATGGGTTTTATTATGATATCGACTGTGACCACAGCTTCACGCCGGAAGATTTGCTGGCGATTGAAAAACGCATACAAGATTTAATCAAAAAAGATTATGACGTGATTCGTACCGTCGTCTCACGTGATGATGCGGTCGCCGCCTTCAAGGCGCGTAACGAAGATTACAAAGTAGAGATCGCTAGTGCGATACCCGACAGCGAGATTGTCGCACTCTATCAGCATGAAGAATACACCGACATGTGTCGTGGCCCCCATGTGCCTAACACGCGTCACCTACGCGCGTTTAAGCTGACTAAGTTAGCGGGTGCCTACTGGCGTGGTGATTCAGACAATAAGATGCTGCAGCGCATCTATGGCACGGCTTGGGCCGATAAGAAGCAGCTCAAGGCTTATCTCACACGTATTGAGCAAGCAGAGAAACGTGATCATCGTCGCCTTGGCAAACAAATGGATCTGTTCCACTTTCAAGAAGAAGCGCCAGGTATGGTGTTTTGGCACGATCGCGGTTGGCAGCTATATCGTCTGGTCGAGGGCTATATTCGTAAGCAGTTAGAACAGCATGATTACCATGAGGTGCATACACCTCAGGTGTTGGATCGTAGTCTCTGGGAACGTTCGGGTCATTGGGATAAATTTGGTGACATGATCTTCACGACTAATTCTGAAAATCGTGATTATGCCGTGAAGCCAATGAACTGCCCGGGCCATGTGCAGATCTTTAATCAAGGCTTGAAGAGTTACCGTGATCTGCCTTATCGGCTGTCCGAGTTTGGTATTGTTCACCGTAATGAACCCTCTGGCACTCTGCATGGTTTGATGCGTGCGCGCCGTTTTGTGCAAGATGATGCACATATCTTCTGTACTGAAAATCAGTTGCAGGCAGAAGTGGCGGCCTTGATTGAGTTGACCTTTGCCGTCTATGCCGAGTTTGGCTTTGAAAATATTGAGCTCGCGTTATCGACCCGCCCAGAAAAGCGTGTCGGTTCAGACGAGGCTTGGGATAAGGCCGAAGAAGGCCTTAAAGTAGCCTTAGAGAATAAAGGCCTAGCCTATAAATTACAGCCGGGTGAGGGCGCCTTTTATGGGCCTAAGATCGAATTCACCCTGCGTGATAGCCTCGACCGAACCTGGCAATGTGGCACAATTCAGGTCGATTTCTCGATGCCAGGCCGTTTAGATGCTAGCTATATCAGTGAGGAAGGTAATCGCGAAGTGCCGGTAATGATTCACCGTGCCATCCTCGGATCACTGGAACGATTCATCGGTATTTTGATCGAGCATCATGGCGGTAACTTCCCGTTGTGGTTGGCGCCGATACAGGCCGTAATCCTGAATATTACCGATGCGCAGGCCGAATATGCGCAAAAAGTACAAAAATTCCTTCAAGACGAAGGTCTTCGGGTCATTATTGACTTGAGAAATGAGAAAATAGGCCGTAAGATTCGCGAGCATACAATTCAGCGGGTTCCGCTTCAACTGGTCATTGGTGATCGTGAGGTGGAGACGCAAACTGTCGCTGTACGTACGCTCAAAGGGGAAGATAAGGGCTCTGTTGATTTACAGGCTCTGAGACAGTTATTTCCTTAGTGGAAGCGGGTTACAGCGTTAATTTTTTATGGGGATAGGCTTATTAGTTCGTCGAAAAATGTTCGCTTAAATGCGGCAATCGTCAATGCTGAAGTTCGCTTGATTGATGCCAAAGGCGAAAATGTCGGAATTGTATCAACCGACGAGGCATTAAGAATATCCACCGAAGCGAATTTGGATTTGGTCGAAATTAGTCCAAATGCTGAGCCCCCAGTCTGTCGAGTGATGGACTATGGCAAATATAGGTTTGAGCAGAAGAAACAATCGCATCAGGCCAAAAAGAAGCAAAAACAGATTCAGGTCAAAGAAATTAAGTTTCGACCAACGACTGAAGACGGTGACTATAAAGTTAAAGTCAGGAAGTTGATTAATTTCTTAGAAGAAGGTGATAAGACTAAAATTACGATCCGCTATCGGGGTCGTGAGATGCAGCACCAACAATTAGGTGCAAAGCTTTTAGAACGAGTCGAGAACGACTTGAAAGAATACGGTGACGTTGAACAGCGTCCAAAGTTAGAAGGTAGGCAGCTGGTTATGGTACTGGCTCCATCGAAAAAGAAAAAATAGCAGTTTATCTATATAGGATTGGTAACTTATGCCAAAGATGAAGACAAACCGTGGTGCTGCGAAGCGCTTCAAGAAAACAGCAACCGGAAAGTACAAATGTGGTCAGTCTCATCGACGTCATATTTTGACGAAGAAGAGTACTAAGCGTAAGCGTCATTTACGTGCCAGTGAAGTAGTTGCAGACGTCGATACTCCGATGGTCCGCCGTATGCTTCCGTACAGCTAATAGAGAGGAAAGCAAATGTCTAGGGTAAAACGCGGCGTAACCGCACATGCGCGCCATAAGAAAGTCTTAGCTAAAGCTAAGGGTTATTACGGTGCACGTAAAAATATTTATCGCGTAGCAACGCAAGCTGTAACCAAAGCGGGTCAGTACGCTTATCGTGACCGTCGTCAGCGTAAGAGACAGTTCCGTTCGCTATGGATTGCACGTATTAA
>DGKH01000059.1:6274-9750 GCA_002386945.1 Proteobacteria bacterium UBA4575
GGTCAATTAGCTGAGCGCGCAAAAGCTCAACTATAAGATCAATCGAAGCCGATGTAGTCAATCAAGGGAAAGGTTTCGACCTTTCCCTTTTTTGTTTCTGCAGGCTTAATTTTGTTATTTATGACTGTAGGGCTTGCCAGTCGATCCAGCATCCCTTAGCTTAGGCCTGATATGAGTGAATTAGACCAGCTTTTGCAAACCGCTAGTGAGCAAATCACAGCGACCGATAATCTCAAGATCCTTGACGATATCCGTGTCCATTATTTGGGCAAAAAAGGTGTCGTCACGGAGCAGTTGAAGACGCTAGGCAAACTACCCGCTGAAGAGCGCAAGTCTGCCGGTCAGCGTATCAATCAGGTTAAACATGCGATTCAAGCCCTGCTGGAAGAGCGTGGTAAGACACTGCAAGCCGAGGCGATAGCAGTCAAGCTAGCGAGGGAGGCGATTGATGTCACCTTGCCAGGTAGGCGTTCAAGCCGTGGCAGCCTACATCCTGTTTCGATCACCCTGCAGCGAATTCAAAGCATTTTTGCTAACTATGGCTTTAGTGTTGCTGATGGTCCGGAAATTGAAGATGACTTCCATAATTTTGAAGCGCTGAACATTCCGCCTCATCATCCAGCGCGTGCAATGCACGACACCTTCTATTTTGATGATGGCCTACTGCTGCGTACGCATACCTCTTCGGTTCAAATTAGAACCATGCAAGAGCAAGCGCCACCGATCCGTATTATTGCCCCCGGTCGTGTTTATCGCTGCGATTCCGATGTCACCCACAGCCCGATGTTTCATCAGGTTGAAGGGCTTTGTGTCGATCCTGATGTCAACTTTGCACAGTTGAAAGGGCTAGTGATTGAATTTCTGCATACCTTCTTCGATAACGATCAATTAGGTATTCGCTTTCGTCCGTCTTATTTCCCGTTTACCGAGCCCTCAGCAGAGGTTGATATTGAATGGCGCGATAAAGACGGTAATGCGACTTGGTTAGAGGTAATGGGCTGCGGCATGGTGCACCCAAATGTATTCGATAAGGTCGGCATTGATAACGATAAATTTTCTGGCTTTGCCTTTGGTTTGGGTGTTGAGCGTTTAGCGATGCTGTACTACGGTGTGCGCGATTTGAGAATGTTCTATGAAAACGATCTACGTTTTCTGCAACAGTTTAGCGAGCGAGGGTAGGGCGAATGAAATTCAGTGAACAATGGCTGAGAGAATGGGCCAACCCAAACGCGACGACTGAAGAGCTAGGCCAAGCCCTAACGATGGCAGGACTGGAGCTTGATGGTATTGAAGTGGCCGCTGCTGCGCTAGACGGCGTTGTGGTCGCACGTATCGATGCGATTGAACGTCATCCTGATGCTGATAAGTTGCAGATCTGTAGTCTGAATACAGGGGCAGCTGAGCTGGAGCAGGTTGTCTGTGGTGCTGCCAATGCGCGCCTAGGCTTGACCGTTGCACTAGCGACTGTGGGCACGACCTTGCCTAATGGCCTGCAGATTAAGGCCGCAGAGCTGCGTGGAGTGGCCTCAAATGGCATGCTCTGTTCCCTAGCCGAGCTGGGTTTGGCGGACGAGGCTGAGGGTATCTTAGAATTGGGCAGTGATTTGACACTAGGTCAGTCATTGCATGTCGCTTTAGCGTTGAATGATCAGATCTTTGATGTCGATCTCACCCCCAATCGTGCCGACTGCCTCAGTATCTTAGGCGTTGCACGTGAAGTCTCTGCGTTATACCAAGTAAGCTTAAGTGACATACCTGAATCAATGGTCGCTGAGCAAGCCGATGTGGCTAGTCTGAACGTCACTGTCGAGGCGCAAGACGCCTGTCCGCGTTACTGTGGCCGTGTCATTAGCGATATCGATGCCACTGCTGAGACACCGGTCTGGATGCGTGAGCGATTGCGTCGTGGCGGTATACGTAGCATCAATATCGTTGTCGATGTCTGTAACTATGTCATGTTGGAGTTAGGTCAGCCGATGCATGCCTTTGATCTTGCTGCACTAACGCAAGACATACAGGTGCGTTATGCGCAGGATGCAGAAAAATTAAAGCTACTCGATGGCAATCAGATCACATTGAAATCAGATCAACTGGTGATTGCTGATGCAGACAAGGCCTTGGCGTTGGCTGGCATCATGGGTGGCCTAGATTCAGCCGTGCAAAGTAGTAGCCGTCAGATCTTTTTAGAGAGTGCCTTCTTTGATCCCATTGCGATTGCCGGTAAGGCTCGTATGTTCGGTTTGCATACCGATTCTTCACACCGTTTTGAACGGGGTGTCGATCCACAACTGGCACCGATAGCCTTAGATCGTGCGACTGTCCTGATACAACAATTAGCCGGTGGCCGTGCTGGCGTCAAGACCGAAGCGATGCATGCCGCGAGTTTGCCGCAACCGGTTGAAATTATATTGAATGTGCAGCGAGCGCAGCAGCGCTTAGGTCTTGAATTAACGCTGGATCAAGTGAAGCAGATGTTTCTTGGCCTGCACTGTGAAGTGCGTGAAGGTTCAGCAACAACATTGACTGTGATACCGCCAAGTTATCGCTTTGATATGGCAATAGAAGTCGACTTAATTGAAGAGATCGCACGGTTGATTGGTTACGATCAAATGCCAGTAGCGCCACTGCCAATAGATGCTAATGCCATATTAACTGCGGCAAGTAGTAGTCAGAGTGCTTATCGCTTACGCCAAGAGCTCGCCGCTATGGGGTATAACGAAGCAGTGACCTTCAGCTTTATCGAGGCCGAGTATGCGCAGGTTTTTTCCGCTCAGGCGGGTAAGGCGCTAGCGAATCCTATTTCGACTGATTTATCGACTATGCGTACCAGTGTCTGGCCAGGATTATGCCTAGCCGCTAGTTATAATCTGAAACGTCAGCAAAGTAGTATTCGTTTTGTTGAATTAGGACGTAAATACTTGCCTGAGGCTGAAGCTATTAGCCACTGTGACGTGGTTGCAGGTTTAGTCGTTGGTGAAGCCAATCCACGGCAATGGTCTCAGGCGACCCGAACTCTAGATTTCTATGATGTTAAAGGTGACCTTGAGAGTATTTTTGAGGGGCTGGGTGTTTCATCACGAATTCGCTTTCAGTCGACTCAAGCGCAGGGCCTGCATCCAGGAAAGACGGTTGCCATTTTGCTAGATGGCAATACCATTGGTATCCTCGGTGTGCTGCACCCCGAAGTGGCCAGTCAGTTCAATATGGCCGAGCGAGAAGTGATTGTTTTTGAATTTGAATGGTCACTCGATCTTCTGAAGACAGCTCGTACCGTATTTGGTACTTGGTCAAAATACCCTTCTGTTAACAGAGATCTATCGCTTCTTGTTGACGAAGAGTTGCCTGTTCAGGTCTTATTAGACACCATTTCTGGGCTTAATATCACTAGTTTGCAGCGGTTTGAAGTGTTCTCTATCTACCAAGGTGAGGGCGTACCTTCAAGTCAAAAAAGTATCTCTTTGAGCTTGATTTTACAG
>DGKH01000059.1:9917-13344 GCA_002386945.1 Proteobacteria bacterium UBA4575
GAAGCCTTCTTTGAAGAAGTGCGTCTTGCGCTTGAAGAAGGTGAAGAAGTAAAGTTATCTGGCTTTGGTAATTTTGTGCTGCGAGATAAGAATCAGCGTCCAGGCCGCAACCCTAAAACGGGTGAAGAAATACCAATTACAGCTCGCAGAGTCGTTACTTTTAGACCCGGGCAAAAACTAAAATCACGAGTAGAGGAATATGCTGGAAGCCAGCAATAATAAGGAACTCCCTGCAATACCGTCAAAACGGTATTTTACGATTGGTGAAGTCAGCGAACTTTGCGTCGTAAAACCGCATGTGTTGCGTTATTGGGAACAGGAATTCCCTACTCTAAGCCCGGTTAAACGACGTGGAAACCGTCGTTACTATCAGCGCCACGACGTGGTCCTGATCCGTGAGATTCGTAGTCTTCTGTATGAACAGGGCTATACCATTGGTGGTGCCCGCCAAAAGCTCAGCGATCACAGCGACAATAATGAAGCCAAGCAACAGGGCTTTGAAGACCTCCGTGACGAATTAGAAGATCTACTACGGTTGCTCAACCACAATCCATAATTTCATTGTGTTTTGATGGTCGTGCGACCGGCAATTATCAGTGACACCGATATAATTAAATGCGATCGGGGTGTGGCGCAGCCTGGTAGCGCACCGCAATGGGGTTGCGGTGGTCGGAGGTTCAAATCCTCTCACCCCGACCAAACCATTAGTTATCGGTAGTTATTCCCAGTCATCCACTTTCCTTAAGTCGTTCTTAACCTACAGATCATTTCTGCATGGCATGGCCGGTTCTAAGTCTCAATCCAATAAATTTAAACAATAGCGGAAAGAAGCGTTAAGCCTCCAGCAACCAAGACTACGCCAACGATCCATAGGCCGACTATCAGTAGGACTGTAGATTTAATTATTCTCTTGAACTCGTCGAAATTTTTCTCTAGTGCTGCGTTAGTTAAAGTCATTTTTTTCCTCGTCGTGTCGTTGAGGTATCTATTAAGCCGATGTTAATCCTAAGGATTTGGTGGGCGTAGCCTAATACCTTTTTAAGTGCTCATAGCCTATTCTTGACTCTCCTCAGATGTTCGCTTGAGAGGATTCAAGGTAGGTGGCCTTTCCCTGCGTGTAGCCTGCGGCATATTCCGTATGCTTTTTTCTTGATAGACAGCTGTAAAGTTGGTTCACCATAGTGTCTACCCTATCTTTAATAATTTGCTTTATTCAGAGGAGAACATTTTTCTCCAAACTGGATTACCAGTTATTGTATGTAGGATTACTGCACCAATATGTATGGCTAAAAACAGTGGAATCAGACCCTCGCCAACTTCATGCGCCTCTTCAACTATTTCAAAAATAATGCTGCCTGTATCTTCCTGAATGATAAATAACAGGGCTCCAGTAATAGCCATCCAGATAAAGATAAATAGCCCGAAGGCTTGCACTAATCCGGCTAGACCTTGATGTCGATCGTGTTCTGGCAGGGTTAATGTGAGTAGTGACTTTATGTCGGCAAATGCTATCTTCCACTGACTTAGCACTAAGGGTGACCAGCCTCTAAAGGATAAGGCCTTGGAACTGGTGAAACCGAGGGCAAGCCTTAGCGTGATACAGAGGCCTAAGCCAAAGCCTAGGTATGCATGGATTAAATATTCCCAAGTGTTGATATCGGCCTCGGCTAATTCAGCCGTTAGATAAGCAGTAATGCCGAATACGGCTAGTCCAAAATGAATCGCCTTGGCATGCCTAGGGTACGAGTAAGTAGTTATCGACATGATCTTCTCCCTAGCAGTTGCAGCATGAGCATTACACGATCCATTGATAGTTAAGCAGATTAACTATCAGTGGTTGGGTTATTTGCACGGTAGAGTATTATTAGTTCAGGTTACTGGCTCTGCAGGGCCTAGTTAAATCTATACTTTTACCCAATCCTCTCCTGTAGATCGGCTTTTTTTGTAACATTTCAGTCCGAAATAAGGCGAAGAGCGTAGTCCAAACCGCTATACTCAACAGCGGTAATTCGCCTTAAAATGATGGGTTTTTGATGAATTCAATCTTTCAGTACTTTGACCTTGAGCTGGTGTTGGTTTTGGCCACGCTAGTGAGTAGCATTATTGTTTTTATAGATCGCTATTGGTTGCGGCCAACTAGGTTAGAGAAAAAGCTAAGCACTGAACCTTGGTATGTAGATTACTCGCGCTCATTTTTTCCAGTATTGCTTGTTGTGCTAATTCTGCGTTCATTTGTTGCAGAGCCTTTCCGTATTCCTTCTGGCTCGATGATGCCAACGCTATTGCATGGTGACTTCATCCTAGTGAGCAAGTTTGCCTACGGTGTGCGCCTGCCAGTGACTCACCAAAAGATTTTGTCTGTGGGCGATCCTGAGCGCGGCGATGTGATGGTTTTTCGTTATCCTCAAAACCCTAAACTGGATTACATTAAACGAGTCGTTGGTTTGCCGGGTGATCGCATTGAATACTACAACAAGCAACTGACTGTGAATGGTCAGGCAATGCCACAGCAACGTGTAGGGATTTATGTCGGCCAAGGGCGTGATGCCTCGATGAATGGTGCAGCACATAACATAGAATCATTGGCGACTGTCGATCACTCGATCTTAGTGGTACCGCAATACAATCCACGTGAAGGCTCATGGCTAGTGCCAGAGGGACATTACTTCATGGTGGGTGATAATCGTGATAACAGTAATGACAGTCGTGTCTGGGGCATGGTGCCTGAGGCTAATTTAGTCGGTAAGGCCTTTATGATCTGGATGAATTGGGACTTTGCCGGTGGGCAATTTGCACCCAGCCGTATCGGCAATAGTATTCGCTAGGGAGCGCCTTGTTTAATCGTGTCTGAAACTACCTTTAATCAGCTTTTCTCGTTACCTGATGAGATCACGCAATCGGATGTATTTCGAGAAGCGATGACGCATCGTAGCGCGGCTAAGAAAAATAATGAGCGCTTAGAGTTCTTGGGTGATGCCGTGCTTGGCCTGACCATGAGCCGTCTATTGTTTGAAAGATTTCCGGAGTGTAATGAGGGCGACTTAAGTCGACTGCGCGCACACTTGGTCTGCAAAAGGGCACTGGCTGAGATTGCAAAAGACCATGATCTGAGCCAGGTGATCTTGCTAGGTGCTGGTGAGCGTAAGACTGGTGGGCATAAGCGTGACTCTATTCTTGCAGATGCGGTGGAAGCGGCTATTGCTGCAGTTTACCTACTTAAGGATTTTGATTATGCCTTTGAGTTTGTCAGACGCATCTACATGCAACAACTAGAGAACCTGCCTGCCATACAAAGCCTAAAAGATCCTAAGACACGCCTACAAGAACATTTGCAAGGTCTGCAGATTGCGGTACCTGATTATGAAACTTTATCTGAAAGAGGCGATGCAAATGACAAGACTTTTCACATCGAGTGTACTATTCCAAA
>DGKH01000059.1:13419-39284 GCA_002386945.1 Proteobacteria bacterium UBA4575
TGTTAGAGGCCTCTAGCGAATGACCACACGTTGCGGCTACGTCGCTATTATTGGTCGACCGAATACGGGTAAGTCGACCCTATTTAACCACTTCATTCAAACCAAGGTTTCTTCTGTCAGCTATAAGCCACAAACTACGCGTCATCGTATCGTCGGTGTCCGTAGTGAGAAACAGGCGCAGTTTGTTTTTGTTGATACCCCAGGTATTCACTTAGGTGGTAAAAAGTTACTCAATCGGATACTGAACAAAAACGCACTAAATGTATTACATGATGTGAATCTGATCTTATGGATGGTGGATTGCAAATCATGGACGCGTGAAGAAGATAATATTCTGCGCTCCTTGAAAGACATCGAATGTCCGGTGGTATTGGTGCTCAATAAGATCGATCAGCTGACTAAGCGTGACCAGCTCTTCCCGATTTTATCTGCCATTTCTAAGAAGTATGATTTCGCAGAGATTGTGCCGATCTCAGCCCTGAAGAAAGATAATATCTCTGCTTTACTGACGTCTAGTCAGCGCTATCTACCTGAGTCTGAATTTTTCTATCCAGAAGAATATATCACTGATAGGGATATGCGCTTCATCATGGCAGAACTAATCCGCGAGTCGATCTTTGTTCATCTCGGTGCTGAGCTGCCCTACGCAACCCATGTCGAGATTGAATCGGTTGATGAGCAACCTGGGATGGTACATATCGAAGCGGCTGTTTGGGTAGAGAAAGATTCTCAAAAAGCGATCTTCATTGGGCATCGAGGTGAGATGCTGAAAAAGATTGGTGCCGGTGCGCGTGTTGCGATAGAACGCAGTATGGAAAGTAAAGTGAATTTAAAGCTGTGGATCAAAGTGAAAAAAGACTGGCAGAACGATCCACAAGTCGTCTCTGAATACGAGAAGTAATACAACAGATAATGCGAGTAGAGCTAGAGGCCGCTTATATCCTGCATACTCGCGCTTACCGTGAGAGTAGTCTCTTAGTCTACGCATTGACGGCAGAGCACGGGGTGGTTCATCTGATCAGTCGTGCAGCGAAGAAAAAGCATGGCAATATGATCCAGCCGTTGACCAAGTGTTATCTGACATGGTCAGGCAAGGGCAGCCTGTTGAGTTTGAATAAGGTTGAGTTAGAGCATTCCAAGTACACGCGTAATTTTCGTAGCCACGTCCAATGTTTGTATATCCACGAACTCCTATTACGGTTGGTCCCCGAACGCAGTCCTGCGCCGGAACTCTTTGATTTATATGAGCAAACGCTAGAGAAAATGCTAAAATCACCAACCGATGAAGGTTGTTTGCGTGCCTTTGAGCTTGAATTGTTAGCGATTATTGGTCACCCCCTGCAGCTAGACTTTGATTATCAAAACAATCTAGCGGTGGAGGCGGAGCAGTATTATCGCTACGTCCCTGATGCTGGCCCGGTGCTTTCTGCCGGTCTCAATCAAACCTGGGACAGCCTGACAGGACGCGCCTTACTCGATATGGCAGCAGGCGATTTTCGAACTGAAAACTTACCAGCCATGAAGCGTTTTTTACGCGGGTTACTGGAATTCTATTTACGCGGTAAACCGGTACTGACTCGACAATTGTTGAAGGTGAATTAATTGCAAAATAAGCAAGTCCGTTTAGGCGTGAATCTGGACCACGTTACTACACTGCGCCAAGTGCGAGGTACCCCCTATCCTGATTTGCAGGAGGCCATTCGTATCTCTGAAACAGCAGGTGCCCATGGCATTACCATGCATCTGCGTGAGGATCGCCGCCACATCCAAGATGCCGATGTCTATGCCTCACGACAAGTGATTCAGAGTAGTATGAATCTAGAAATGGCAGCGACAGCTGAGATGCAAAGTATTGCGATTAAGGTCAAGCCTGACTATTGCTGCATCGTGCCCGAACGGCGTGAAGAACTCACTACTGAGGGTGGCTTAGATGTGTTGGGACACCTTTCTCGTATGCGCGACCTAGTGATAGCCTTGAGTGAGCATGACATTCAGGTGTCTTTATTTATCGAAGCGAACCCACTGGTGATCGATGCCGCGGCAGAAATTGGTGCGCCAATTATCGAACTGCATACTGGGCATTATGCTGACCTGCCTGAAGAGCAGCGGAGTGCTGAGTTGCAGCGTATCCAAAACGCGACTCAACATGCACTTGAGCTAGGCCTAGTTGTTAATGCAGGGCATGGTTTGAATGTCAGCAATGTACGTGACATCGCCGTGATCCCAGGAATGAATGAATTAAATATTGGTCATTCTATTATTGCTGACGCGTTATTCATGGGACTTGAAGGCGCCATTTTACGAATGCGTGCAGCAATGGATGGAGTGGCTGAGTGAGACCACTAGGCTCAGGCATTGATATTGTTGAGATCTCACGTATTGATGATCTGCTTGCAAAGCAAGGTGATCGATTTGCAGAAAAGATATTGCATACCGATGAATTGAGTGCATTCTATGAGCAGAAGAATAAAGCGGCATTTCTGGCTAAACGGTTTGCCGTGAAAGAGGCGGCATCCAAGGCATTAGGTGTTGGCATCGGGCGCTCGATTGGTTGGCAAGATATCTATGTCAGCCATACTGAACTAGGCCAACCCCTATTAAATTTCAGCGAGGCATGCCAACAGCGACTGCCCGCAACACGCGGCACAAGTTTATTAAGCATCTCTGACGAACGTGCGTATGCAGTTGCACATGTCCTATTATTTGCCGAAGAGAAGACATCATGAAAACTAAAACCTTAGCGGATTTTGTCGGTAATACACCACTGGTGCGTCTACAGTTTCTAAACCCTAATCCCTCGAATACGATCCTACTCAAGCTGGAAGGTAATAATCCTGCGGGTTCGGTCAAGGATCGGCCTGCCTTATATATGATTCAAGCGGCAGCGGCACGTGGTGAAATCTCTCCTGGAGATACCTTGATTGAAGCCACTAGCGGTAACACTGGTATTGCACTGGCGATGGCAGCAGCAGCGCAGGGTTATCGTATGATCTTAGTGATGCCTGCAAATATGACGATGGAGCGACGTGCGGCAATGGCTGCATTTGGTGCCGAGTTGGTCATAGTCAGCGAGACAGAAGGCATGGAGGGCGCACGTGATGTAGCCCTGAGGATGCAGGCCGAAGGTAAGGGGCGAGTGTTAGATCAATTTGCCAATCCCGATAACTCAGAAGCGCACTACCGCACTATGGGTCCAGAGATATGGAACGATACCGAAGGTAAGGTGACGCATTTTGTCAGCTCCATGGGTACTACGGGTACCGTCATGGGAACCGGTCGTTATCTGCACGAGAAAAATCCAGATATACAGGTTGTCGGTGTATATCCAGAAAAAGGCTCACAGATACCGGGTATTCGAAAATGGGAGAAGGCCTATGAGCCGGCCATCTTTGATGAATCCAAAGTCGATCGAATCATGACAGTTTCACGTGCAGATGCGGATGAGATGACCGTCAAGTTGGGTCAAAAAGAGGGTATCTTTTGTGGTATTTCAGCTGGCGGTGCCTTGCATGCTGCCTTGCGTCTATCAGAACAGGTCGAGAATGCAGTGATTGTCAGCATCATCTGTGACCGTGGTGATCGGTATATTTCAACCGGCCTATTTAATCCTAACTAGATCGCTATTTAAGGTATTAGTTTGGGCTAGTTGAGTTCCTGTTGCAGGGCTCGCATGAGAAACCGACTAGGATGTACTGCGAGCCTTAAGCTACGGTTCAAAGGATTGGGTTCGGCATTAATCTCACTCGCCAAGGCCTCGCTGCATAAAGGAATCCAAGCCAGACCGCGTGAGCCAAAAGCGGTATTTAAATAAAGCCCATCGTAATATTGAGCTGCCGCATAAGATCTGTGATTGTCGCCTAATGCGGCACGCTCAAACAGTTGTCTAAAGCGTGCTTGATTGGCAACCGGACCGACCATAGGCAACCGGTCAGGACTGACTGCACGAATAGCGGCGCGGCCATCCAGATTGCTTTTATCCTGCCTGCTTAATGGCCCTAACATCCTCTCTAGTTTGATGAAATTATCGGCATGTTCACTATCGCGAATATCGGTAGCGGTATCATTGCTAATGAAGCTAGCACCTAAGACATATCTATTATCGATCTCAGGGGTCAGGTAGACATCCGAACATAGAATACAGCGGGGTTGTTGGCTAAAGTCCTGGCTTGGGATAAGGCTGATTTGTCCTCGCTTCGGACTCAAGGGGCACCATTCACTCTGTACGAAATGATTGGCATGGTTTGCGTTGGCGAGGATGACGACGTCAGCGGATAAAGCAGCTTGGTTGCCACTGGGCTTTGCCAGCCAATGCTTAGCGTCAGAGTCAGCGTTATATTCTAGCGACACAATTTCAGTGTTCGGAATAAAGTCGATCGCATATTGCTGCTGCAATAAGGCACAGACCTGTGCTGGGATAGTCCAACCTGCCTGTGGAATCCACCAAGCAGATTCGGTTATGGCGCAGTTACTGTAGCTACTGGCTTGTTCTTTAGACACGGTCGCAAGTAAGGATTCGGGGATGGCCTCCTGCTCACATAAGCGTTGCATGCGCTGCCATTGTTTGGCATCACGTGCGACCTGGATAACACCACAGGCATCCCACTTTAATTCAGGGAACTGGGCCTTCAGCTGATCTAGAAAACGCAGACTATATTGAAAGCCTAATAGCGTCAGCTGTGACTGCGCATCATGGTCGACACTCAAACGTGGCATCAATATGGCGTTCTGGTTGCCAGAGCCGGCCATTGCAGGGGCTTGATTGCGATCGACGATGCGCACCTGCCAGCCGCGCTTTATTAATGCGGCTGCAGTGCAAAAGCCACTCAAGCCAGCACCAATAATTAAGGCAGTCTTCGGCTGATCCGAATGTTTATGGTATGGCTGGTTTTGTAACCAACTTTTTTCTTTCAACTTAAAATTCTGGTTCACGTCTTGCGTGTGTTTAACACCCGTGAGTAGCTGCTTTCGGGAACATGGGCTTGTCTGCCTTTCAATCTCAAAGCCTGCCTGTTGTAGGTTCGTTTGTGTCTGTTGGCTGGCACTATTATCGGTTTGATTAGCGCTGACTAAACGGCCACCGATACGTGTTAGACGAAAGAGTTCATGGCTAAGCTTTGGGCTATAGACTGGGAGTGTTTCAGCATTAGCGTAAGCACCTAAAAACCAAGTATCAGCATTGAATTCCAGCTCGCTTATTATTTCTTCGGCATCACCCCAATATAGATCTAGTTGGATATTAGCGTCATCAAAATGGATTCGCTGCTGACCCTTTAATCGATCAGGGTATTGGGCTAACAGTTGTTCGGCTAATGGTGATGATAAGTCTAGATCTTGATACAACTGACGTAACTGGTCGATAGCGATAGGACGTGCTTCGATGCTACTGAAGATCAATTGTTTATTGTTGTTTTCTTGTTGCCATAGTTTGGCTATGGTGAGGAAATTGATGCCAGTGGCAAAACCGATTTCAGCAATATGAAAGCTATCTGCTTGTTGCCAGCGTTGGCTTATTTGGTTACCTGCTAGCAGTTGATGGCAATCCGCCTCGGCTTGTTGTAGCGAGAAGTGGGGACTTATAGATGGCGTTGAAGAGGGCAGACCATCGCTATTGAATTGCAGTTCTGCTGCTTTAACTGTTAGCATGCGTAGCTAATTCCCCCATCGCAGTAGTGCCGTAAAAGCCGGGTTTTGAATCTGGTTGAATGATTGTTTTGCGCTGCGCATGGTGTATGTTTTGGACTCTGTTGTTACTAAAGGTCGCAGTGATTAAATGAGTATACTCGTATTTGATATTGAAACCGTTCCTGACGTTGTGTCGGGTCGAAAAATTCACAAGCTGAGTGCTGATTTAGCAGATAAAGATGTCGTTAAAGCGATGCAGCATCTGCAGTTTCAGAAATCAGGTAGTGAATTCCTACCACTACATTTACAACGGATCGTTGCGATTTCGGTAGTCTTTCGTAAGAACGAACAGTTAAAAGTTTGG
Source organism: Proteobacteria bacterium UBA4575 (assembly GCA_002386945.1). Classification (GTDB taxonomy): domain Bacteria; phylum Pseudomonadota; class Gammaproteobacteria; order UBA4575; family UBA4575; genus UBA4575. The sequence continues at coordinate 19,406 of DGKH01000059.1, forward strand.
TCTTTGGGCGAAGAAGAATCATCAGAGAAAGAATTGATTGAGCGCTTCTTTGAGGGGGTCGAGCAACACAATCCCACGCTAGTCAGCTGGAATGGTGGTGGCTTTGATTTGCCGGTACTGAATTATCGTTCTCTGTTACATGGAGTGCAGGCTGCACGTTACTGGGAAACAGGTAACGAGGATAACTCTTTCCGCTACAACAACTACCTCAGCCGTTTTCATTGGCGACATACTGACATTATGGATGTGCTTGCTGGTTTTCAACCGCGTGCTAGTGCGAAGTTGGATGAGGTCGCAACCATGCTCGGTTTCCCCGGTAAGTTCGGCATGAGTGGGGGCGATGTTTGGCAGACCTATCAAGACGGTGGCCTAGCAGATATTCGTAATTACTGTGAGACCGATGTACTCAATACCTACCTAGTGTATTTACGCTTTGAGATGATCAGTGGCCGTATGATGCCGGCACAGTACGATAAGGCGATTACTCAGGCGAAGGACTTGCTACAGGCTTCAGATAAGCCACATTTGCACGATTTCTTAGCCGTTTGGCAGCAGGATCAGGCGTAATGTTTGATGTCTCGAGGATGCACAGATCTCAAGCAGGTCTGTGCAACGAAGCTGGCTTAGGTCAATAGCTGGCGCAATACGGCGCCATAGATCTCGGTTAGCTGGTTCAGCTCTGCAATATCCGTATGCTCATCAATCTGGTGGATACTGGCGTTAATGACACCCAGTTCTACCACTTCAGCGCCTGTTGGTGCGATGAATCGGCCGTCAGAGGTGCCTCCACCTGTTGATAGCTCAGTATCACGTCCTGTGACCGTCTGAATCGCCTGTTGGCAGGCCTCAACTAAGCGACCTTCAGCAGTTAGGAATGGGTTGCCCGATAACCGCCATAGCAATTCAGTTTTAACCTCATATTTAGCGACTACCGCTTCTATTTTTTGCTTAATCTCCGCGGCCGTAATCTCGGTTGAGAAACGCAGATTAAAGGAAGCCTCAGCCTTTCCTGGAATGACATTTTCTGCACCCGTGCCTGAATTAATATTCGAGACTTGGAAGGTGGTTGCAGGGAAATGATCATTACCTTGATCCCATTCAATCGCAGACAGCTCAGCCAAGATTTCGGTCAGTGGATGGATTGGGTTGGTTGCTAGATGAGGATAAGCAACATGGCCTTGTTTGCCTTTGATCGTGAGCTGGGCACATAGTGAACCGCGACGACCATTCTTAATGGTATCACCAACACGTGAAGTACTTGAAGGCTCGCCAACTAGGCAGTAGTCAATTGCAATATCTTGCTGTTGTAAGTATTCAACCACCTTTACCGTGCCATTAACAGCAGGGCCTTCCTCGTCGCTGGTTAGCAAGAATGCGATCGAACCTTTGTGGTCAGGGTGTTCATCAATGAATGTTTCACAGGCAATCGCCATGGCTGCGATAGCAGTCTTCATATCGGCTGCACCACGACCATGCAGCTGACCCTCCGCTACGGTTGCGCCAAAGGGTGGATAAGTCCAATTTTCTTCTGGGCCGGTAGGGACAACATCAGTATGTCCAGCAAAGACGAATAAAGGGGCTTCTGTGCCTTTGCGTATCCAGGCATTACTGACTTCAGCAAAGGGTAGGGGCTGATGCTCAAAGCCACTATTTGCCAGACGTTCAGCCAGTAGGTCCAGACAGCCTTCGTCCTTGGGAGTCACTGAGGGCCGTTGGATTAATTGCTGACTGAGTTCTAGAGTTTTGTTCACGATTATTTCCGTATTTTCTGAGACCAAGGTTTCTATGCTAATCGATAAGCCTCAAATTAGGCATTGATTAGGTGTTCATAGTGTTCGCTATTAAAGCCGACCATAAGCTGTTTTTGTGCGCCTTGCCATTGCAGTACTGGACGTTTGATCAAGGTCGGTTGGCTGTGCATAAGATTAATTGCATGGGCTTCATCGATATCTAGCTTGGTGGCAGGGTCGAGTTGTTTGAATGTAGTACTACGGCGGTTGAGCAGTAGCTCCCAATCAACTTCGCTGCACCAGCTTTTGAGTAGCTGTTGGCTGATGCCGTCGGCACGTAAATCATAGAAGTCATAAGCGATGTTATGTGCGTCTAAAAATTTACGTGCCTTACGCACGCTATCGCAGTTTTTAATACCGTACAGCGTAGGCCTAGACATTAGTCGATGGCGCGTAGCAATTCGTTGATACCAACCTTGCTGCGTGTCTTCTCATCTACTTGCTTCACGATGACTGCACAATAAAGGCTGTAGCTACCATCTTTTGAAGGCAGGTTGCCTGAAACAACAACTGATCCTGCTGGGATGCGACCGTAAGTGACTTCACCTGTTTCACGGTTGAAGATCTTGGTGCTCTTGCCGATGTAAACACCCATAGAGATCACAGCACCCTGTTCGACGATAACGCCTTCAACGACTTCTGAGCGTGCGCCAATAAAGCAGTTATCTTCAATGATAGTCGGTGCGGCTTGTAGTGGCTCTAAAACACCACCGATACCAACGCCACCAGAAAGATGTACGTTTTTACCGATTTGTGCACAGGAGCCGACAGTCGCCCAAGTGTCGACCATAGTGCCTGAATCTACACGTGCGCCAATATTGACAAAGCTAGGCATAAGAACCACATCAGGGGCGATATACGCGCCACGACGTGCGGTTGCTGGTGGTACGACACGTACACCCATGGCAGCCATTTCAGCTTCAGATTGACCGGAAAACTTAACCGGTACCTTGTCGTAGTACTGGCCAAAGCCAGAAGACATGATGGCATTTTCTTCGATGCGGAATGAAAGTAGAACAGCCTTCTTAAGCCATTCATTCACTCGCCACTCGCCGTCTATTTTTTCTGCAACACGAGCACTACCCGAGTCCAACTGGTGGATTGCATCCATGACAGCGACCTTAATCTCATTGCTTACATTGGTCGGTGAGATATTGGCGCGCTCTTCGAAAGCACCTTCGATAATGTCTTGTATAGAGCTCATAATTTTTCCTTACACTGATAGACTTTGAATAAATTGATTAATTCTAATGGCCGCAGCTTGGCATTCTTCCGGTGACGCGACTAAGGCAATGCGTACATGGCCGGCCCCTGGATTGTGCTCTGCAACCTCACGACCCAGATATTTTCCGGGTAGCACGATAACGTTGTGTTGAGAGTATAGCGCATGTGCAAATTCTTCATCATCTATTAGCGTCGGTAACCAGAGATAAAATCCAGCGCTGGGGATGGAAATATCGGTCGTTGGACGCAGCGCGGCTTGCACCTGCTGAAAACTTTGGTCATAGCGCTGACGATTAGCGGTGACATGCGCTTCGTCCTGCCAAGCTGCGATGCTGGCCAGTTGTACCGTGTTGGACATCGAGCAGCCATGATAGGTGCGATAGCGTAAATAGGTCTTGATGATTTCGGCGTCACCGGCAACAAAGCCAGAGCGTAAGCCGGGCGCATTGGAACGTTTGGATAGGCTATAAAAGGCCAGGCAGCGTTGGTATCGATCATCGCCATAGGTACGCGCGGCGGCTAAAAGGCCTGCGGGTGGTTGATCATCCTGACGATAGATCTCGGAATAACATTCATCCGAGACAATGACAAAGTCATAGCGATGGGCATAATCTAAAAGTTTTAGCAGAACAGATTGCGGTAGTACTTCACCAGTGGGATTGCCTGGAGTACAAAGATAGAGCAGTTGCGTGTTACGCCAGCTGTCTTCGCTAACGTCATCTAATGCTGGAACCTCTCCATTTACGACGCTAAAATCAAGGTAGCAGGGTTTAGCACCAGCTAATATCGCAGCACCTTCATAGATTTGATAGAAGGGGTTAGGCAGCATTACCTGTGCATCGGCCTTTGAATTATCGACCAGGCTTTGTGCGATCGCAAAGAGGGCTTCACGGGTGCCATTTACCGGTAAGACATTATGTTCTGGATTGATACTTTCAGGGCTTAAATCAAAGCGCCGAGATAACCACTGGGCAATGCTTTGACGTAGCTCAAGCATACCCTGTGTTTTTGGGTAGTAGGCAAGCTCGGCAGTATGCAGGGCTAAGGCCTCCTGAATAACTGCTGGTGTAGGGCTTTTTGGTTCACCAATCGATAAGTTAATGAGTGACTCATCACCACTATAATTAATATCGGAAAATAGCTTGCGTAGCTTTTCAAAAGGATAGGGCTGCAGCTTGTTTAAATAGGGGTTCATGAGTTAATGCTTTTTATAGTGTGGGCTTTTGTATAGCCATGGGTTATTAGTAATATTAGATATCGACTGCAAAGGTGTTTTCTTCGTCAGCTAGGGTAACGTGTTCTTGAATGGCCTCACATAAGTTTTTGATCTCAGCAGGATCTGAGATTTTTTGCTTATTTTTACTGATCTGAAAAATATCATAAGCGCGTTCGCCTAGTGTACTAATGCGTGCATCATGTACGGTGATATGTAGGTCTAGTAGAGCCTCTGCAATTCTTTCTAGCAAGCCTGGGTAATCTGTAACATGAAGATGTAAATCCGAAAATTCAGAGTTGTCACTGTTCTTAATGTGTACATTAGGACGCGAGTCAAAATGGCGCAAGCGGCGTGATACCAGTTGTTTTGATGACTCAGGCAAAGCTTTACTGCAAGTCAGCTCCTCACTCAGTGCCTGTTCAACTTGCTGGCAGACCTGTTCATCTTTAAGGATTTCGCCATTATTACCAAAGACAACAAAGGTATCTAATGCGATACCTTTTTTCGATGTGATGATGCGTGCATCAACCACAGATAGATGTAATCGATTGAGACAAATACTGATGCGTGCAAACAGATCCTCACGGTCAGAGCAGTAGATAAAGATCTCTGTGAAGCCGCGTGATGCGATATGACGTACACGAACTAAAGGCTTTATTCCTTGGCTGTCGATAATGCTTTTGGTATGCCAGCTAATCTCGAAATCAGTGTGACGCTGAAAATAATCATCCTGTAGATCTTGCCATAGAGGCTCGAAATCTTCTGTCTTATAGCCCTGTTCTGTTAGCTGTTTTAGGGCGGATTTTTTTACATTGGCAATAGCATCAGCATCGGGCTGATTGTGATCTTGTGAGCGAAGTTGGGTGGCTGAAGACTTATAAAGTTCTTCTAGTAAGGTAGCCCGCCAGTTATTCCATAACTTTGGATTAGTGCCTTTGATGTCAGCAATGGTGAGGAGGAAAAGATAATTTAAACGAATTAAATTCCCTGTTTTTTGGGTGAAATCATTGACAGTCTCAGGATCGCTAATATCTTTATGTTGTGCTACTACAGACATTTCTAAATGGTTCTCTACTAACCAAGCCACTAGCTCGGCATCATACGAACTCAAGCCATGAGCTAAACAAAACTCTCTCGCCTCACTAGAGCCCTCAGTTGAATGATCACCTTGGCGGCCTTTGGCTACATCATGAAATAGTGCTGCCAGTAAGAGTAATTCAGGCTTGGGTAGTCGCACGTAGATATCTGCAAGCAGCGGGTTGTTTTCGTCTTTACGTTGCAGTCTAAAGGTTTCTTTTAATACGGTTAGAATATGATGGTCTACTGTGTAGACGTGATACAAGTCATATTGCATGCGACCTATGATGCGTGCAAACGAGGGCCAATAGGCACCGAGTATGCCGAGATGGTTCATACGCTTTAATTCACGTGAGACAAATAGTGGTTGACGCAGAATCTCAATAAAAAGTGCTTTATTTTTGGATTCTTGGCGGAAATTTTCATCGATTAGATGTAGGTTCTCTCGTACGGCCCGAATCGTGCTGCTACTCAGTTCAATGATGCTGGGGTTGAGCTGCATCAATAAGAAGATCTCAAGTAAGGCGTTCGGTCTTCTTTGAAAGACAGTGGCATCGGTGATATAGAGTCGGTCGGCCTGCACGTAGAAGCGTGCATTGAGCTCCCGTTTCGGTTGGTTGCTGCTATGACTTAAGTAGTTTTCTTCAAAGTGCCCCATTAATACTTTAATCAATTGTGCACAGGTACCAATCTGGCGGTAATGGTTCTGCATGAACTGTTCGATTGCAGCATTTGGTTTGTCGCTAGTGGTTTCGATATCTTTAGCTAGCATGATCTGTTGATCAAACAGTAATCGCTCTTCTTTGCGCGTATTATTTTGATGCAATAAAAAGCGAACCTCCCAGAGATGTTCGCGCACCTGCTGCAACTGTTGGTGCTCTTCGGAACTGATGAAGCCAGCGCCTACTAAGTCATTGAGTGATGTTGTATTGAAATGACGTTTGCTGATCCAATCAATAAATTGAATATCACGTAAGCCACCGGGACCTTCTTTGATATTGGGCTCTAACTGGTAAACGGTTTCACCATACTTCGCATGGCGCGCAAGGAATTCTTCTTTTTTCGCAAAATAAAATTCGGCACTACTCCAGATTTGATCGCTTGCAGTAGCTGTTAGTAGTGCATCAAATAGAGCTTGATTGCCGCTGAGTATGCGGGCCTCAAGTAGGCTGGTGATGACGGTGATGTCATTTGTGGCCTCGATGACGGTTTCATCGCTCGTGCGAACTGAATAGCCGATATCTAAGCCGGTGTCCCAGAGCGCGGTGAGGAACTCGCCAATTTGTTGCTTGCCGTCTTCATCACAGTTGTCGGCTAATAAGATCATTAGATCAACATCTGAATGTAGATGTAGCTCACCTCGACCATAGCCGCCTACTGCCAGCAGACTAACACCTATTTTATCTAGACCATGATTCAACCAGGCATGGCATAACAGATGGTCAACCACGGTTGCGTAAGCGCCAATCAGCTTGTCGACAGGCATACCCTCGGTATGGGCTTGTTGGTTTGCTTGATGCGTGAACTGCAGCAGACGTTTTTGTTCAGCAGCTTGCTGACTTAGCGCTGACCATTGTTCATTATCTTTAGGCCACCAAGGTTGGCTGGCAATAAAATCAGGGGCTGGTTTTATAGCGATCATAGTGTAGGAATAGATTCTTCTGGTCTTAGGGTGAGGACTTCAAAGCCATCTGACGTGACTAGAATGGTGTGTTCCCACTGCGCCGATAGGCTGTGATCTTTAGTGACTACGGTCCATTGATCTGGCAGTAGGCGCACATTACGCTTGCCGGCATTGACCATAGGTTCAATGGTAAAGGTCATACCTTCCTCTAAGATCTCTCCAGTATTGGGTTTGCCGTAGTGTAATACCTGCGGGTCTTCATGAAACACACGACCAATGCCGTGGCCACAGTATTCACGCACCACAGAGTAGCGATTCTTTTCGACAAAGGTTTGAATGCTATGGCCGATATCACCCAAGGTAGTGCCTGGCTTGACTTGTTGTATACCGATGACCATGGCTTGGTAGGTGATGTCGATCAGTCGTTGCGATTTTACGTTAGGCCCACCAACCGTAAACATCTTACTGGTATCACCATGAAAGCCGTCTTTGATGATGGTGATGTCGATATTCACCATGTCGCCATTCTTTAAAATGCGATCTCCCGGTATGCCATGACAGACCTGATGATTGATCGAGGTGCAGATCGAACGAGGAAAACCACGATAATTAAGTGGTGCAGGGATAGCACCCTGTGTGTTCACGATGTAATCGTGGCAGATATCATTCAGTTGCTGCGTACTGACGCCAGCCTGTACATGGGGTCCGACCATTAGCAGTACTTCGGAGGCAAGTTTGCCGGCGATACGCATAAGTTCGATTTCTTCGGCCGATTTGATACTGATAGGCATAACAATTTCCAAAGTGTAATTTCAGCTCGCTGCGAGGTAGTCAGATTACTCTGTCAGCCAGATGAAATAATTTTTATTATTAAAATCATAGACTTAATGTCTCTTTTTAGGCTTGCCCAAGGGCTGGTTTAGGACGTTTCTGTACGCTGTAGACCACCAACACTGATTATTTTTGCACAAAGCAAATTGTTGATCAGCTGGGTTTATGGTATAAATCGCGCGCGCTTAGCGCAAATTTAAAATTCGCACACAGCTCAACACCATCCAGTGGGGTGCCAAAGTCGATATTCGACGCGGTTACTGGGCGGGGGCTGTGGAAGAGTTAAAACCCTCATTAGGAGAATATACAAATGGCTAACGTCACTATGCGCCAGATGCTAGAAGCTGGTGTGCATTTCGGGCATCAAACCCGTTATTGGAATCCAAAAATGGCCCCTTATATCTTTGGGGCACGTAACAAGATTCATATCATTAATCTTGAGAAGTCATTGCCAATGTTTGGCGATGCACTGAACTATATCGGTAAGTTAACAGCCAATGGTGGCAAGGTGCTCTTTGTTGGCACTAAGCGTTCAGCGCGTGAAACAGTGAAAGCTGAAGCCCAGCGTTGTGGCATGCCATTCGTCAACCAACGTTGGTTAGGCGGCATGTTGACTAACTTCCATACCGTAAAGAAATCAATCAACCGTTTAAGCGAACTTGAGGCAATGCTGGAAGGCGAAGGCCCTGAGCGTTTAGGTAAGCGTGAATTGCTCCAGATTAGTCGTGAAGTTGAAAAACTCGAGCGTAGCTTGGGTGGTATCAAAGACATGAACGTTCTGCCTGATGCGCTGTTCGTTGTCGATGTTGGCTATGAAACTATTGCTGTTAAAGAAGCAAACAAGCTGGGTATCCCGGTAGTTGCAGTAGTTGATACGAATAACCCTCTAACAGGTGTTGATTACATTATCCCCGGTAATGATGACGCGATTCGTGCGATCAAGTTATATACCTCTGTTACCGCTGATGCAGTTATTGAAGCGAAGGCTAGTGTGCAGGTTATGACTGGTCAAGAAGGTGATTTTGTCGAAGTAAAAGAAGATGCATCGGCGAAGAAGGCTAAAACAACTAAGCGTAAACCAGCAGAAAAGAAGGCAAAAGAAGCCAGTCCAGAAGAGGCTAGTGAAGTAGTTGCTGAGAAAGAAGCGGTTGAAGCAAAACCAGATGAAACTGCAGCTGAATAAAGCGAGTTTTTCTTTAACCACTAAATATAGAGGTGATTGCAGATGCAAATAACAGCTGGAATGGTAAAAGAACTGCGCGAACGTACTGGCGCAGGAATGATGGAATGTAAGAAAGCCTTAGGCGAGACCGATGGTGATATGGATGCTGCGATTGAACTGATGCGTAAATCAGGTCAAGCCAAGGCTGACAAGAAAGCGGGTCGTGTAGCAGCTGAAGGAATCGTTATTACTCTTGTGAGTGATGATGCTAAGCAAGGTGTAATTTTAGAAGTGAACTGTGAAACCGACTTTGTTGGTAAAGACAGTAACTTCCAGGATTTCTCGCAGGCTGTTGCAGCGCTGATTTTAAGTCAGCAACCGGCTTCAGTTGAAGCCTTGATGGCAACAGTAATGAACGGTGATGAGACAGTTGAAGTTGCCCGCCAGAACTTAGTCAGTAAGATTGGTGAAAATATCCAAGTGCGTCGTTTTGAATGCATGCAGTCAGAAAAGGGCATGCTAGGTAAATACATGCACGGTGCACGCATCGGTGTGATGGTTGAGCTAGAAGGCGCTGATGACGAGCTTTGCAAAGACGTCGCTATGCACATCGCGGCAAGTAAGCCGGTATGTGTTGATGAGTCAGGTGTCGCTCCTGAACTGATTCAGAAAGAAAAGGATATCTTTGTTGCGCAAGCAGAGGCTAGTGGTAAGCCAGAAGCCATTATTGAAAAAATGGTTGAAGGTCGTCTACGCAAGTTCCTTGGTGAGATTACTTTATTGGGTCAGCCGTATGTTAAGGACCCTGATAAGACCGTTGCCAAATTGCTGTCTGAGAGATCTAGTACAGCAGTCAGTTTCCATCGCTATGAAGTAGGCGAGGGGATTGAGAAGAAAGTTGAAAACTTCGCCGAAGAAGTTATGGCGCAAGCCAGCAAAACGGCATAAGTTAAACAAAACGGGGGCTTAGCCCCCGTTTTTGTATCTGCAGTCGCGAGTTCAAGAATAGGATTATAGGTATGAGTGAAAAAACCGTTTACAAGCGTATTCTTTTAAAACTAAGTGGCGAAGCCCTGATGGGTGAGTGTGACTATGGGATTGACCCGCAAGTGATTTCTCGCGTAGCGACAGAGATTGTTGAGTTGCTTGAAATGAATGTGCAGGTTGCTGTCGTGATTGGCGGCGGTAATATATTCCGTGGCGCAGGTCTAGCAGAAGGCGGTATTGATAGAGTAACCGGCGATCAGATGGGCATGTTAGCGACTGTGATTAACAGTCTGGCGTTACAAGATGCCTTGGAAAGCCAAGGTGCTAATAGCCGAGTCATGTCGGCAATTCAAATTAATGAAGTATGTGAAGACTATATTCGTCGGCGCGCTGTCCGTCATCTAGAAAGAGGACGAGTTGTAGTTTTTGCTGCGGGCACAGGTAATCCATTCTTTACTACCGATTCAGCAGCGAGTTTACGTGCTACCGAAATCGATGCTGAATTGATGCTGAAAGCAACCAAGGTCGATGGTGTTTACGATGCTGATCCGATGAAAAATCCAGATGCTAAGATGTATAAGCGACTGAGTTATGATCAGGTTTTACGCGATGATTTACAGGTGATGGATGCGACCGCTATTGTAATGTGTCGTGATAATGACATCCCATTACGTGTATTTAATATGTTTCATGCTGGCGACCTTAAGCGTATTGCCTTAGGTGAAGATGTCGGTACTTTAGTTTCAGGTAATAAGTCATGATTGAAGAGATTAAAAAAGACGCGAATACGCGTATGCATAAAAGTGTAGAAGCTCTAAGAGTAGAGCTGACTAAGATTCGTACTGGCCGCGCTAACGTTAGCCTGCTTGATCACGTTATGGTTGATTATTACGGTTCAGAAGTGCCTCTTAATCAAGCTGCTAATATCAGTGTCGATGATGCGCGTACCCTAGCAGTTTCTCCTTGGGAGAAAACTATGGTGCCTGCAATCGAGAAGGCTATTATGAATTCAGATATGGGTCTGAATCCAGTCACTACAGGTGAGCTTATTCGTGTGCCTTTGCCTGCATTGACCGAAGAAAGACGTCGTGATTTCGTCAAGTTGGTGCGTGCAGAAGCTGAGCAAGCACGGGTTGCTATTCGCAATATCCGTCGTGATGCAAATAGTGACCTTAAAGAGCTGACCAAGGAAAAAGAAATCTCTGAAGATGATGAGCGTGGTTCTTTAGAAGCAGTACAAAAGCTGACGGATAGTATTATTAAGAATATAGATGAAATACTGGCGGCTAAAGAAAAAGAGCTGATGGAGATTTAATTCCTTTGAAGCCTTCAACCTTGTTAGTGCAGTCTTATTGAATATGGCGAAAGCTCAAACACTACCGAAACATGTGGCCGTGGTGATGGATGGGAATGGACGGTGGGCGAGTAAACGGTTACTGCCACGCTCTATCGGACATCGGCGGGGTACAAAGGCCTGCCGCAAGATTATCGAAGCCTGTCTTAAGCAAAACATAAAATACCTGACCCTGTTCGCCTTCAGTAGTGAAAACTGGCAACGTCCGCGAGAAGAAGTGCAGGCGATTATGGAATTATTCATTTTATCATTGAAGAATGATGCTGAGACCTTGCATGAGCAGGGTATCCAAGTACGTTTTATTGGTGGTCGTACACAGTTTAGTTTGCAATTGCGTGAGCTTATTGATCAGACTGAAGCCCTAACAAAAGCGAATGATAAAATGTTGCTGAGCATTGCCATCGACTACAGTGGTCGCTGGGATTTAATGCAAGCAAGTAAACAACTTTGTAAACAAGTGCAGCTGCAAGGCTTAAATAGCGATGAGCTGGGTGAAGATGCATTTGAAAAGTATCTCTCGACCTACCCTCTTCCTGACCCTGACCTATTTATTCGTACCGGTGGGGAACAGCGCATTAGTAACTTTCTTATATGGCAGTTGGCTTACACTGAGCTCTATTTTAGTGACACCCTTTGGCCCGATTTTGACGCCAAGGAGTTAGAACTTGCCTTTGCTAGTTACGCCAAACGCAAACGTCGCTATGGTTTAGTGCCGGAACAAATTGAGTCTTAATATGCTACGTCAACGAATTATCACCGGTCTTATTCTTGCACCCTTGGTGCTGTCTGCACTGCTGTGGATGCCGAGTCAGCCTCTCGCTTTATTGTTGGCAGTATTTGCCATGATTGGGGCTTGGGAGTGGGCGAGTATGGTGCTGCATAAAACTAGCGCTAAGATGGCCTTTGTCGCTCTATGTGCCGGTTTTATGGCATTTGCATATTACTGGTTGACGGCTGAGCACTATCGGTTGTTGATGCTTCTAATGAGTATCTACTGGGTCTTTGCACTGGTGTTACTCAGCTTCTATGAGACAAGTTGGTTGGGTAGTCCAATCCTGCGTTCTTTCCTTAAGCAAAGTGGTTACTTTGTTATCGCCAGTGGTTGGTTAGCGCTGATCATGCTGCATAGGGTCGAGGCCAGTCTATTATTGTATTTCTTCCTGTTGATTTGGGTGGCCGATATTGCCGCCTATTTTTCAGGCAAACGCTTTGGCCGTAGCAAGCTGGCTGCCGAGCTCAGTCCCGGTAAAACCAGAGAAGGCGTGTTGGGTGCCTTGGTCGGTACATCTGTATTCGCAGCACTGGCCGCACAATGGTTTGAATACAATGCAGTCACGAGTGTTTATTTCGTGCTGCTATCAGTCTTTAGTGCGTTGATATCAGTAGTGGGTGACTTATTTGAGAGCCTGTTGAAACGCAATGCTGGGGTGAAAGATAGTGGCTCGATATTTCCAGGACATGGTGGTGTGTTAGATCGCATTGACAGTTTATTAGCAGCGGCTCCAGGCTTTGTCTTGGGCCTCACTTGGCTCTAATCATGGCGCAGGACAAAAACACAACTGGGGTCACTATTCTGGGTTCAACCGGTAGCATTGGTCGTAGCACCTTAGATGTGATTGCGCGTAACCCAGATCGTTTTAACGTGGTTGCTTTAAGTGCACATCAATCGATCGACCTGCTGCTGCAACAGGTCATTCAATTCAAGCCACAGTATGTAGTTGTGACCGATACTGCTGCGGCAGCGATATTTAAAGCACAGCTAAAAGATATAACCCATGCCCCCCAGCTACTCTCTGCTGAAACTGGCTTGGTCGAGGTGGTGCAACTAGATGCCGTCGATAGTGTCATGGCTGCAATCGTTGGTGGTGCTGGCTTGCCCTCGACACTAGCTGCAGCACATGCGGGTAAGAATGTACTGCTAGCGAATAAAGAGGCCTTAGTCATGGCTGGTGAGTTGCTACTGACAGCAGCGGCTGAAAGTGGTGCTAGATTATTACCGATTGATAGCGAACATAATGCAGTATTACAGTGTCTAGCTAATCAGTCAGTCAGTCAGCCTATGCTTGGGGTCGAGCATATTACGCTGACCGCTTCTGGTGGGCCGTTCCTCAAGACGCCATTGGAACAACTAGCTGGTGTTACACCAGAGCAGGCCTGCGCCCATCCGAATTGGGAGATGGGGCGAAAGATTTCGGTTGATTCAGCCACCATGATGAACAAGGGTCTAGAAGTTATTGAAGCCTGTTTCTTATTTAAGCTGTCACCTAATCAAGTCAAAGTGCTGATCCATCCGCAATCATTAGTCCATGCCATGGTGAGTTACTGTGATGGTTCTGTGCTAGCGCACTTAGGTCATCCTGATATGTGTGTGCCGATTGCGCATGCGCTGGGTTGGCCGGAGCGCATTGCTTCAGGTGTTGCAGCGTTATCATTGGCTGACTGTGCCAATCTTGAATTTTATGAGCCAGATACTGAGCGTTTTCCTTGCCTTACTCTGGCCTTGGATGCGCAGCGAGCAGGACAGGCTGCAACGATTGCCTTGAATGCAGCGAATGAGGTCGCAGTAGCTGCTTTCCTCCAGTCTGCGATTGTTTATCAGGATATTTATAAAGCGGTTGCGATAATAGTGGAGCAAGAGGAAGCTATTAAAATCCAGACTATTGAAGATGTATTTCGGGTTGATGCGAGTGCGCGTCGCGAGGCCAAACGTCTGGTTGCCAGTTGGACTTAAATTTAGATAATAATGTTAGCTAGGATAGTTAGAGTATGAATACGGTTCTGATCAGTATCGCTTCTTTTATAGTCGCTATCAGTGTGATCGTCACAATTCACGAGCTTGGCCACTATTTGGCAGCACGCCTCTTGGGCGTCCGTGTGCTGCGTTTTTCGGTTGGCTTTGGCAAACCACTACTGCGTTATGTGTCACGCCGTAGTGGTATTGAATACGTGCTTGCCGCCTTGCCTTTGGGTGGTTACGTCAAGATGTTGGATGAGCGTGAAGCCCCAGTCGAAGAAAAAGAGTTGGCGTTTGCGTTTAACCGTAAGCCGGTGGCCTCGCGTTTCGCAATTGTAGCAGCGGGACCCTTGTTTAATTTCTTACTGGCCATAACTGCTTACCTGATGATGTATGTCGTTGGTGTGCAAGGATTTAAACCAGAGATTGGAGCAACCATTGCAGGTAGCCCGGCCTATGTTGCCGGTTTACGTGCCGGTGATGAGATCATGCGTGTCAACAACGTAGAGACACAGACTTGGGAAGATGCGGGTATTGCCTTTATTGATCAAGCCTTAAGCCATGGTGTGGTTGCGGTCACTAAACGTGATGCACAGGGCTATGAGACAGAGCTCATGCTGGATTTAAGTGATACCAGGGCCTTATTAGACGAAGGGATGGCCTTAGATAAGATCGGTATTCAGCCTTGGCGTGCAAGCTTACCAGCGGTGTTAGGAGAGCTGACTGAAGAGGGCGCGGCACAGCGTGCAGGTTTACAGCTGAAAGATCGTATTGTTGCAGTGGATGATCAGTTGATTAACGATTGGAGTGACTGGGTTCGTGTTATTCGTGCGCATCCAGGGCAAAAACTGACAGTTAAGCTACAGCGTGCGGGGCAAGAACAGTCTTTGGTGCTAACCCCCGATTTTGCAGCGGATAGCAAACAGGCGCAGGGGCGTATTGGTGCTTACCCTTGGTTAGGTGAAAATGACGCGGAACGGAGACGGATTCAGGAAGAAATCACCGCCCATCAGGTGACGGTGATTTACAGTCCTTTAGAGGCATTGCAAAAAGGGGTGTCAAAAACGCTTGATATGAGCGTGTTGACCATTAAACTACTGGCTAAGCTTGTGATTGGTGAGGCGTCGTTAAAAAACATTAGTGGACCCATATCAATAGCAGAATATGCAGGCTTGTCGGCGCAGTTAGGCTTGGCAACATTCTTGAGTACTTTAGCGATTATCAGTATCAGTATTGGGATTTTGAATCTATTACCGATACCGATGTTGGATGGTGGTCATTTAATGTACTATTGCGTTGAGATAGTGAAGGGTAGTCCAGTCTCTGAAGGTATTCAGATATATGCTCAGCAACTTGGCGTTTTTCTGCTCGCTAGCCTGATGCTGGTGGCTTTCTATAATGATTTTCAACGGTTACTTGGCTAACAGTTGTAATAACGACTAACTAGTCTAACAAAGCGATTAAAATTAACGTGATCAAAACCATTATCAAAGCCAGTTTGGCCTGTCTGCTCTTATTTGGAGTAGCGCAAGCTGAGCCTTTTAAGGTTCGTGACATCGTTCTACAGGGTCTTGAAAGAATTTCTCCAGGAACCGTTTTCACATATTTGCCGGTCAAAGTCGGTGATACATTCTCCAGTGCTGATTCGGCACAAGTAATTAAAGAGCTATATAAAACTGAACTGTTTAATGACATCAGTTTAGGTCAGGATGGTGATGTCTTGATCGTGGTACTACAAGAGCGCCCAGGTATCGCTAGTCTGAATATCATTGGCAATAAAGATATTCCTGATGATCAATTAATAGAAAGTCTGTCTGATATTGGTATTGCACCAGGCCGTGTGCTGAATCGCTCGGTACTGGGGCGCTTAGAAAATGAGCTGTTGCAGCAATACTTTTCACGTGGCAAATACAGTGTTCAGATCAAGACGGAAATGACCGAATTAAGTCGTAATCGGGTTGATATTGAGATCCAGATTGCAGAAGGTGAAGCGGCTGAAATTCGCGGTGTAAACATTGTTGGCAATCAGGTCTATAAAGATAAAGAGCTGAAAAAATCTTTCGAGTCTGGCAGTAAGCCTTGGTGGAAACCACTCTCAGATAATGAGAAATATTCTAAGCAACGGTTACAAGCAGATCTTGAAAAGCTACGCTCTAAATACCTAAATTCAGGTTATCTTAATTTCAATGTAGCATCGACACAGGTCTCTATTTCACAGGATAAAAAAGATATCTTTATCACCGTTAATGTCGATGAAGGTAATCAATACACGATTAAAGAGATTAAACTCGCCGGCACTTTTGTTGTGGCGAAAGAAGACCTTGAAGCCCAGTTGTTAATTGCTACAGATCAGTTTTTCTCGCGATCTGAAGTGGTTGCATCGGCAGAAGGAATTAAAAATCGGTTGAGTGAAGATGGTTATGCCTTTGCCCGAGTAAACCCAGTGCCTGATGTAAATGAAGAAGATAAATCAGTTGTATTAACTTTCTTCATCGATCCGGGTAAGCGTGTCTATGTGCGCAGAATAAATATTACGGGTAACGACTACAGTCGTGATGAGGTTTATCGTCGAGAATTTCGTCAGATGGAAGGCGGCTGGTTTTCACAAACAGCTATTGAAATCTCTAGGCGTAGAGTCCAGCGTTTAGCCTTTGTTGAGTCAGTCGAGTTTGAGACAATACGTATTCCTGGCGCCGATGATATGGTCGACATCGAAGTGGTGGTTTCTGAACGATTAGCCGGTAGTTTTACCATCGGTGCGGGTCTGTCTGATAGCCAGGGTGCAGTGATTACTACCAGTCTTAGCCAAGATAACTTTTTGGGCAGTGGTAAGTCGGTCTCTTTCAGTATTAACACCAGTAAGGTTAATACCGTGTATGACCTGAGTTATAATGATCCGTATTACACCATTGATGGTGTTAACCGCGGTTATGGCTTTAGTTACATATCTGTAGACGCTGAAGAAGCCGATATCTCAGACTTTAATACGGATGAACTTAGTTTTCGGACAAATTATGGTATTCCGCTAACGGAAGATGATCGTGTTGGTGCTACGGCTGAGATAAGTCATACGAAGGTTACGACAGGTACCGATACTTCAGAAGAAATCTATAATTTCCTACAAGACAACGGTAGTAAATTTACAAATATCAACGTGTCCGGCAATATTACGCATGATACGCGTAATAGACGCATTTTTGGTACTGAGGGCTTCTATCAGCGAGCACGTGTAGAATTGGCAGTACCAATGAGCGGTCTTGAGTACTATAAGGTTGATTATAAGAATATCTTTCTTTACCCATTAACCGATATATTTACCCTATCAACGCGTTCTCAGGTCGGATATGGTGATTCATATGGTGATACTACTGATCTGCCATTCTTTCAGAAGTACCGGGCTGGTGGTTCTTCCTCGGTGCGTGGTTATCGGGCTAATAGTCTAGGTCCAAGAGACTCTAAAGACCGTGCTTATGGTGGCAATCTATTAACAACAGCCGGGGTTGAATTATTCTTCCCAGTACCAGCCTTAGCTGATTCCAAAAACTTCCGGTTGGGGTTGTTCTCAGATATTGGTAATGTATACGCAGATGTGGATGAGTGGGAGGCTAGCGAATTGCGCGGTAGTTATGGCCTCGAGCTTAATATGATTACAGGATTGGGAGGTATTTCTCTTTCCTTTGCAGGTACATATAACGATGAACCAGATGATAAAACAGAGTCATTTCAATTTGAATTTGGCACAAGCTTTTAAAGTAGGAGCATTAACTTGAATACGAAGAAAATCGTCAGTACTTTCCTTGCCGCAACACTAATGGTTGCGGGCACCGCATTGGCAGAGCCAAAACTTGGTTTTGTTAATATTGGTGAGATCATGGAAAAATCCCCACAGGCTGGCGCTGCACGCTCGTCGCTTGAGAAGGAATTTGCAACTCGCGACAAAGGACTCACTGCGGCACGTGATGTGGTGCTAAAGCTAGAAGAAAAGCTTAATAATGATGGCAGCATCATGAGTGAAAGTAATCGCGTTAAATTAGAGCGTGAAGTTCTAAGCCAAAAGCGTGACTACAACCGTATGCGTGATGAGATGCGAGAAGACTTCAACATCCGTCGTAACGAAGAGTTAGGCGTATTACAAAAGAAAGTATATGAAGTAATTCAGCAGATTGCGACTAAAGAAGCTTATGACCTAGTGCTTACACAGCCAGTGTTATATGCAAGTCCAAGCATCGATATCACTGCAAAAGTGCTCGAGAAGCTGAGCTCGCAGTAAGCGACTTTTTAACACTGAAGATGAGCGGCTGAACGGGTTACCGTTGAGTCGCTTTTTTGTAAGTACAGATGAGTTTGATTATGAATAATAAAAGTAAACGGATCGTACTTACGTGGAGTAGAAAATGAGTGTTATGTCAGTTCAAGAAATAATGGAATGTTTACCGCATCGGTATCCATTTCTTTTATTGGATGGCGTTATTGAGTGTAATCATGGTGATTCGATTATTGCTAAGAAGAATGTCAGCATTAATGAACCCTTTTTCACTGGACACTTTCCTGGGACTCCAGTCTTCCCAGGTGTACTCATTCTTGAAGCCTTAGCCCAGGCCTCAGGTGTCTTAGTCTTGAGTGACCCGGCTTTGCGACCTGAAAAAAAGAGCTTATTCCTGTTTGTTGGCGTCGATGACGTTCGCTTTAAGCGTCCAGTGGTCCCAGGTGATCAACTTATCCTGAAGTCTCGTATTTCACGGATGAAGCGTAATCTAGGGCTATTTGAATGTGCGGCTTATGTCGATGATGAATTGGCGGCCAGTGGTCAGTTAAAATGTATGTTTAAAGAACTAGACGATTAATAGAGTCGTCTAATTTAATATTAACAGCAGGATCAGCCTGTTAATATTTAGAAAATTCCTTGGCTGCAATCGCACTGCCAAGCCGGCTCTCTCCATAACACTCGGTCATAGTCGATGGCTATGATTTGGGGTGCCGTTGATTTGCTGTCATAACGATGGTCAATCTATGTTATAAAAAAGCTATTCCAATCTGACAAGAACAGCATCAAACCGCAGCCCATATTAGTGACGCAACGACATAACAAGCAGATTGACCCTGAAGACCTTAAAGTCTCCTTACTGGCCTGTGCCGGCATAGATGAAGCGGGGCGTGGTCCGCTTGCGGGCCCTGTTATTGCAGCAGCAGTCATTTTAGGTGATGGCCCTGACTGGTCTGAAGTGAATGATTCAAAAAAGCTCAGTGAGAGTAAACGTGAGAGGTTATCAGCGTATATTAAAAGTCATGCGCAAGCGTGGGCCTTAGGTCGTGCTGAAGTTGCTGAGATCGATGATTTGAATATCCTAAATGCCAGTTTGCTTGCTATGCAACGGGCTTTTTCTGGGCTCAGTCAGTCGGCCGAATTAGTCTTGGTTGATGGCAATTTCAGTCCTGATTTTGGTGTTCTCTCCTATGCCGTAGTGAAAGGCGATCAGCGTGTGAAAGCGATCGCAGCGGCCTCTATTCTAGCTAAAGTTACACGCGATCAAGAAATGTGTGATCTACATCAAGATTTCCCCGAATATGGTTTTGCACAACATAAGGGCTATCCCAGCGCCAAGCACCTGAGTGCCTTACAGCAGCATGGTCCTTGCAGTCATCATCGGACTAGTTTTCGTCCAGTGCGTGAGTATTTGCACGGCAATAGGGCTGAGGGCGTTTAATGGCGACCAATTTTATTCATCTGCGAGTGCATAGCGAATATTCCATCGTCGACGGCATCGTACGTATTCCTTCCTTGCTAGATAAGGTGGTAGCCGATGCCATGCCGGCAGTCGCCTTAACCGATCAAACCAATCTATTTGCATTGGTGAAGTTTTATCGAGCAGCAATGGCACG